>NZ_JBXCJD010000003.1:0-352236 GCF_056786515.1 Sporosarcina sp. Y838 | reverse complement strand
AGTAAGATCCCTCAAAGAAGATGAGGTTGATAGGTCTGGGGTGGAAGCACGGCGACGTGTGGAGCTGACGGATACTAATCGATCGAGGACTTAACCATTTTTGAAGAAGGCTTGATTACCCTGATTCATGCACACAATGTCTGTTTCATTCAGTTTTGAGCGAACAAGCTCAAAGAGTCTGGTGACGATTGCGAAGAGGTCACACCCGTTCCCATACCGAACACGGAAGTTAAGCTCTTCAGCGCCGATGGTAGTTGGGGGTTTCCCCCTGTGAGAGTAGGACGTCGCCGGTCTCACACATTTAGTTTCGACCTGAATGTATTTAGAATAATTACAACGTCGAAAGTATTACATCTTTAGGTCCCGTGGTGTAGCGGTTAACATGCCTGCCTGTCACGCAGGAGATCGCCGGTTCGATCCCGGTCGGGACCGCCATTTAAATTTAAATTCAGAACCGATTACGGGATTTCATTCCGGAGTCGGTTTTTTTGTTGTGCACAGGCGCCTAGAACTTATTTAATTATAAATGAGTATGTTTAATGATTTTTGATATAGATCGTGTTGTGAAATTGTAATCTTCGAATTGAAAAAACAGCATATCGACAATCGACAACACCAAGTTCTAAGAGAACTTGGCATTGTCGATGTTTTTTTTGAACAATCATCCGCCTTTGCGTCGTGTTCTAAAGGCGATATACGAGTAAGTGGATTTTCATGTTTTTACCGTAGTTTCAAGATCTTCTTTGCCTGATATGCCCGAATTAGCGAATGTAGCCATCTCATTTATCATATTGACAGCGGACTGTAAAATCGGAAAAGCAACGGCCGCACCGGTCCCCTCGCCGAGACGCATATTCAGCTGGATAAGCGGTTCTTTTCGTAAATGTTTGGCAGCTATTGTATATCCGATTTCTGCTGATTGATGCGATAAAATCATATAATCCACTACTGTCGGAGCAATCAGTTCAGCAAGGCAAGCGGACACTGTGCAGATAAAACCATCAAGAAGAATAGGAATCCGCTTTTCTGCAGCTGCAATCATCGCTCCTGCCATTGCAGCTATTTCAAGTCCACCCACTTTCGACAGTATATCAATGGCATCTGTTGGGTTGGGCTGATGCAAGCTGATTGCATCACGAACAACCGCTATTTTCCGTCCATGTTGTTCAGTGGAAATACCCGTTCCATACCCGACAAGTGTAGCGGGGTCCACGCCTGTAATCGATGCGAGAATAGCACTGCAGGTTGTCGTGTTGCCGATACCGACTTCACCGATAATCAGACATTTGACCCCGTTTTCAATAAATCGAATCCCCTCTTCATAACCGATGAGAACCGCTTTTTCTGCTTCTTCTCGTGTCATTGCCAATTCAGTGAGGAAGCTGCCGGTACCCTGGCGAACTTTTTTATGAACAACTTGCTCTTCTGTTATATCTCCCGCTACTCCTACGTCGACGACTTTGAGCTTTGCGCCTATTTGTCTACCAAATACATTGATGGCTGCTCCGCCATTCATAATGTTTGTAACCATTTGGTTCGTCACTTCTTGAGGAAAAGCGGAAACACCTTCTTTTACAACACCATGATCGGCAGCAAATACGATAATGCCTGGAGGTGTAATTTCAAGAGTTAAATTCTCAGTCATTTCTGCAAGACTAATTGCGATTTCTTCTAGTCTGCCCAAACTTCCCAGGGGCTTTGTTAACGTTGCTATGTAAGCGGCAGCTTTTTCTCCCGCTTCTTTGTTCAAAAAAGGTATGTCTGCATTCATCATCGTTTGTCCCAACTTTCTTTTCGATTTACGTGGAAAGGGATTATGGAGCAGTAAAAAAATGACTCATAACCTATTATACTGAATTATGTATTCGAAATGTTAAATGATTGCTAGCCTTCTTTGATTCCACGACTGGAAAGCTTTATCGGATTGGTTCGGGAAAGGTATTTTTCTTATTTTCATTAATATTAGATAACTGTGCGCGGAACTATTCAGTAAATACAATTCTATAATAATAGAAAGTAAATCATTGCCTATGCGATTTTTCATTACTTTTTGTCTAATTACATGAATATTTGAATTGTTCGTTTTTTGTCTGGAGCAGGTATCTCTTTTATCATTAAAAGGTCATTGCCTTATAGGTAATGGCCTTTTTGTGTTTATTTTAATGTCAAGCTCTACAAGTTTGATATATCTGCAAGCGGTTTTTAGTCGTTAATATGGAGAAATGGGCTGGTACGAAGTCCTCGTCCGCATATACGTTAGTATTTCTGGCGAGGATGTATTACAACGGCGCAACTGGTCGGACGTTAATCGGTGGTAGCTATCGCAATTACGCAAGCGGATGAAACGGTCAGCACGGGAGATGGAGACGGCAAATGCGAACTCGAATTGCCGAAGAGGAAGGACGTAAAAAAACTAATTGAATTCTAAAGGATGCATCGTTATTAATCGGCGTCGGTTTCGCATATAAGCAAGGGAGAGAACTAGTCGGGGTGTTTAAGGGCCGAGATGGCTGCGAAGGGATTACTTCGGAGTTACTATATGCGCCGCAGTTCGGCGTTGTTTAGGAAATCGAGTTGGGAAATGGCTGCTGCTGACTTCCACGGATTTTAAATTATAGTAACGTGTGTAAAAATACAAACTATGAGGTGTAGAGGATGTTAAATTATACAGATGTAGGGGAAGGTGAAGAACTCTTATTAATTCATGGACTGGGAAGTAGAAGAGAAGCATGGAATCCGCAATTATCTTTAAGTGCTAATCACAGACTGATTATTATCGAATTAAGAGGTCATGGAGATTCAGTTGAAACACAAAACTTAACAGTAGAGCGGTTTGCAGCGGATATTATTAGGGTGTTAAACCACTTGAAAATAGAAAAAGTGCATATATGCGGACTTTCATTAGGCGGACTCGTAGCCCAAGAAATCCACAAACGGTATAAAAGCAGAGTTAAATCACTAATATTAAGCAATACACTTTTCTATATACCAAGCTTAGTGGGCAATCTCGCACTGAGTAGAACAAAGAAGTTATTAGGCTTAGATGGTCAACCTGAACAAATTAATGAATTGCTAAAAACTTGCATATACGATGATAAAGATGAAATGAAGATAAGCTTAGTCAAGGATTCTTTCCTAATTAGAAAAGATACTTATTTATCATCATCTCAATCTTCTTTTGGCAGGAATTATTATTTCGACTTATTCAACATAAAAGTTCCTACGACAATTATCGGCTCATCTGAGGACAAAATGACGCCAATCTATAACTCATATTTAATGTATTATGCTATTCAGAATGCAAGATTAGTCGTATTCCAGCGCACAGGACACTTATCTAACGTAGATAAGCCAACAGAGTTTAACCAAGCGGTTAGCCAGCATATCGGTAGCTATGAAAGCGAAGGAGGGCGCAATCAACTTTTTAGTATCTGCGCGAAAAACTGTTCAGTAAATACAATTTAATTCTAAAAGGGCGCAATTGTTAAAGTTCATAAGCCTAATTCCTCGAGGGGTTAGGCTTTTTTTCTTTCAAAATCCTAAACGGTAGAAATTTGGACATTCTTGACGTTATTCCATTGGTAAACTCATTGGCGACCAAACTACTCAACATCTATGAAGTGCCTCCTGTCTACCTGACAGGAGGCACTTCATAGATAGTCGGTGATTTCCTTTACATCAGTTCTGTTTATTTTATTCCTTTGACAAATAAGCTTCTAATTGATTGAAGGTGCCTGAGAATCCACCTTGAACCATATCTTGTGATTCTACAAAGGTTTTAAGTTCCTCTTCGGTTGCTGATACAGGAGTCTCAATCATCGTAAGGGTTGTTTTGCCATCGTGTTCTAGGAACGTAAATGTATTCTGTACTTTCAGAGGCCAGGTATTGTTAAAAGGTGCACGCACGACATTGCCTTCTTCATCGGAAAAGAATTGGGTATAAACAAACTTTTCCGGAATGCTAATTTGATCATAAATGAATTTGACCCACATGATATCGCCGTCAGGGGATTTCTGGCTGTAGTGAAAGACACCACCCTGGATGAACTCGAACGTAGAAATATTAAAATTCCATCCTTATGGTCCCCACCAATTTTGCAGATGTTCAGCTTGAGTAAAGGCCTTAAAAACAATCTCCCTGGCAGCATTAAAAGTGTGGGTGATTTCAATTTTAGCAGACATCATTTTCCCTCCCATAATATAATTTTATCCAACGCGAATATACCGTTAGGGGAATATCGTGTCAAGGAATTGATATATTTTTATAAAAAGTAATACTGTTCATTTATAATAACCTAAGCATCGCTTTTTACACAGAATGGCTCAAATGTGTTAAAAGATTAGTTAGTAAAGTTAAGGATTCTTCATCAATTTGGCTCGTTTGCGGAAGATTGATCTAATTGAAAATCAGATAAATTTCTATAATAAGTATAACATTATTATTTCCGAAATATGGTTTCTCAATTTTAGGTGCCTGTGCGAAAAGCTATTCAGTAATTCAATGCAATTCTATAATAATACAAAAAAGTCAACACCTATCCGATTTTTCTTCACTTTTTGTATAATTAATTGAATCATTGAATTGTTTGTCTTTGTGTCTGACACAGGTACCTCTTTCAAGGCCTTTGGGTAGAGTTGAAGAGAATTGGATCCATCTGGAATGTTTCGATACACTCGGATGGTTATGTTACGGATATGTGATGGAGAAAAGAGCAGACCGCTTGGCGTGTCTGCTTTTTTCGTTCCCACGAAATAGACAATCATTTCCCATTCTCCACTTGAGCCTTGGCAATTTCTACTGTAAACTGATTCGCACTTTAACAGTAGAGGTTGACCTGGGTGACTAGCAGGTCCTATTTTTATTTACATAATTCACAAAATGTATTGACCACTCTAAAAAGAATATGTTACTGTGTATATGAATATAAACAGTATAACAGTTGAGAAAGGGTGTTTAAATATGAATGAATGGAAACAAGCTTACAGGCTCGCAACTTTTGAAATAAAGGCTTCAATAAAAAGCTTTCTACTGATCCTAATTTTCTATATCGCGATGAGCCTGATTTTCATGCTGTCGTTCGATGTCTACCTGGAAGGCGAATTCAAATTCTTTGATTTAATGTTCCTGCTGATTTTCTTCATGTTCCCAGCCTGGATGAAGGGTAAGGAATTCCAGATGCAGAAGATGGACGGGGATTTATGGACAGCACCCTCAATCATCATGCTTCAGCAGTTGCCAATCCCAAAAAACATCATCGTCAAAAGCCGCTTCATCATCCATGCATTCTGTTCATTTCCGTTCCAGTTGGTTCTGTTTATCGCGATGCCACTGATGTCCGAGAATTTCCGGGACATGATGACGCCAATCGCTTACATCGCATTCCTGCTGATTTGGCTAGGCTTATCGATTTCAGTCGGCTTTATCATGGCGGCGAGCGAAGCGGGAGGGAATTTCAATACGAGCGCCATCGTAAAATCGTTTATTTACTTGGTGATTGGCGCCGTTGCATTTTATTTCATGTTCCCGCTTTTATCAGAGAACGGCTTTATCCACTGGACGATGTCGCTTGCAACTGAATGGACACTGCTGTCAGTCATCGTGGCTATTGTCTTGAGCATTGCGGGCTGTAATTACTGGCAAGCGGATATGAGAAAAACCATGAAGAAAACGGAATATCTGTGAGAGGGGGGCTGGATTTTGCTGCCGATACGCTTATCCAAAGATTCTCGTGAACCGATTTATCATCAGATTGAAAAGCAGCTGAAGGCACTGATTGCGGGAGGCCATTTGCCTGCAGGAACACTGCTTCCATCAATCAGGGTGCTGTCGAAAGACCTGGAGATTAGCGTCATCACGATACGTCGCGCCTATCAGGACCTGGAGTCACAGGGCTTTATCGAAACAGCCCATGGCAAAGGGACTTTTGTCGCGGAAATACAGAACTCCATGAAACAGGAAACGATGACGGCTTCTGTCCAAGCGGAATTCGAACGGGCCATCCGCAACGCGATGGATTACGACTATACTGTCGATGAAATCAAAACGGTTTTTGAAGAGACTTTAGAAAAACTCAAGAAAGGGGAATGACAGATGCAGCCATGGATTGAAATAAAAGACGCGAATAAAAAGATTGATGATTTTCAGCTCGGGCCTGTGAGCCTGGCGATTGAGCCGGGGACCATCACGGCGCTGGTTGGCAATAACGGCTCTGGCAAAAGTACCTTGCTGAAGCTGATCATGAATCTGGCGAATCTGGACGGAGGAGGGATCAGGGTCTTCGGTAAATCGGTCGACGGGAAAGACGAAAGCTGGAAAAGGCATGTCACGTTCCAACCGCAAAACACTGTCGGCTGGAACGCCTATACAGGAGAGGACTTGAAAAGGCTGATTGCCCCATTATATACGAAATGGGATGAGAAGCTTTTCGAACGCATGATCCAGCTGCTCGACATCCCGCTCGATAAGCGTTTCAGCAAATTATCGCCAGGTCTCCAGCAGAAGCTGATCCTGTCGCTCGCATTGCCGCGGAATACTGATATCCTGATTCTCGATGAACCGACCGTGTCACTCGACATCCCATCAAAAAAGCAATTCATGGATTTACTTGTCGAATGGATGGAAAGGGAGGACCGTGCTGTCATTCTGACAACTCATCAGCCGGAGGATCTCCAGAAACTGGCGGATTATTTATTCCTGATGAAGGACGGGCAGGCGGTCGGCAGGTATGAGAAAGACATGCTCGCTGCCGGATTCCGCCGCTACTGGCTCAAGGAAATGCCGACGGTGCCAGTACCGGGTGAGCTTTCCCGTTCCGGAAACGAGCTGATATCAAATAATCCTGACGCAACGGAACAGTATTTCACGCAACATGAAAACAGTGTCATTGACGTCAAAGCATTGGAACTGGAAGAAATCATCAGCCTTCTGCTGAAGTAGATAAATAAGAGAGGATGAGAGAAATGGAAACAATGCTTACCGTAGAAGGATTGGGCAAATCCTTCAAGGACAAGAAGATTGTCTCAAATATTTCCTTCGAAGTGAAAAAAGGGGAGATTATGGCGCTGCTCGGACCGAACGGGGCAGGCAAATCGACGACAATCCGCAACATCATGGGCATCTTGTATCCCGATGAAGGCACGATTGCTTTCCGGAACCGCTCGACGAAAGATATCCCACGCGATAAAATTGGCTATCTGCCGGAAGAGCGGGGGCTCTACAAAAACGTCAAGGTCATGGACATCCTGCTGTATCTTGCGGACCTGAAGAATTATCCGCTGGACCAAGCTAAAGAACGCGCGCTCGAGTACTTGAAAAAGTTCGGCCTAGAAGGCAAGGATAAAGTGTCGGTCGAGGAGTTGTCGAAAGGGATGGGTCAGAAAGTCCAGTTTATCGCCTCCATTCTCCATGAACCGGAACTGCTGATCCTGGATGAGCCGTTCTCTGGTCTTGATCCGGTCAGCCAGGAGCTGTTCAAAGAAGAAATCCGTTCACTGGCCAAAAAAGGTACGGCGATTCTATTGTCTTCGCATCAGATGAACCTAGTTGAAGAGATGGCGGACCGGCTGTTCCTGATTCACCGCGGCACGAAAGTGATCTACGGGACCCTGAGTGATGTCAAAAAGGAATACGCCAATTTCAAATGCACAATCAACGGTAGCAACAGCCGCAGCCTGCTTGAAAGCCTGCCTGAAGTCGAGCGGGTCGAACAGAACGGGGAAACGGCCGTGCTCTATCTCTCAAAATATGTGCAGCCCGCTGTCTGGCTGAAGAATCTTCCAGATGAGCTCGACATCCAGGAACTATCGATCGACCGGATTTCGCTCCATGAAATCTTTATTGATATCGCCACGGACAAGAATCTTTTGAAGGAAGTGGGTGAGTTGCATGCGTAACACGAACACGATGAAAGTTGCCAAATGGGAAATCAAACGCAATATGAAAAGCAAGTCGTTCATCATCGGCCTATTCCTGACACCAATCATCTTCCTAGCATTTTTCCTGCTGCCGGACCTGTTCAATTCCGATGATGAAACAGCGACAACGACAGTCTACGTCAACGACCAGCTCGGGGTCTACGGACAATTGGAAGCAGCGGCAGAAAATACCGAATGGCAGATGGAACAGACAGACACCACAGAACAGGAAGCCACTGCAGCGCTTGAAGGGGAAGAAGACGCTGCGTATGTCTTCATCGACGAACAGACGGTTGAAACCGGCAAAGTAGCAGTTTACACACATGAAGATACGAGTTCGGCCTTCATGGATGAAGTCCAGATCCTTGGCGGCCCGCTGCAGTTGGTGCAGTTCGAACAGCTCGGCCTGACGCCGGAAGAAGCGGCAGTTGTCGCGCAGGGAGTCGTCTTTGAAGATGCTTCTGAAAATACGGAAGAAGACGGCCTGTTCGGTGAAAACATGCTGGAACGTGTGATTCCAGGATCATTTGCCGCTGTCGTCATGCTGTCAATCGTCTTCACCGGAATGGCGATCTTCCAAAGCGCGTCCCAGGAGAAGAAAGACAAGATTGCTGAGATTATCCTGTCGTCTTTAACACCCGCAGAACTGATGCAAGGCAAGATCATCGGCTATTTTGTCCTCGGTCTCATCCAGGTCGTTGTCTATATTGTCATCGCACTGCCGATGCTCATCTGGAAAATCGATTTTCCGGTCATCGAGTATCTGCTAGTGCCCGAACTTCTATTGCTATTATTCATTTCCATCCTCGGATACCTGCTCTATGCTGCGCTGTTCGTCGGAATCGGTGCGACAATGGCCGATATCTCGACAGCGGGAAATTTCCAGGGCATGGTCATGGTGTTGCCTTTTAGCCCATTCCTTTTCATCGGACCAGTCTTCAGCGATCCAAGCGGATTCTGGGCGCAACTTGGAAGCTATATCCCGTTTACATCACCTGGCGTTCTCATTCTGCGCCTGTCACTTCTTGAAGAATGGCCGTGGGTGGAAATCATTATCGCCATCGGAATTCTTGCTGTCAGTGTCTGGGTCTTCATGAAACTTGCCGGCAAAATCTTCAAAATTGGCATCCTGATGTATGGCAAGAACGCCACACCGAGCGAAATCTGGAAATGGATTCGGGCGTAAAAAGATCCTGCTATTCAATAGCCATTAACCTTGTAAGTTGCAGAATGAAGTAAATGAAAGACTATCTGAATAGAAAATTTGTATATTCAAAGAGGAAGAGGGTTGCTGATTAGCACTGCTCTTCCTCTTTTGTTTGTATAAGGGTACTTTTACAAACACGTAGCTGTAGTTTTCTTGAAATGAAAGAGGTAGTCCTATTGCCTAGTAGATTCTAAGTTAATTGATTATTGATATTATTGTTTGACATTAAAAGTGTATTAAGTATATAATACAGTGTGTATTAACCTATTAATACATTTGAAGAATCCTAGTTTTGTATTTAATATATTAGATTTGAACTACAAGTGAATTTAATAGGTAGCATATACAGTTGTTGTATTAGTGCTTTAATACACAATTTTTTCTAGCGCATTCTTTTATCGTAACTGTATTATGGACCTAATACAGTTTCTGTGAATGGAATTTCGTACTTTATTTTTGTTAACACTGTATTAACCACTTAATACAGAGATGATAAATACACTATGTTTTTAGGAGTTGGTTCTATGGATGTAAAGTTTAATAATCGTGATCCTGTTTATGTGCAAGTGATTCGACATTTTAAAGAACAAATTGCAACAGGTTACTTTGAACCGGGTCAGGAGATTCCATCGAGAAGGGAACTAGCTAATCAGTTGAAGATTAATCCAAATACGGCGCAGCGAGGTTATAAAGAAATGGAGGAACAAGGGTTGATTTTTACGGAGGGGAATTTGCCTAGTCGCATTACGAAGGATGAGCAGGTGCTAAAAATGGTAAGAGAGGAATTGATTTTAGAGGCTGTTGATACGTTTGTTCATTCGGTTCGGTCAATCAATGTACCCGTACACGAAGCTTTGAATTTAGTGAAGGATAAGTACGAACGGGAAATTAATTAAATGGGGGGATCTTTGTGATTGAAATAAAGGATGTAACAAAAAAGTTTGGTAGGAAGAAAGTGTTGAATGGCGTTTCATTTACTGCTGAAAAAGGAAAGATTACTTGTTTAATTGGCATTAATGGGGTTGGAAAAACAACAATTATGAAGGCAATTATGGCATTAACCCCCATTAATAGTGGTCAAATCCTCATCGATGGTGAAAAAATTCATAAAGGGAGCTATGAAAAAATTACCTATATACCAGATGCAATAACGATGTTGCCGCAAATGCAAATTCGGGATGCATATATATTTATGGCTGATTTCTACGACTGTTGGAATCAGGAACGTGCCGATGAACTTCTCCGATTTTTCAGACTAAAAGAAACGGATCGAATTTCTGAACTATCAAAAGGCAATACCGCAAAAGTGAACCTTTTACTCGGTTTAGCAATGGATGTCGATTATGTCTTAATGGATGAACCTTTTTCAGGGATTGATATATTTAGTCGTGAACAAATTGCCGATGTATTTACGAGTCATTTAATTGAAGACCGCGGCGTCATTATAACGACACATGAAATAAATGATATCGAACATTTAATTGATAAAGTAGTTTTACTAGATAATGGAGTAGTTTTAAAAGAATTCGATGCAGAAGAGGTAAGGGAAAAAGAAGGGAAATCGGTAATCGATGTCATGAGAGAGGTGTATAAAGCATGAAACGTTATTTGAAGCTAGTCAATTTCGAATTTAATCGTTTTTTTAAGTTATATCTCATTTTAATTGGAATTACGATTCTTTCGCAAATAATTGGGGTTATTGTTGAATCTCGAGCATATTTAAATCGGGCAAATGAATTAGTTTACAAAGAATTAATGCTGAAGAGTGAGTTTATCGAACAATATGGGACAATGTCATTTGTAACAATTTCTCAGTCAGCTTGGTTTTTAGGCCCAATTGTAGTTTGCGTGGTTACCTTAATTATTTATGTCTTTTTTATTTGGTATCGTGATTGGCTTGGAAAAAACACATTTAGTTATCGTTTGTTAATGTTACCTACAGCGCGCATTAATGTGTATTTAGCAAAGGCAACAACAATTTCTCTATATGTATTTGGCCTCGTCGCATTACAACTATTATTGCTGCCAGTTGAAAGTCAAGTTTTACAGTGGATGGTTCCAAGTGAGTTTCGTACCGATTTCTCTGTTAACGAAATTACCAATTTCCGCAATTTGGCGATATTTTTACCGAACGCTTTAATCAAATTTGTTCTATATTATGGCGCTGGAATGGCGGCTGTGTTTATTATTTTTACAGCTATCCTGTTTGAACGTTCTTTTCGTATTAAAGGGATTATTTATGGCTTTCTCTATTGTGTTGTTTCCCTATTAATCTTTTTTGCCCCAATATATATTAATGAGTTTATTTTAGGTAATTACTTTTACCCGGTAGAATTATTTTTCATTGAACTATTAGCAGGGATTCTTGTATTAAGTTGTGCAATATGGACAGGTAATTTTCTGATAAAGAATAAAGTAAGAGTTTGATGGGAGGTCACACAAATGAAACGCTATTGGAAAATCATTTCGATTTGTTTGGTTACGTTAATTGTTATTGGAACTTTTTATATACAATCAAGTTTTGCTACAAATGAGCATTTAAAAATTGAATTTGAAAAAGTAAGTGGCGATGACGATGAAATGAAAAATATAAAGCTATTCGGTGATTACGCAGTAGGTAACATGTATCACCCTTTAGAAATTACAAATGGAGAAACAATCAATCCAAATAATTCACCATTTTTACGAAAATTAGAAAGAGCATATACCCCACCAATGTTGGAAGATTTAGTGAAACAGCATAGGAATTTCATGCGAGGTAAGGATATGGTCTCTACTAATTATTTTGAAGACGAAAAACTATTAGCATATGCCACTATTAAAGCGAAAAATAATGTACACCCTATGAAAGATTTAACCTTTGATATTGAAGTACTGAATAAAAAATTAGAAGAAGTTACGCCTATCCGTCTAGATGTACCAGAAAGGGAAAGTTACTCTTGGATGCAGGTTGAGGAAGTCCAAGTAATAGAAGGTAAATTAAAGGTTATTACACGGGGCTCTCGGATAAATAATGGAGATGAATTTCGTGTATATACATTTGATATGAATAAGCAAAAATTAGTAACTAATGATACGATTATTTCTATTCCGATGGTAGAGAATGGCTGGTCTGATTTAACAATTATAAATGATTATAACTCAATTCAACGAAATAAATACCTTTTATTTAAATTAGAAGCTTTTGAAGATGATATGGGACATAGCGACGGTGAACCGAATGTAGTCGCTAATGAATTCATAGTTTACGATATAGAAAGTAATCAATCTAAAAAAATAATTGGTCCTGCTGAAGTACTTGGATCTATTAGTGGTGAGTCTACTATCTTTAATTCTACAATCTTTATTCCATCACAGTCAGCGAATGGTTTAGAAGTCAACCAGTATAATATTGAAAACGAGAAATGGGACAAAAAACGGACATTTGATATAGTAGATACTAAGGATGGGGAGTCCCCTTTTATTAAGGCGATGAATGGAAAATTATATGTCATTCATTTAACAAATAACGGACATAACATTTTTATAGGCAATTTAAAAACAGAAGAATCGTTATATGAAGGTAAACTAAAAATAAGAAACCAAGGTGAAGATCAGAAGGATTATCGTCTTTACTTTAATGAAATAGAGCATGTTCGATAAAAAGATGTAAACGATAAGCAATAAAAGCCGACATTCCCAGATTGAGGTCTTGTCAGCTTTTTTTTTTCATCCTATTTTGAAGAGTCACGTAAAAGTAAATTGGGTACTATACGTATATAACGAGCTCGCCTATGAGTTCTACAATTGTCTGGATGACGATTATGGCTGTT
The DNA here is from genome assembly GCF_056786515.1 of Sporosarcina sp. Y838. Lineage (NCBI taxonomy): Bacteria > Bacillati > Bacillota > Bacilli > Caryophanales > Caryophanaceae > Sporosarcina > Sporosarcina sp. Y838. The sequence goes on along the minus strand of NZ_JBXCJD010000003.1, from coordinate 339,303 downwards.
ACTAACGTGCTAACCTTGCAAAGCAATAGTGGCATATTTGAAGGCAATTATGATTCGACCAAAAAAGCGGAACTGAATTTATGCAACGCTAGTGTTAAGTACCTATTTAGTAAATACAATTCAATTTTTTAATAATACAAAGTAAATCAACACCTATGCGATTTTTTTCTCTATTTGTATAAAAATTAAAAACTTGAATTGTTCGTTATTGTGTCCGACACATCTTCTTTTAAGTAATCAAAAAAGTGGCTAGTCGTAACATCTGTTACGACCGCCACTCAATGTTAAAAGTATTAAGAGGGGATGCTAAACCTGTTGACTAAGCGTTTAGAATCATCTCTATTTGTTAAGCCATTGCAGCCTCGATATAGCCCCAAGGAATTTCCATCGCTTCTGCTAGTCCTTGTCCGTAAGCTGGATCTGCTTTATAGCAATGAATGATGTGGCGAACTTTAATGAATTCTTCAACGCCATCCATGTTACGTGCAGTGTTTTCAAACAATACTTGTTGTTTTTCAGGAGTCATCAGATTGAATAATTTTCCTGGTTGTTCATAATAGTTATCATCATCTTCGCGGAAATCCCAAACACCAGCATCTCCTTGAAGTGCTAAATGCGGATCTTTGTATTGAGGTTGTTCTTTCCATTGTCCATAACTATTTGGCTCATAAGGTAATGTTCCACCTTGGTTACCATCTACACGCATAGCACCATCTCTATGGAAAGAGTGTACCGGGCATTTTGGTGTATTTACCGGAATTTGGTGATGGTTTACACCTAAACGGTAACGTTGTGCATCTGCATATGAGAATAAACGACCTTGTAACATTTTGTCTGGAGAGAAGCTAATTCCAGGTACAACATTAGACGGTGCAAAAGCGGCTTGTTCCACTTCAGCGAAATAGTTTTCAGGGTTACGGTTAAGTTCCCATTCTCCAACTTCAATAAGCGGGAAGTCTTTTTTATACCAAACTTTTGTTAAGTCAAATGGGTTGTAAGGCATATTATTTGCTTGTTCTTCCGTCATAACCTGAATATACATTTTCCATTTAGGGAAGTCGCCTTTTTCAATATTATCGTAAAGGTCACGTTGAGAACTCTCACGGTCTGCTCCTACCACTTCAGCCGCTTCTTGGTCAGTGAAGTTTTCAATGCCTTGTTGAGAGCGCATGTGGAATTTAACCCAAACACGTTCGTTATTTGCATTGATCATACTGAATGTATGACTACCGAAACCGTGCATTTTACGGTAAGAGTTTGGTAAACCACGATCACTCATTACAATAGTTACTTGGTGAAGTGCTTCCGGTAATGATGTCCAGAAATCCCAGTTGTTATTAGCGCTACGCATACCAGTACGTGGATCACGTTTAATGGCATGATTTAAATCAGGGAATTGAAGTGGATCACGGAAGAAGAATACTGGCGTGTTGTTACCAACTAAATCCCAGTTACCTTGTTCTGTGTAGAAGCGCATAGAGAATCCACGGATATCACGTTCTGCATCTGCAGCTCCACGCTCACCAGCTACCGTTGAGAAACGAACGAACATTTCTGTTTCTTTTCCGATTTCAGAGAAAAGTGCTGCGGAAGTATATTGAGAAATATCATGAGTTACAGTAAATTTCCCATAAGCACCTGATCCTTTTGCATGCATACGACGCTCAGGAATTACTTCTCTATTAAAGTTTGCTAGTTTTTCTAGTAACCAGACATCTTGTAGTAATAGTGGTCCACGTGGTCCAGCCGATTGCGAGTTTTGATTATCTCCTACAGGCGCGCCCGCTGCAGTTGTCAATTTGTTGTTAGTTTGATTTTCTGACATTCAATTACCCCCTAGATTATAATGTTTCTTATACAATAATAATTGTAGCATAAGAATAATTATATTGATAGATTTTAGCTGAGAAGATTTAACGAACTTCATTTAAATATAATGAAAAAATATAACGATAATTGGTATAGACGTTGATGTTAATAGGTTTATATAGAAAAATTCGAATCAAGTACTAACCTTACTTACCTTACTAAAGGGAAATACATTCTCATTCATACGAGATGGAGGATTAGAACGGTCATTTCAAATTCTCAATTAGACCTCCACAAGTGAGGGACGACTTTCTCTGTTGTCCTATCTATCACTTTCTTCTCACAATACAAACTAGTTTAGATTTAATTCCCTCGCTTTCTATTGTAATATACATAGGCTTCTTGTAATTTGTAATGGACCTAAATTATAGTTTCCTATGATTGGGACTATTCAGTAAATATAACCCAATTCAATAATAAATCATAGTAAATCAATACAAATTTTTCATTACTATTTGATAATTACTTTAATATGTGAATTTTGTGTCTTTATGACACGGTACCTCTTTTGAATAGTTACTAACAATTATATGGTGATTGAAATATACTAACGTACTTGGGTATACATCAAAATTTATAGAAGAGGTGTTTTTAAATTTAGATTTTTAGTTAAAAGTGTACAATTTGCAAACGTAAAGTTAATCCGTACCGACTCTAGAAAGATATTTGAAACCGGGAGCTCCATTTGTTACTCGTGAGCGTGTAGGTTGGCCTTGAATGTTGCTGATGAATTGAGCCAGCGATTGCGAACCAGAGGGCTATAATAAGTAGAATAATTATTTTAGTTACAAGTGCGTGGAACTATTCAGTAAATCCAAAGTGAATTAATACCTATGCAATTTTTCTTTATTTTTTGTATGATTAATTAAATGTATGAATTGTTCGTCTTTGCGTCTGACAAAGTACCTCTTTTAAGTTTCTCGGGAGGGGACCGAAAGTGGAAGATAACCAGATGATCCTCCGGGAATAGGTCTGGGGCAAGCTGGTTTTTTAAACAAGGAGGAGAGTCAATATGGAAGTCGTATATTTTGCGGGTGGATGTTTATGGGGAGTACAAGCTTTTATAAAAACTTTACCTGGCGTTATGTTTACAGAAGCGGGAAGAGCTAATGGAACAAGTCATACACTTGAGGGTGATTATGATGGGTACGCTGAATGTGTAAAAACAGGATTTGATCCGACAGTTGTAACAATCAGGGAATTAATGGGGTACTTATTTGAAATCATTGATCCATACAGTTTGAATAAACAAGGACAGGATGTTGGCGAGAAATACAGAACAGGCGTATATAGTGAAGAGCCTGAACACTTAATAGTGGCGAAGTCGTTTCTTATAGAGAGAAATGATTATGACCAAATCGTTGTTGAAGTATTACCGCTTACAAACTATGTGAGAAGTGCAGAAGAACATCAAGATAGATTAGCTAGATGTCCAAATGATTATTGTCATATTCCAGAAGAAATATTAAGTAGGTATAAGTAAGGGAGCAGTTCTGGACTAAGATTTGGCATCCCTATTATATGAGGGTCACTTAATTGAGAATAGTTATCAATTATTGTATACTAGATTAGTAAATAATAATTGAGTAAGGAGAATATATAATGCAAATATACTGGACTAAAATAAATAAAATTATTGAAGAAACGCCTGAGGTTAAAACGTACCTGCTCGACTGTCCGAAAGACTTTACATGGGAAGAAGGTTCCCATACCCACTTCGCACTGGAAGGTTTTAATGCCGGAGATAAACCAAACCGCGGCCTGATTCGTCACATGTCAATCTCCACTTTACCGCACGAAAATTCAATCGGTATCACAACACGCATCAGAGAACAGTGCTCTGAGTTTAAAACGGTTTTAAGAAGTCTTGAGGTCGGCAATGAAGTTGCAATATTTAAAACGCATTCGAATGTACCGCTTAAAAGAGAAGACAAAAATGTTTACCTACTGTCATCAGGTGTCGGCCTGGCAACTTTCAGACCGCTTGTACTTGATTATTTCGAACGTGCTGACAACGTCAATCGAATTCATTCCCTGAACATCGACTCATCAAAAGAGTTCTTATTCACTAATATTTTTGAATCCGCACCTGAAAAGAAATTCACATCACAGTTCGTCGATAACCGGAAAGACTACTATGAAGAAGTGAAGAATCTTGCTACAGACAAGAATGGACTCTTCTATGTTGTCGGCAGCGATGAATTCCTCGTGCAGAACATTAAAGTTCTGCGTGAGCAGGGCATCCAGCCGGAACAGATTATGCTCGACAAGCGTGAACAGGCACTGCCTGAGTTTTTTTCAGTTGATTTATCAATTTAAGAGAGACAATATATTTTCTTGATCAATTACGCCTCGGCGTAATTGCTTCCAGATTTTGAAACGAGCTTGAGACCTACAGGGGGATGGATTGAACTGCATCCTTCCTTTTTGCCGAAGGGCGCGGATAACAAAAAAGCATTCATCTTCACCTATGGAGGTGAGAGTCTTCTGTAGCTGACGCTTCGCTTTCAGAACAAAAATAATTGCTGAATGAAGGTAAATATTAAATAGAAGTTCCATTACAGGTGCGATAAATTAAGTTTAAGACCATAAGTTTAATTCCTCGTTGCCAATGAGTTTACCAGTAGGCTAACAAGATAAGTTATGGGAGATTAAAAAGCGTGGACAAAATGCGGATTATCTTCAAGTGGACGAGGTTTAGGTAACAATAAACTTGCAATTGAGCAGTGAACCGTTAAAAAAGATACCTTATTCTAAATCAACTCTGAATTGATTTAGAATAAGGTATCTTTTCAATAGGACTCTGTACGCAACTATCTATAAAAGTTGCAATTGAAACGAGCTTGTAATTTCATATAATTATAGAGCAGACGGGCATGTCTCCCTTGTTTGGTGTATGGATCTATTTTAGAGTGCAGGCGCTTAAGAAATTCTTGGTCACATTCACATGGATTACTGCCTCTTCGATAACATTCGTCATGTGCTTTACACATTGCATCTACATCATTTATGGGAGCACCAGGCCCATTACAACCAGGTCCACACCAGTTATAACCTGGGAAAACACAAAAACGAAATCTTCCATTTCCTCGATGTTGCATATCAAAAACCTCCTTTTGGTGGCATAACAGCTACTTAATATATTATTCAAAGGTACAAAATAATATATAAGCAGTTACCTAGGAGTTTTACTATTTAATTTTAGATACCTATTCAGTAAATACAATACAATTCTATTAAAATACAAAGTAAATTAATATCTATGCGATTTTTCTATACTTTTTGTATAATTGTATGAATTTTTTATCTTTTTGTCTGACACAGGTACCACTATTTTATTCAAAACAGTCGCATCTTCAGTATTAAACATATAATTTAAGTCTCTGCTATTTGCTCAGGAACTTATTCCGCTTAACGGCCCAATTTCAAAAGAGCGCACTCTTATTCCATTAGCGCGCCCAATTATTTAAGAGAACTAACTCACAAAATCGCTATCTTTATCTCTACTACATAGACGCTGTTGATAGGTCCATTAAATCTGATTATAAAACTTGAATTGTTCCATATGTTCAATCATTTTATTTTTTGCCTTTATTTCATTTCCCTCTTTAATAGCCTCAAAAAGTTCGGGTAGGCCCCCTATAATTGCTTTCTTCTCTTCTTCACTGATTAAAATATCGAGTTTGAAGTATGCGTAGACTAAAGATTCTACTAATGTTTTTGCTAAAGGATTATGAGTACATTCCGCTAATTTTATATGGAATTTTGCATCTGCTTTGAATATTTCAGGAACACTTTTAGTTAATATATCTGCTGATGGCAAAAGCTTTTCTAATTCCTCTAAATCCTCATCGGTCCTTCTTAAAGCTGCTAATCCTGCACATGGTACTTCAATCATTTCTCTGATTTCAAAAAGTTCCCACTTTGTCAATGTATTGAATGTTAAGGAAAGTAAAATCATATCCTGTACACTTTTTAGAGCTTTTTCTGGATGAAAACTAGCAACTACGTAACCTTTCGATTTAGTGGATTCACGTTGAATCAGCTGAGATTCGACTAATAAGTCAAGAGCTTCTCGTATTGTAGGTCTACTCACGGCAAAGAAATCAGCTAGTTCATCCTGTTTAGGTAAACGATCTCCTGGTATTATGTCTTGATTATAGATTTGATTTTGAATAGCAGTCGCGATTTGTAATGGTATGGATTGTAATTCAAAATCCGTTAACTTCGAAAGAATGTCCATAATATCCTCCTCATTATTTTAATGAAATACCTCAAATTATAATAGCAATAAAGAATGTAATTTTTCTTTACATGAAACTTTATTGACATGAAACTTTTTCTATCATATATTATATTCAAATCAATGTACAGAATATTCACCCAAATGAAAGCGTTTGAATTTCTCGTATATTGACGGTCTATCTATAGGAGGGAATAATAACATGTCAAACAAGTTAATGGCTAAGTATGATGAGGAACGTGCTGTAAAATATCGATGGAACCAATTGGATTTACTAATGGAAACAGAGAAATTAGATGTAGTGGTTATTTACGGAAAAGGCATAATTACACAATATGGATTCTTATATTACTTTGGAGGCTATTACCCAATTCTTAGACCTGGTTTTATTATTTATGCGAAGGGTAAAGAGCCAATCGCATATTACAGTACAAGAGCAGATAAGTACCTTTCGAAAAAAATGGGTTTTATTAAGGACTCTAGATACCTTGGAACAGGTGATGTCGTCCATTCAGAAGCGGATTTATATAAACAGATTAGCGAATTAATTAATTCATATAACCCAAACAAAGTAGGTATTGTCGGGTTGGAAACGATGATGACTGGTAATCAAAGTGCACTTTTTAAAAACCTATTAGAAGCAGACTTGGTAGATATAACAAATAATGTCGAAAAAATTAAGGGTATTAAGTCACCTGATGAACAGGTTGGAATACGTCAATCATACTCATTGGCTCTTGAAAGCTTTGCAGAATTCAAGAATGCAATTAGACCTGGAAGATCTTCCTCCGAAATAGCAGCTGATATTGAAAAGATTGCTAGAGGAAAAGGGGCGATTGATACATTGATTTTTGTAGAAGAAGGTCCTTATTTCTTAAGGAAGCCAACATCAACTAAAATCACAAATAATTCATTGGTTACTGCTTATGTGGAGTTAATTGATGAAAATGGATACTGGGTTGAGAAAGGTGGATTATTTGTTGTAGGAGAAATTTCAGATGAGGAAATGAGACTTGCAGAGTCGTGTGTAAATGCCATGAAAGAAATCCAACAGACATTAAAACCTGGTATACCTGTAAATACTGTTGCAAAAATTATTAACAAGCATACGGAGTCATTAAATGTGAAAATGGGGATCTGGCACGGTCATGGTATTGGAGTAGACCACGATTTGCCTATATTAACTGATACTGAGACAAGCCCTTTTGAAGAAAATATGGTAATAAGTGTACATCCGAACTATTCAGATGACCAAGAAAAATTTGGAGCAAGCATTGCAGACGTTTTTGTTATTACAGAGGATGGAGCAGAGTCTTTAAGCAAAGGTGAGTACGATATTATAAAAATTTAAGGAGGTAAACTATGTCGAAATTCACAATTGGTATAGATGTTGGAGGTACTTTTACAGACTTTTTATTTTTGAGTTCAAACAATGATCAACAATTAATTGAAAAGGTGTTAACTACACCCAATGATCCTTCGGAAGGTATATTTACCGGGATTGAAAATATAGCTAAAAAATTCAATTTAACAACACAAGAATTACTTAAACAAACAAAACTTATTGTACATGGTACCACCGTAACAACAAATGCAATATTGACAGAGAAAGGAGCGAAAACCGGTTTAATTACGACTGAAGGTTTCAGGGATGTCTTACAAATGCGTCGCGGTGTGCGTAGTAAAGAGCATTTATATGACAATAAATATATTGCTCCTAAAGCCTTGGTTCCTCGCTATTTAATATACGGGGCAAAAGAAAGGACAAATTTAGAAGGCGAAATTTTAACTGAAGTTACGAAAGAAGATATAAAGAACGCTTCTGAACTTTTTAAAGAAGAGGGCGTAACTTCTGTGGCAATTTGCTTCATGCACTCTTATGCTAATGCTTCAAACGAAATATTAGCAAAAAAATATTTAGAGGAATTGCTTCCTGATGTTTTTATATCTATTTCAACGGATGTAGCTTCAGTTATAAGACTTTATAACAGGGTCAGTACTGTAGCGATGAACTCATATGTGGGTCCAATTCTAAAAAATTATATTGGTCACCTAGTGGAAAAGTTGAAAGAACTCAGTTTTGACGGCGAATTATTAATCATGCAGTCAAATGGAGGAGTAACTAACCCACTGAATGTTGTAGAGGTTCCGGCTACTACAGTATTATCAGGTCCCGCGGGTGGTCCAGTTGCCGGTAGCGTGTTTTCCAAAATAAGTGGGTTTGACAATGCGATAGTTATTGATATGGGAGGAACTTCCTTCGAGGCTTCAATTATCGACAATGGTGAAATTCTTATTAAAAAGGAAGGGGAAGTTAAGCGTAATCTCGTTTCTCTGCCAATGGCCGACATTCATACTATCGGATCAGGTGGGGGAAGTATTGCATGGATTGATGACGGCGGTTTATTGAAAGTAGGTCCACAAAGTGCTACAGCTGTTCCGGGTCCGGCGTGTTACGACCGTGGTGGCGTTTTACCAACATGTTCTGATGCAGACTTAGTATTAGGATATTTAAATCCGGACTATTTCTTAGGTGGAGGAATCTCCTTAAAATTAGAGAAAGCAAGGGAAGCAGTATTGGAGCATATTGCAAAACCTTTAGGAATGAGTATTGAAGAGGCAGCATTAGGAATTTATGATATATCTAATATAAATATGGCAAATGGCATAAAAGAGGCTACTGTCTTGCAAGGGTATGATCCACGTTCTTTCCCATTGGTTGTTGCGGGTGGTGCCGGACCAGTACATGCTGCAATGATTGCTAAAGAGCTAGGTATAAAAGAAATTATTGTTCCTAAATTTTCTTCTGTATTATGTGCAGTTGGAATGTTAGCTTCCAATTTAAGGCATGATTATGTTAAAACATATCATAAAAAATGGTCTTCTGCAGAGTTGAGCGAAATTCTATATGTACTAAATGAAGACAGAACGCTTGGTCTAAAAGCCTTGCTTAACGAGGGTGTTAGAGAGATTGAAAGTGAATTAGTATATGGCTTGGATATGAGGTATATTGGTCAACATTATGAAGTAACAATTGAAGTGAATGAAAAAGATATGATAATCGGTAATAAAACTAATGTAGAAAATATGTTCCATAATGAACATGAAAGACTGTTTGGGTTCAAAATAGAAAACAGTGAGCTTGAAATAATGAACGTGCGCTTGACTTGTAAAGGTAAACAGGCAGCATTTAAAGCACAAACAATAGAAGAATTATCTGAATATGACAAAGTTCAAGTGAAAAATACACGTAAAGCGTTTGATCCCACAACAAAACAGCTTCTTGAAACACCGGTTTATGATGGGGAGACATTAAAAGCTGGATCTGCCATTCAAGGCCCAGCAATTATTGAGTTAACAACAACAACTATCCTAGTTCCAACAGGTTTTGATGTTAGTTTGAACAAACATGGTAATTTTAATATTAAAGATCAAACACTTACTGCTCAATCGCAACTAGAGGAGGAAAAAGTATGGATCAAATCCTAGTTTCCATTTTATCTAATCGTTTAAAAGCTATCGGACGCCAAATGGGAGTTGTTATTGAAAGAAGTGCTCATTCTCCTTTGCTTGTAGAAGGAAGAGATTTCTCATTGGGAATTTATGATGCTAAAGGTAATCTCATAGAACAAACAGAATATATTCCAATCTTGGGGTACGCGGCTAGTCCTGGTGTAAAAGAAGTTGTTAATTATTTTGGTGACGATGTTCATGAGGGAGATGTCTATCTTCATAATGATCCATTTTCAGGTGGAAATCAAAACTCAGATTGGAAAGTCTTAAAACCTGTTTTTCATAATAATGAATGTGTTGCTTGGACGGTAATTACAGCCCATCAAGCGGATGTTGGAGGAGCAGTTCCTGGTTCATATAATCCAAATGCCACAGATTTATGGCAAGAGGGTTTAAGAATAACACCATTAAAAGTATTTGACAAAGGTGAAAAACGATATGATGTTTGGGATTTAATAATCGGAAACGTACGGTTGCCAATTGTTGGCGATGATATTCAAGCAATGATTGGTGGTTGTACTGTAGGTGAAAGAGAATTAAAAACTTTGTTTGAACAATATTCCAAAGAAGTAATTTACGAGGCCGTTGAAGAGATATTTGATTCAACTGAAAGAATGGCTAAGAAAATTATTAAAGGAATGCCTAATGGTAGTTATAATGCTTCCTGGATTGTTAGGGATGATGGACATAATCATGACGCGGAGATGCAAATTGTTGTAAATATACTAGTTGAGGACGAACATATTATATTTGATTTTGAAGGAACTTCTTCTCAAACAAAAGGATATGTTAATGCTCCATATCCTGTTACACTTTCTTCGGTTATGATTACATTCTTTATGTTAAGTGAACAAGAAATAGCTCATAATGAGGCTGTTCAGAGATGTATAACTGTAAAAGTTCCTGAGGGTTCTATGCTAAATCCTAAATATCCAGCAGCTACAGGATTTGGAAATCATTTAAGTGATCAAGTTTGCTCTGTAATTATGTTAGCTTTAGCAGAGGCACTTCCTGAAAGGATTACTGCAGGTTGGAATACATTATTATCATCTATTATTAATGGATGGGATTCAAGAAGACAAACGGCGTATGTAGATATCTTGTTAAATGGTAATAAGGGGGGGAGTGGTGGCACCTATGGAGCGGATGGTTACGACCATATAGGTTTAATAGCATCTGGAGGGGCTTTAGCAGCTCAAGATCCAGAGATGTTTGAACTGGTTAATCCAGTATTTTTAAGCAAATATGAATATAGTCAGGATTCTGCTGGATCCGGTCAATGGCGCGGTGGTTTAGGAGTAGAAACAATTTTTACATTCCTGGATGATGGTGGACAAGCAAGTATCTTTGGAGATGGAGGAACTGAAGATACAAGGGCACCGGGAATTTTAGGCGGAAAGCTTGGAGGTATAAATTCAATAGAATTATATTTCCCAAATGAAAGGAAATATATTACCCATGTGAAAGATTTAATTTCTAATATACCACAAAACACAATTTATAAACAATGGGCCGGTGGCGGTGGTGGTTATGGAAATCCTATAGAAAGGCCAATAGAAAAGGTCGCCTATGATGTGAAATGTGGCTATGTTTCTGAGCAAATAGCTTTAGAAGAATACAAAGTTGTGTTTAAGGATGCCAGCCGAGGGATAGTAGATTCTAATGAAACCCAGAAGTTAAGACAAACCGTTTAAATTTTAATAATATATATGAATGAGCTAGCAAATTTATTAATAGTAACTTATTTGCTAGCTTATTTGTTATCTAATTAAATTGAGACTTGGGGAGTGACTAACCAATGAAGGTTAAAAGTTTAAACATCTTAATAATAGTGATTTTTATAATGTCAATCTTATCAGCATGTGGAAATGATGATAAAGTATCAGGTCAAGATAGCTTAAAAATAGGAGTATCCATTCCTCTTGGATCTAATAATACAGTAAAAAACTGGTATGAGTCAATCGAGATTAGAGGGGAGGCCCTTGGATTTGAAGTGATAGGGATAGATAGTCAGGGTGACCCTAGTAAGCAAGTGTCCACCATTGATAATTTGTTAACTCAAAACGTAGATGCATTAATTGTCTGGCCATTAGATTCCAACGCACTTCAACCTGCGATCAATCGTGCATTGGCAAAAAAAATCCCAGTAATTGGTGTTGACTTTAATGTGGAAGAAGATGGTGAAAGTTATGGATTAACTAGTCAAATAATCTTTGATCGAGGTTCTTCTGCAACCGAGGCAGCAAAAATTTTCTCTGAAATATTTAAAGACCAAAATGTAGAAGTTGCTGGAATTGGTATGGCAATACCTGTGCCGGGAAATATTTTCGTTATGAAAAAGTTTAAAGAGGAAACGGGAAAATACGGCAATTTACTGTGGGTAGATCAGCAAGATAATCCTACCGATAATATTGCTGGTGCAGCTCCTTTGATGGCTAACATTCTAACTAAAAATCCAAATGTTCGTGCCGTTTTTACTTATAATGATGAAAGTGCCATTGGTGCTGCACAAGCAATTAAAAATGCCAATAGGTCTTTATATGGTGAGGATTCAAAGAATGGAATATTAATTATTGGCGTAAATGCGGAGAAAAGTGGAATTGAAGCGATACAACAGGGAGATGTGTATGCTACTTTCAATTTAAATCCTATCAAAGCAGGTATAACTTCTGTTGATTACTTAGATGAGCATTTGAATAAAGGAGTAAATTTAGAGGACCTTCCTAAAGAGATTGTTATTCCAACGCCACTAGTGGTTAAAGACACAGAAGGGTTTGTTTCATGGGAAACAGAGTTAAATTCTATTACCAAAGACTAAAGGAGTTTTAGGGAGTGAGAGAAATGAAAAGTAGTGAAAAAGCTATTGAATTCTGCGATACATCAAAATTTTATCCTGGTGTCAAAGCGCTCTCCAATATAAATTTTTCTGTAAAATGGGGTACTATTCTGGGCTTAGCAGGAGAAAACGGTTCTGGTAAATCCACTCTTCTTAAAATTCTTATGGGAATCGAAAAGGTGAACGAAGGCGAAGTAAAAGTAAGAAATGAACCTGTTTTATCAATCAAAGATTCTATCAAGAAAAAAATTGCTATGGTTACACAAGAGCCGTCTTTGGTAGATGAATTATCGATAGCAGAAAATGTTATTGTAAATGGAAATGGAGATGGTAAGTGGTTATTAAACTGGAAAGAAAAAGAGCGAAGAACTTCTGTTTATCTAAAAAAGTTAGGGTTAAATCTTAATGTAAAGGACAAAGCAGGAAAATTATCACCTGATCAGCAACAACTAATATCAATTGCTCGAGCACTTTCAGCCGAACCTGACATTTTATTATTAGATGAGGCAACTAGTTCATTAACAGATGATCAAACGGAATTAGTATTCGAATTATTAATGGAATTGAAGAGAAATAACAAGATTGTCATCTTTATATCACACAAACTACAAGAATATCTACGGATATGTGATGAGATTATTGTCCTGCGAGACTCACACTATATCTGTAGATTAGTGCCACCAGAATGGACAGAAGAAACCATCATCTCAGCAATGGTTGGTAGGGAATTGACAAATTTATATCCAGTGAAAAGAAATATTAAACATTCTAAAGAAATTTTAAGTATCAAGAATCTGAAAATAAAAAATTCGACGAATAAGATACTTTCGATTGGTATTAAAGCTGGAGAAATATTCGTGTTTTCTGGATTAGTAGGTTGTGGGAGAAGTGAAATTCTACGAGTTTTAATAGGGGATTTAGCTTTTAAAGGAGACATAAATTTAGAAGGAAAACCATATCCGGTCAAAAATCCTGTTGAAGCTCTAAAAAAAGGAGTCACACTTATCCCTGCAGAGAGAAAGTCCGAGGGAATTATTGGTCATTTATCCGTTTACGAAAACTCTATACTAGGTGTTAGGTCTAAAAAGTCTTTATTTGGCTTAGTAAAAAGAAATAAGGAAATAAAGATAGTTGAAAAGATAATTGCAGATTTAGGAGTTAAGACAGCATCAGTTAATACACCAATTGAAAATTTATCTGGAGGGAATCAACAAAAAGTTATTTTAGGAAGAGCGCTTTCGATAGGTCCCAAAGTTTTGTTATTAGATGAACCGACTCGGGGTATCGATGTTGGAGCAAAATCAGAAATATATCATTTGCTTCGTAAGCTTTCTGATGAAGGGTTAACAATTATTATCTCATCTTCCGATCTACAAGAGGTAGTAGGTGTTGCTGATAGAGTTGGTGTAATGTTTAGAGGAGAACTTAAAACGATATTAACTGAAAAGAATGTTACCGAAGAAAATATTATGTACTATGCAACCGGTAATGACTAGAACGGAGGTAAATATGAAAATTGAAACTGCAATCAAATCGACTAATGAATTAAATCCGAGGGAAGTAAATAGTAAACAACATTTGTTGAAGTTTGTTGGAATCGGACCATTATTAATATTGTTATGTATTATTGTCAGTATAATTAATCCAGTATTTCTCACATTGCAAAACTGGATAAATTTACTGACAGCTAGTTCGAGTATTTGGATTATGGCAATGGCCATGACAATGGTATTGTTAACAGCCGGTTTCGATTTATCCGTAGGTTCTGTAATGGCTTTAAGTGGAGTAACGCTTGTAACGCTATTGTCTAGTGGGGTTTCAGAAGTATTAAGTATTTTATTGTCGATAATTATCCTTTCAGCAGTAGGTTTTCTTATTAATGGTTTATTAATAGGAAAAATAGGATTGAACTTCTTTGTTGTAACATTGGGAACTTTATCGCTATTTAGGGGTATTGTATTTGTTTGGACTAATGGGGAAACAAAGTATGTATCTGAGTATCCGCTAATTATGGCTATAGGTAATGGAAAATTAGGGTTGATTCCTTATCCGATTATTATAATGGCCGCTGTATTTTTAGCTTCATTTTTGTTATTAAAATACACGAATTTTGGTAGGTCAATATATATAGTAGGCGGTAATCCTGAAACTGCTAAGTTGTCGGGAATAAACGTAACTCTAGTAATCACTGCTGTCTATGCAATTAGTGCAATGTTTGCAAGCATGGCAGGTATTATTGAAACTGGCAGATTAGCATCTGCTGCTCCTACTATTGGTACAAGTACAGAATTGCTTGTAGCAGCCGCTGTTTTACTTGGCGGAACTAGTTTTAAAGGTGGAGTCGGAGGAGTAACAGGCACGGCTTTGGGTGTATTATTCATAGCTGTATTACAAAATGGTTTAAGCTTGGCAAATGTTTCTTCTTATTGGCAAAATATACTCACGGGAGCCATCTTAATACTTGCAATTTTCTTGAATCACATCAAATCTAAAAATATAGCATGAGATTTTGATTGGATCCTGGCAGAGCTGGTAATATTTCATACGTTCTTGAGATAGTGTTCAAAACTGAAGATATTCACGTTCGTGGTTAGTCCGCTTAACTCGAAGCATGTAAAGCCTTCATCGAAACAAATATCCATCTATTCAAATCCCTATAGAATTTTTAAAAGGGACCTGTTGAGGGCAATTATTACTTGAGATAGTATAACGTATTTAAAAACAAAACAGATTAAATTGTTCTAATATTATACAATTTAAAGTCTGAATTATATGTTAATATTAATTTACAACCTAATAATGTTTCATTTACGAATAGGAGGTTGTATTAAAAAGTATTCTTTATGAATATGAAGATGTTATTAAATCAATAATAATTTTTTAGGAGGCTAAATATTTCATGGTAAAACATAACTGGGAGCATTTAATTCAAGAGGATCGTGTTCATCGTTCGGTTTATACGGATCCCGAAATATACGGTATGGAAATGACAAAAATTTATGGTGATACATGGGTTTATTTAGCCCATGAAAGTGAAATTCCTAAAATCAATGATTTCAAAACGACTTATTTAGGTCAACGTCCAATAATAGTAACTCGTGATAATAATGGAGTAATTCGGGCATTGTTAAACCGTTGCACTCATCGAGGTGCGACAATTTGCCGGCTTGAAAAAGGGAATGTTAGAAATTTTGTTTGCCCATACCATGGTTGGAACTTTTCTAATGAAGGGAAGTTGAATGGTGTTCCATGGGGGAAGGCGTACGGTGATGATTTTGAGAGAAGTGATTTAAACTTAGCTCAGGTTGCAAGGGTTGAGTCTTATCGAGGTTTTATCTTTGGGACTATGAACGAAGTAGATGCGCCGAGCCTAGAAGAGCATTTAGGAAATGCACGCCCATTACTGGATCAATGGCTTGATCGTTATGAAGGAAATCTAGTAGTTGAAAACAGTTCACATCGTCTGACGCTAGATGGAAATTGGAAATTTGTTTTCGATAATGCAGCAGACGGTTATCATGTATCATTTTCACACCGTTCGTTATTGGCGTTGGGGGAACGTTATGATGCAGATCAAGATAAAGATATGACCTACTTTGGGAAAAATCCCGATGCCTCTTCTATGTATGTACAATACTTAGGAAATGGACATGTCTTTTTAGATCAGAGGCCTATGTATGAAAAGATTGGCGATGCGTGGGAGCAACAGCGTCCACAGCCTGGTCGTGAAGCTTATGAAGCAGTAATTAAAGAAAAATATAAAGACGATGCGGAACAATACCTAGATTGGGCTGTAGGTGCACAAATGAATTTATCCATTTTCCCGAATTTGCTGATTATAGGTAATCAAATTCAAGTTATTGAACCAATTTCAGTTGATAAAACTAGATTAACATGGTATGCAACAACGATTGACAATTTACCAGATGAAGTAAATACTTTGCGAATGCGTTCTCAGGAAGATTTTCCTGCTTTTGGAGAACCAGATGATGTAGCCAATTTTGCGGAATGTCAACGTGGCTTAAGTATTCCCGAAGTAGAATGGGTTATGTTTAATCGAGGATTCGGTGTACCGGATAGACAAAGCATTGATGAATTCGGTGTTATTACTGCACCTGTAACAGATGAAGCACCTATGAGAGGCTACTTCCAGGAATGGAAGCGCTTACTGAGTAGAGAGGAGAGTGTGGAAAAATGTCTAGAACTTCAGACGAAGTAAATACATCAGTAGTGTCACATTATATAGATAATGACTTTTATGAAAATTTACTAACGGAATTAAAAATATTCGATGACAATTTTTCAACTGCAACTCCCGAACAAAAAGCACAAGCTGAACAAGTTCTATTTCAAGAAGCACGTTTAATAGATGAACTGCGTCTTGAAGAATGGCTAGACATGTATACAAAAAAATGTCTATATTGGGTACCAACCGTCCCAGGCGGCGGAAATCCTAGAAAAGAAGTATCTATCGCTTTCGATGATCGTCGGCGTTTGGAAGACAGAGTTTATCGATTGCGTACCGGCTATGCTTATTCGCAACTCCCACTATCACGAACACGGCGTATGATTACTAATATTGAAGTAGTGGGAGGGAGTTGCCAAGACGAATTATACGTGAGAGCCAACTTTATTCTATCTGAGTTCCGTGCCGGTAAGTTAGAAAGTTTTTCAGGATGGATAGCATATAAACTAGTTAGAGAAAATATAGATTGGAAAATTGGGATGAAGATGGTCAATTTGATAGACTCTGACCAACATCATGATAATTTGACGTTTATCTTATAGAGAATGATCTTTAACTATACTAGATTTAGGAGGTATAGGCATGGGTGAATTAGAAAAAGCTCTTCTCATTAAAGTGGAGCATCTTGAAAGAAAAGTAGAGCGGCAAGAAAAGCTCATTGAAAAGTATAAATTCTTTGCGAAGAGTGTGCAGGAGGCTGAAGTCTGGGAATATGGAATCTATGATGAAATACCAGACGATACTTGGATTGCATTAGATCATGAAGATTACATGGAAATTATGAAAGCGTTATCAGATGTTGATAAATTACAACCGTGGAAATCAACACTCGAAAGACGAATGGGGAGAGTATAAACAGTGAAGCCATTAGTAGGTATTGTTGGTACAATTTACGACTTAAAAACGCCCTTTATGCAGGAAATGGTTAATGTAGTTGCTCAGGATATTGGGAGTGACAGCAAGGAACGTGTTTTGTACAATGCAGAGAACTTTATAGCTTATTTTCAAGAAATGGGTTGTCATGCTTGTTTGATATCTCCGAATGAAGATCCTGCAATACTCAGAAAGATAGATATCCTTGTAATCCCCGGGGGGCCTGATGTAAATCCGGCACTTTATGGGCAGGAACCTCATAGAACAACAGCGTATCAGAAAGAAGGTCATCGGGATTCTTTCGAACAGCAAATGATTAAAGATGCAATTGAAATGGGGAAACCAATTTTTGCACTCTGTCGAGGATTACAAATACTAAATGTTGCATTAGGAGGAACACTACATCAGCATTTACCAGAGTGGTCTGATGAAGTAAGTCATAGAACGGCTGAAGGTCCAGCTGCATATACGCATTCTGTTACACTGGCAGGTTGGCTAGTCGATATTTATGGAAATGAAACTCGTGTAAATTCTTGGCATCATCAAGGTATTGATAAATTGGCACCCTCTTTACAGCCTTTAGCGTGGTCTTCAGATGGGTTAGTTGAAGCGGTCGAATCGAAATCAAACTCATCACAAATTCTTGCAGTTCAATGGCATCCTGAAATTTTACAAGATGAAGAAAGTAAAATGCTACTTACTCGGTTTCTTGAGCGTGTGAAAACTAAAATTAATGTGGGGGGTATCTAATAATAATGGTGAAAGTAGATTTCAGTTTTGTTGGTATGCATGGTTTAAGAAGTCGTGAAGAAGAGGAAATGATTGAACGAATTAAGGCAACCATTTTAGAACGAGATATACGGAAAATCCGTGTTGCTTGGGCGGATCAGCATGGGATCTCTAGAGCGAAATCATTGACTGTACCTGCTTTCCTCGGAGTACTTGAAAGTGGACTTGAGTTTAATACAGGGCCATTATTCTTTGACACAGGAAGTGCTATCGTATTTAATCCGTTTGAAGAAGGTGGAGGGTTAAATTTAGAGGAAATGACAGGATGTCCAAACTATCGTCTAGTTCCAGATCCCTCTACTTTTAGAGTTTTACCGTGGGCACCTCATACAGCTTGGATTTTATCGGATGCATTTTTAAAAGACGGTAGACCGCTACTTTTCGATAGTAGAGGAATCTTAAAACAAGCCTTAAAAGAGTTAAATAATGCGGGATACGACTTTATTGCAGGTATTGAAGTAGAGTGGAATTTATTAAAGATTATTGATGATAAATTGGAACCTGAAAACATGGGGGCACCAGGAATTGCACCGGAGGCTCCCCAAGTATTGTCATCAGCACGTGGTTACCAATATCATTTGGAATCGAATCTTGATGAAGTAGATGGTATTTTGCAGGCAATCGCAGATGCACTTTCTGAATTGCAATTACCACTTAGTACAATGGAAGATGAGTGGGGTCCGAGTCAACAGGAGTTTACTTTTGCACCTTTACCAGGATTAGATGCAGCAGATACAATGTTACTCTTTAAAAATACAGTGAAGCAAATATGTAAAAGGCACGGATATATTGGTTCGTTTATGTGTCGCCCGAAGTTTCAAAGTTTCGTTTCAAGTGGTTGGCATTTGCATCAATCCATTAAATCTTTGAAAACAGGAAAAAATATACTGAAAAATGAGCATAATGATGAAATTTCTGATATTGGCCGATATTTCATCGGAGGAATTTTAAAGCATGCCAAAGCGGCAACTGTGTTCACTACACCGACCATTAACGGATATAAGCGACTTAACCCTAACTCACTCGCTCCGGATCGAGCAGGTTGGGGAGATGATAATCGTGGGACAATGCTAAGAGTAATAAGCGCCCCTGGAGAGAAAAATATCCGTTTTGAAAATCGTGTTGGAGAACCTGCGGCAAATCCATATTTATATTTAGCTTCTCAAATTTATGCTGGGCTTGATGGCATTAAAAATAAGATTGAACCAGGTAATCCTAGTATTGAAGCGTACAATGATAATAGAGAAAAGTTACCATCTAGTTTGAAAGCGGCCGTAGAAGAACTTAAAAATAGTTCATTATATCGAGAGAAATTGGGAGATCACTATGTGGATTATATTTCAAAAATAAAAGAAAGCGAAATTGCCCGTTACGAAGCTTTTGTTGATGAGAATAATATTGAGAATCATGAGAAGGTCGTGACGGAGTGGGAACAAAGGGAGTATTTTAGCTTGTTTTAATCCATTATTGAGGAGTGGAGTTATTTGGCTTATGTTATTACATCTCCTTGCCTTGGAGAGAAATCGGCGGATTGTGTAGAAGTATGTCCAGTGGATTGTATAACAGAAGGAGAAGATATGTTTTTTATCAATCCTGATGTTTGTATAGATTGTGGCGCGTGTGCTGCAGTTTGTCCAGTGGATGCGATTTATATAGAAGATGAACTTCCGGAGAATCAGAAAAAATATCTTCAATTAAATCAGTTTTTTTTCAGTAAAGAAAAGATTTGATTTTTACAGGGTCTTTCAGTCAATCGTTTTTTTCAAAAGACAGGAGGTTTTATTATTAAATCTCATGGTACTGACTTTTTAGATAATTATATAACCTACAGTGTTACTGAGCAAATTGCTAATCATATTAAGCAAGAAATTGTTTATGGAGATTTAAAAGAAGGCCAAAAACTTCCAAGTGAAACTGTTATGGCATCGAAACTTCATGTAAGTAGGAACACAATTAGAGAGGCACTCAATTTACTATCAAGTGAAAATTTAATAGAAACAAAATCGGGAAGAAGTGGCGGTCATTACGTCACTTCCATCACTGAAAATGCGATCAAAAAGAGTTTTGGAGAATCTTTTAATGTGACTTTATCTTTAGGAGAAATGACAATAGCAGATGTAATTGAACAGCGTAGAATTATTGAAGTTAGGGCAGCATATTTAGCAGCATTGCGGAGGACGGACAGTGACTTATTAAGACTTAAGGAAAGTATTAATCTGGTAAGTAGTGAAGAAATGACGGATTTGGTGTTTTGTAAAAATAATTATTTATTTAATCAAAACATTGCCATGGCAACAAAGAATAAGTTAATACAAGTTGCATTCAAGACTCTTTCTCATACTATTTTTCCTGTATTTAAGCACATCACTGTTCCAACTCCATTGCGCCAAACATTGAATAATGAATTAGAAGAAATTTATATAGCTGTCTATGAGCAAAATCCCAGAAAAGCTGCTAAGAAAATGAGTAGACATCTTGTTCATTTTGAAGAGTTTTTCAAGGATGTAGAAAAATGATTACGTTAAACTAGAAAATCAAGGGAGGAAATTATTATGCAACAACAACTAACTAAAAAAAATGAGCGAGTAGAAGAGGTCTTTAATTTATTTATCAATCATATTCAAGGTTTTTTGAAAGAAGCAAAGTTAAATCATGAAGAGTATACGAATTTCGTCAACTGGGCGGATCGATTAGGACGTGCAGGTGAACTCCCACTTTTTGCTGATGTTTTTCTAGAAACGCACGTTTTAAGAGCCATGTATACTGATAAGCCTGGGACGCAACCATCCCTCCTAGGACCATATTTTGTTGAAGGATCTCCTCTAATTGAGAGTCAACAGGGATATCCTTTGGTATTGACACAACGTCCAGATGAAAAAGGCGAAGTGTTAATTTTTAAAGGAAATATTAGTAGTGTAGACGGTCAAAAACTCGCAAATACAAGAGTTGAAATGTGGCAAAATGATGCATCAGGTAAATATTCTGCATTTGATTCAGATGCGCCAAAGTATAATTTTCGCGGTCATTTCTTTACAGATGAAAATGGTGATTTTATTGTAAAGTCAATTGTACCTCTACCATATTCAATTCCAACAGAAGGTCCAACAGGTGAATTTTTGGAATATACAGATCAACACCCAATGCGACCAGCACATCTTCACTTCTTTTTTGAAAAAGAAGGACATGAAACATTAATTACGCAAGTTTTCTTTGAAGGTGATGAGTATTTAGAGTCAGACGTGGCAGACGGTGTACGTCTAGATTTAATGACCATTCTAGAAGACAAAGATACACATAAGGAAGCTTCATTAAATTTTGTCATGCGAACAAAATAAGTCTGTTGGATATTCGCAGTTTGGATTGAAGTGAAGTGAAGTGAAGTGAAGTGATTGTTTGAAAATGAAGAGGTATTTGATATAACTATTATTGGCGGTGGACCAGTAGGGTTATTTACAGCTTTTTATGCCGGTCTACGACAAGCTTCGGTGAAAATCATTGAAAGCTTACCACAACTTGGTGGACAGCTGGCGGCTCTGTATCCTGAAAATTTAGCTACCTATGTGTAAAGGTATTCAGAATATGAAATATGTTTTTAAACGATTATCGTGGTAGATGCGGTGCAGGGAGCCCCTCATGGTCCAATCGATGTTGATGACTGGAAAATTGATGCTCTAAATACTGCTCCATATAAATTGTTCGGAAATCGCGGTTAGGATATGCGTATCTTTCTAATCGCATTGCTCCTCTTCCATATTATAGATTACTTGCAACAGATGAGAATTTGGATGCCATTGTTCGAGTTTCTCCAATTCATTGTCATACGTCTAAAGATGTAGATAAATACCTAGAGGTAACACAGTTGATTGCAGAAAAAATACAATAAATTAGTACCCATTTGATAAATAGTACCTGTAATTAGGACACTTGAAAAGAGTGTTTTATCTACAGGTATTTTTTTATATATTTAAACGTACTTAATAGGGATTAGAGGACAACATGAGTAAAATAATATTTTTCAAAGGTAAACCTACGTATTGATATACAATCACTTGACCACGAATTATTCTTAAATTATCAAGTCCACGTGAAAATATATAAGTCTACAGGTTATGAAACTATTTCATAACCTGTTTTTTTGCAGTTATTTTCCATTTTAGAATGTAAACCAACACTATCAATGAGCTTTATAAATAATTATTAAGAGACGGTAATATCTGATAGGTTGTCTGAGTACAATAGCAGGCGGTTCAATTAAGATTGATGACGCAAAGTTTCGTAACGTGATAGTAGACTTTTGAGCCCTTGGGAACTCCAGTAGGAGTTTCCGAGGGTTCTATGTAATACAGGACTTTTAGAAATTCTCCAGTAACTTTTACGCGAGTTACCCCACCATTTATCATGATTCCTGATTTCAAATAGTTACGGATTAGCTTAAGCAGACGTTTGTCTTCGATTCGTTTCAAAAGTGTTCCCATTAACCTGTCATGGTTCACTTTGTCGAAGAATTTCTCCAAGTCTATATCGATTACCCACCGATTACCTTCCTGTATGTATCTTTTCGCTTTGGTCGAAAACCATAGCTATGTTCTGAAAACGTTGGATCATACAAAGTAGTTAATACTTGGGCAATGGCTTGTTGAATGAGACAATCCGTCACGGTAGGGATACCTAATAACCGCACGCCACCGTCAGGTTTCGGGATTTCGACCCTGCGGACAGGTTGCGGCTTATAATTACCCTCAAGGAGTTCCATTTTCATGGATTCCCAGTGTTCCAAGATGTGCTTTCGTAGGTTTTGTACGGGCATTTCATCTACACCATGGCTCCCTTTATTACGTTCCACCCGTTTCAGGGCAGAAAGCAGATTTTCACGCGACAGTATTCGTTCCATCAACATTGGTTACGCCTCTTTCCGTGAACAACGTTTCTTCTTATGCCAACTCTGCTCCACCATCTCGAAGTCCCCCGTGGAATTCACCACTTCCTCCTTCAAGCATGCCTTATCGGTTATCTGTGTTCTTCGCAGGTTACTGAATGCCAAGATGTTGTTCTCTCTTAATTGTTCAGCCCTTCCCATTCTTCTCGAGTTCGAATGGTACTATGGCTTCTGCTGACTTCTGATTGTTCAGCTACCCATCACTGAGTAGGTTACCAAGTGTACTCGGCGTTTCAATCAGACCTCCCCAGGTAAGAACGTAGTCTTTCCCTCCACCTATCTGCTTCATTTACTGCATATGACCTTCGGCAGAAAGGGCTTTGTTTTGTTGAGCAAACTCACCCAATCATACACAGCCTTATATGAAGTTCGTGTTCCTCAGACCGGAGGTTTGCCGCTCGCTTCCTTCAGATTCCACGTCGCCATGGACACCCTTGCGTTAAGCTAACTGTTACTTCTGCCTTCACAGTTCGGGACTTGCACCCTATAGACTACGCCCATGCTGGGCACACTACAAAAAGGAAAGAACGCTGAAATTAGCGTTCTTTCCTTTTTAAAGTTCTTAGTTGTTGTAATTTCTACCAATCACATTGACATGGTTATTTATTTTGATATAATCAAATTGTACGAATGGCAGACTAGTGTACGCTATTCGTACAGCTTAATGTGCTTTTATATGTAAGCACTTTCATTTTTTTGACAATGAAAATTAGTTCTAAAGTAGATTTTGTAATAGATAGGAGGCGTAGGTAATGGTGCAAAATGAAAATTCGCAATGCTGTGCTGCAAGTCGTTTGAATTTCAAGGATGATGATTTGAAACTAGAAAAAGACTTTAAATTGGACCCGAAGTTAACCGGAAAGAAATATTCAAGGGAGAATATGGTTTATATACCTGGAGGAAGTTTTCTCATGGGAACAAACGATAAAGAGGGCTTTCCTTTAGACGGAGAGGGGCCAATTCGAAAAGTATCTGTTAGTTCCTTTTATATGGATGAATGTGCTGTAACAAATGCTGACTTCAAATCTTTTGTAGCTGCAACAGGGTATATTACGGAGGCCGAGAAATTTGGATGGTCATTTGTCTTTTATCAGTTGTTGAGTTCTGAAACTGCTGCAAAAGTGGCGCAGAAAGTACAACAAACACCATGGTGGATGGTTGTAGAGGGGGCTTCTTGGAAAAATCCCGAGGGTCCTGATTCCACGATAGATGACCGCCTAGATCACCCAGTAATACATATTTCATGGAATGATTCGCAAGCGTACTGTAAATGGTCTGGTAAACGTTTACCTACCGAAACAGAGTGGGAATTTGCCGCTCGCGGAGGATTGGAGCAAAAAAAGTATCCATGGGGTGATGAGTTAACTCCTGGTGGAATTCACCAATGTAATATTTGGCAGGGGAGTTTCCCTAAAATAAACAATAAGGAGGATGGGTATGCTGGTACAGCACCAGCTAAGTCATTTCCAACAAACGGATATGGGTTATATAATATTTCTGGAAATGTGTGGGAGTGGTGTTCAGACTGGTTTAGTACAAACATTCATAATCGTGGAGGTCGTAAAAACCCTAAAGGGCCGAAAACAGGCGACATGCGAATTATGCGTGGTGGTTCCTATTTATGTCATCAATCTTATTGTAATCGCTATCGTGTGGCTGCACGAACTTCGAATACGCCAGATAGTTCAACTGGGAATATTGGATTTCGCTGCGTTGTTGATGTCTAAGAAGACCATTAGTGGGATTACAGAGAAGTTTTACTGATTTGGGATACAATGTTCCGTTCTCGTTGCAGTTTAGTAAAATTATCCTAAAAGCTGCTAGGTGATTATTAGAGGTTAGTCGTGAATGAAAAATGAATGAATCCGTGAAATTAATACAATTGTTGTGAGGATAAAAGGGGGAAGAAATATGGAGAATAAGAGGATTTTTTCTAATTATATTAATAAGTTAAGTGTGTTTGGGACAGCAGCTCTAATGGCTTCAGCATTTGTATTAGGTGCTTGTTCATCAGAGAAAAAGATTGAAACCCCAAAAAGGGAATCTGTAGTAACTGATTCAAACGTCATTTATATCGTGTTGGATGATACAGGTTTTTCAGATCTAGGAAGTTATGGATCTGAAATAAAAACCCCGGTTATGGATGGGCTCGCTGAAAATGGTTTAAGGTATAACAATGCCCATGTTACACCACTTTGTTCACCGACGAGAGCATCGCTACTGACAGGAAGAAATTCACACGAAGTTGGTGTTGGAACAGTTACCAATTTCGACATGGGACCGGAATTTCCGAATAAGCGGGGAGCGATTAAACCAGAAGCTGGAACAATTGCGGAAGTGTTAGGGGAGAATGATTATAATACTTTTGCTACCGGAAAATGGCATTTAGCTCCAACAGATCAAACAACTCCTGCGGGTCCTTATGATTATTGGCCACTTCAAAAAGGATTTGACCAATATTATGGCTTTATAGAGGATTCATCAGACCAATATAGACCAGATTTAACGATTGATAATACCCAGATACCTTCACCTAATGATGAGGAGTATCATTTTTCAGAAGCGATCGTTGAGAATTCGAATAGGTACATCACCAATCATACAAGTATTCATCCAGACAAAAACTTTTTCTTGTATCTGACGTTCGGTGCGCAACATTCTCCGCATCAAGTACCGGAAAAGTATATAGATATGTATGAAGGTGTATATGACAAGGGTTGGGATAAAATTAGGGAAGAACGTTTTAAAGAACAAAAAGAGTTGGGCATTATTCCGAAAGATACAAAATTATCGTCTAGCAATGAAGGGATAAAACCTTGGGATGAATTAACTGAAGTAGAGAAAAAGAACTACATCAGGTTTCAACAAACGTACGCTGGTTTCTTAACACATACGGATGAACAAATCGGAAAATTAGTAGATAATCTGCGTAACCTTAATCAATTGGAAGATACAATGATTGTATTAATATCGGACAACGGAGCCAGTGGAGGCGGAGGAGATAACGGTTCGTCTAGTAGAACTCTAGCCTTTAACGGCCAGGGGGAAACAATTGAAGAAGTAGACAAGCATTACGAAAATTTTGGTAATGATCAAACAGGAATGGACTATCCTAAGGGATGGGCGCAAGTGAGTAACACACCTTTTAGAGCATATAAAAACACTGCTTTTGAGGGAGGAACCCATTCACCATTAATTATCCATTATCCGAAGTTAATAAAAGACTCAGGTTCTATCAGATCACAATACGTTAACGTAAATGATATTACACCAACTGTATTTGACATATTAGGAATCACGCCTCCGAAAGAAATAGATGGAGTAAAACAAATGGCATATTCTGGAGAAAGTTTTAAAGAGACATTTGCAAATCCCAAAGCTAAAGGGAGAGAGACGCAGTATTTTGAAGTGTCAGGTCAAAGGGCTATCTATCATGATGGATGGAAAGCAGTAGCAAGTCATACAAAAGGGAAAACGTTTGAAGAGGATCAATGGTCTTTGTATAATGTTGTCGAGGATTTTTCTGAAACAGTGGATATTGCAAAAGAAAATCCCGATAAATTGGAAGAATTACAAGAATTGTGGTTGGATGAAGCGGAAAAGTATGGAGCACTACCACTCACTGATATCTTTATAGAAGGGTTTTTATCTATTCCAGATGATACGTTGAGAGCAAAAAATCATTTTACGTATTATAGAGGAATGAGCAGGTTAACTGACTCAGCAGCCGCACCGATTATTAACCGTTCCTATGAAATAAATATTCCAATTGAACGTAATAACAGCGAAGAAGATGGTGTTCTTTTAGCACATGGCGGCATCGAAGCCGGTTATACAATTTATATTAAAAATAATAAATTGTTGTATGAATATATATTAGGCGGTAGAGAATATAAAATTACTTCTAATATTGATGTACCAATCGGTGACTCCGTAGTGACTTACAAATTCGATAAGACAGGTCCACATAAGGGTAAAGGTACATTGTACATTGATGATAAAAAAGTCGGAGAAACCAATTTAGAAGAAACGCAGACCTATAAAATGACATTTGAAGGCCTAGACGTTGGAAAAGACTCAGCCTATCCAGTTAGTCAAGAATATGCGGATCAAGGTGAATTCGAATTTAAAGGGAAACTCCTAAATGTTGAATATAAACTTGGGAATGATGAAGAGTTTATCACACCTAAAAGTTAATCGGCGAGGTGGGATTCCATAATCCTAGGAAGTATATGCCCGTACACTAAAAAACAGGAAAAAGCATTTACAAAGCTTTTTCCTGTTTTTATGATATCGAAAAGCATTTGTTATTTGTGTTGAATCAAAAAACATTGAATTAGGCTGATAAATGGTTATTGGTTATTTATAGATAATGGAGCTAAAGTCGTTTTGGTAGATATTAACGAAGAGGCCTTAACAAGTACAAAATCTTCATTGAAAGGCGATAGCAATGATATATTAGTAATACAAGCCAATGTAACAGATGAAGAAGATGTGAAAAACTATGTAAAACAAACGGTTGAGGCGTATGGGAAAATTGACGTTTTCTTCAATAATGCAGGGATCAACGGACCCTTTACGCCAATTAAAGACTTAGAAAAAGATAAATTTGAGATGATTTTAAATATAAATGTAACTGGAGTATTTCTAGGGCTAAAGCATGTCATCCGTCAAATGGAAACGCAAGGTTATGGTAGCATCATCAACGCTGCATCTAACGCGGCTTACATAGGCTCGGCTGGTATGGCCGGATATATAGCCTCGAAGCACGCAGTGGCGGGGTTAACGAAAACGGCGGCACTAGAAGCGGCTGCAAGCGGAATCCGTGTGAATGCCGTTGCGCCAGCAGCAATAGATACCCAAATGTTGGCCGACATTCAGAACAACATTACACCTGGTGAACCAGAAACTTCAGGTGAAGCCATCAGACAAGGAATTCCTGTCGGGCGATTTGGCGCTCCGAAAGAAGTCGCACAAGTTGTCTTGTTCCTAGCATCTGAAAACGCATCATTTGTGACAGGGTCACTGTATAATGTGGATGGTGGTATGCAGGCAAATTGATGATTCAAAGTACTTATGCCACATACAAACGGGACAATAGGCAACTATTGCATAAAGGAAAAGGAGAAAGTCGACTAGATAACAAATTGTCGGCTTCTTTTTAATTTTTTTGTCTAAAAGGCTATAAATCTTATTTTTCAAGTCATTCATTTCTATTTCCAAAATTTTAGGTACCTATACGCGGACCTATTCAGCAAATATAAAATAACTTTATAATAATACAAAATAAATAAATACCTAAGTGGTTTTTCTGCATTCTTTTATAGTTGCTGGAATATGTGAACCGTCCTTCTCTGTGTCTGACAGGTACCCCTATTATGTTAATCTAAATTACTCTTAATTAAATAAGAAAACGGAGGATAACTTTGATTAAAAAAATTGATATTACTAATTCTGAACTTGCTATAGAAGTATTAAACATTCAAATACCTTCATACAAGGTAGAAGCTAAAATAATTGACTTTTATGAAATACCGCCATTAAAAGACACAGTGAACACGTTGCAGCAATGTGGAGAGACTTTCTATGGTTGTTATTTAAATGAAGAGTTATGCGGGGTTATTTCTATAAAAATAAAAAAAGGTGTAATTGATATACATCGGTTAATGGTGCACCCTAACCATTTTAGAAAAGGAATTGCGAAGATGTTATTGGATTTCATTGAAAGCAATATGGAAGGTTTTGAAACGATAATAGTGTCAACTGGATCCGAAAATGCACCAGCAGTAACCTTCTATTTGAAGAATGGATTTTCAAAGATAGAAGAAACAAGAGTAACAGAACGCCTAACTCTAGCTTCTTTTAAGAAGGAAATTTAAGTTTAGGTACCTGTGAAACTTCACTGGTAATTCACTGAAGTCGCATAAAAATAAAATAATTATCAAACAATATGACGTATACATTCAGGTATGTGAATTGTTTACCGTTGTGTCACACAGGTACCGCTATTTAGCGCTTGCTTTTAAAACATCTAGCACATGACAATAATTTTGTAGGGTGTGGTTTGGGCTGGTATACTTCTGGTGGACGCACCATAGACAACAATTAGATCTCGGTTTGCGACACTTCCGATAAAGGCTTGCCCATTTTCCAATAATATTAACGTATTTGGAGAAATATTTAATTTTAAACTGCCATCACTACTCACGAATTGGCTGTTAAAATAGTCTACTTTCACATCTTGAAATGGATTATCCTTTGCCATAACAAGTGCTCGATATTGTGGAGGATAGATAAGGGGCACTGGTGCGTTTGCGTCATAATATCCAGTTATTCGGTCACCTACTCCAACCATGACATGATCTACAAAATATGTTGTGGGTGACACTACGAAATTCACTTCATTTCCGTATCCATTATCTACAGAAAATAATTTATAACAACCAGCACTTTCAGCATTTTGCCCAATCGGAAAATCACTAATCATTGTTACGATCCCATTAAAAGATTGAAAGTTAATCATTCTTTTACCCCCATTGAAATTTACACTCGAATATATATAGACTATGCGTTCAAAGAAAAAAAGTGCAAGTGTAAAATAACTAACAAAATGAACATTCAACTAATAATTGATTATTCGTATACGACGATTGGTGAAAGCTTCTGATACAATTTAGATTTACATAGTAACTGAAATTTATTCCGATGTCTTTACGTTTACTGCTGGATCATTTCAAATTGGTCTAGAAGCTTATTGAGTTTCTCACTATGTTTCCAGAACATTAGGTGTCCACATGGTAGATCATCACTAAAATGAATATAAAATTATACCAATGTTTTCGAGGAAGGGTGAGTTTATTGAGCAAAGGGAAAAAAGCGACAATTATTATTCTCGTATTTGTGGTCTTGTTCTTCGTTAATATAAATACAGAATTATTTCGTAGCATTATCTCCGGAAATATACAGTCCATCACATCTATATTAGGTGATAATATAGCTATTACTTTGTTCATCACCTTGATGATTATGTTGGTTCATAATGCGTTTCCAGTAATTCCACTTTTTCTCGTCATTTTGATAAATAATACTCTTTTTGGTTTTCAATTAGGTATTGTGTGGAGCCTATTAACTAGTATTTTCTGTGCGATTATCGTATTTCTAAGTATTCGATATGTCCTCCAAGATTTGGTGTTGAAAAAAGTTAATTCGGCCATTATTAGTAAGGTAGAACGGAGAGGACTATGGTATGTATTTGGGGCAAGAATATTTCCTTTTGCTCCTACAAGTATCATTAATGCTGTCTCAGGCGTTAGTAATATTCGACTTTCACATTTTACTATCGCAACAGCATTAGGAAATATCATTATATTCTTTGTTTACACTCTTATTCAGGCGGGACTGTTGTCACAAGGTTTTAATGAATATGCAACTGGAATCATCATTCTTTCAGGATTTATTATATATTACTTTTTTAAAAAAGTAATAATAGTGAAAAAGAGAACTAAAAAAACATTTTGATTAAAACAAAATTGGATTCTGTTCGTGAAACATTTTATCAAGATATAGATCCCTGTGTGAGCTTTTAGGGCATCCCAATTTACCTGAAATAATTAGCGAATTGCTTTATGCAAGGGAACATGTACCAAGAGTTGTTAAAATAATAGATGCTAAATGTCTGTGAGAAGACCTAGCAATACTAGGAATATTAGTACATGAAGTTTAAGAATGGTCCTCATAACGAGGGCTAATGGTAATTGAAGGAGAAGAGCAGTATGGACGGAAACCAGATAAAAAAGAGAGCCATTTCACTCGATCTCGCCAGGGGCTATATGCTTCTACTCATTGTATTGGCACATGTACCCTTGTACCTATATGCCTCTGAGCCAGGAATTATGAGTCGTCCAGAAAGTGTTCATTTTATAGATGGTCTAATTAATTCTTTTGGCGAACTTTTCATAGATAATCGGGCACGACCATTGTTTGCGGTTTTACTTGGCTACGGTTTAGTAATGACTTACGAGAGCCAGATGAGAAAAGGAAGAACGATTAAAGAAGCCATGAAAACAATCAAACGACGATCTTTGTATTTAATCTTGTTTGGAATTGTATTAGCTGTATTGATTGGCGGTCAAGATATCTTAATGGCTTATGGTGTTGCTGGTCTTTTGGTTAGCTGGCTGTTAGCTCGTTCTGATAAAGCCCTGATTGCAGTCACTTCAACTCTTCTATGCATTTCTATACTATATATTCCTGTTATATGGGGGTTCGTTGTAAGGGGAAATGGTAGCTATGGATATGGTTCTGAGTTTTCTCCTGATAATCATTATCTACAATTAGTAATGGATGCACTTTTTTCCTTTCCGGTAATCCCTATATTCATTCATTTTCTTTTCCCTATACTGCCTTCTGTACTGGCTGGGATATGGATGGGAAGAAAACAACTGTTGACGGCGTCGGAGCGGCATATGAGCAGTTTGAAAATGATAGCTGTCGCTGGAATTTTAGTTTCTATTCTTGGGGCTTTGCCATTAGTATTGATCGATGAAGTATGGCAACCAACTCTCTTTGTAGCTGGAATTAGTAATGGAATTCAAATCATTACAGGGATTGCAGGAGGGGTAGGATATGCAGCGTTATTTGGTCTTATCGGGGTTCAAATTAAAACACCTGGCGCGATAACAAATTCATTAACTGCATTAGGAAAACGATCGCTCACATTTTTTGTTTTCAATGAAGCAGTGCTAGTCATCCTATTATCTCCCGCAGTATTGAACTTTGGAGGTATATTAAATAACACGGATGTTACACTAATTGCTATTATTATTTGGATATTAGCCCTAGTCATTGCCACCATTTTAGAAAGGTTCCATATGAATGGACCACTCGAAACTCTCATGCAACATCTAGTTTATAAAAAGTAGTGATATTAAAAAGTTTCTCCAATCACAATCTAATTTAGTGAGCCGCTTTAGTTAGAAAGCGGCTTTTTTTTATTCTATAGAAATTATGAGAGGTAATCGTAACTTTCCCGCACTAGTCCATCCTTTTGTTTTCACTTTACAATGCTATGGTGGGGATGATGGTACAATATAAATATAGTCAATTTTACAGAAACTTAATTTCCTAGATTAGGGGTAATCACATATGAAAAAGGTAATCCTGTGGATTATAGGTATTGTGATAGCGATACTTTTTCTAATACTGGGTCTAGTGTTAGCAATTGGCTTTTGGGTTACCAAGGAAGCCAAAGATTACTCTGGTTACTCGAATGATGATTTGATTAACTATGTGGAGGGAAATTATGATGTACCAATCGAAGTATTAAGCAATAAGGGGCGTATACCCTCAAGTTTTGGGGGGCTGGAGTTTTCCGAAGCCCACGTTCGTACAATAGAAAAAGAACCAATCGATTTTGTGATTCACATTAATGTAGCGGGTCATATTTCTAAAGATAATTATCAAAAACAAAAGAATAGATTTGACTTGAATGAAAATCGGGGAAATTCAACAACTTTGAATGAATTAAAAGCATATGGATTTCGAAATAGTTCATTTGGGGATTCTGAAGAAGATCCTGCATTTTATATGGATTTACCTGAGAATTTATCATTTCGGGATCCAGATGCATTTCAATTAATTTACAAGGCTTTACCCGTGTTAGAAGAGCTTCAAAAAGAGGTTATAAAAGTTTCTTATGATATGCGAACCATTTCAGTTGGGGGGGTACTCTTGAACTTAAATGAGACTTATAAAAATCCTGACAATGTAAGGAATAAACTTGTTAAAAGCAATATTGATACTTTTGCATCCTATATATTTGAAAAAGATTTTGCATTGATTGAACCACTTCTGACTCTAATCGAAGAACAAGGATTTCAGACGGACAGGGATATGAATTATGCTCTAAAATGTTATGAAATGACAAGGTATGATAGATGCGATGCTTATTCCTATATTTTATATCCATTTGAACAATCTAATAATGGGAATGAAAAAAAGTTTCGATATGATAGTTTAGAGGACAGAGAAAGATTATTGATAATTATCCAAGAGATTCAGAAGGTCCAATTACCAATAAAAAAAATAATCGTAGATCGCCTTTACGTTCCTGAGCTATCTAAAAACCAGCATATGACTGAAGACGAGCTAATGAGACAAGATGGAACGAGTTATTTTGTTAGCAGGAAAGTTGAAATTCAAACGACTAAAAAGTTTCAAACAGTAGATGACTTGAACTTTGTCTACTAAAAAATAAATCAAAGAGACTTAGATGAACGAGATATAAGTGTCAGGTTTTTTAGATTACGAAAAGGTGATGTTATTTTGATTACAGTAATACTGCTTTTTTTGTTTGCGGGTCTCGCTGAAATTGGTGGAGGCTATCTCATTTGGCAGTGGTTAAGGGAGGGGAAGCCGGCATATTTGGGACTTGTCGGTGGACTTGTCTTGGCTATGTACGGTGTGATTGCTACTTTCCAACACTTCCCGACATTTGGCAGGGTGTATGCGGCTTATGGCGGTGTATTCATTGTGCTATCTGTACTTTGGGGATGGGGTATCGATAAAAAGATGCCGGATACATATGATTGGATTGGGGCTGTGATTTGCATAATTGGTGTTTCTGTTATGTTATGGCCTCGCGGTTAGTGCCAACAGTTGTGCAGTTCATTTCCGACGGCGAAGATAAGGTTCAAGCTATTCGAAACCGATAATCATTGAATATGTTGAATATTCTTCTTTGGTGTATAGTGGAATAAGCTAGAATCTATTGCTAGGAGCATAATCCAAAATATAGAGTTGTTACTGTTCAACTATTGAAGGGAAGATATACAATTGGGTAAGCTCTTTACAAAATCGACAGGTGCACTTCTATTTTTAGTTTTCGTTTGGGGTGCTAGTTGGCCAATCTATAAATTAGCAATACCTTATACACCTCCATTATTGTTTGCGGGTATGCGTGCAGTGTTAGGAGGCTTTATATTAGCAGCCTTCATCTATAAAATGCGAAGCAAGATCAACTGGCGTGAAAATTGGTCGAAATATTGTATTTCGGCATTCTTCAATACGATTCTCTTTTATGGGTTTCAGACAGTCGGGCTCGTCTATATGCCGGGAGGCCTATTATCAGTCCTTGTCTTTTTTCAGCCAGTTCTACTTGGATTATTTGCCTGGATTTGGCTGGGAGAACATATGTCACCGGTTAAAATAATCGGTTTAGTCATTGGTTTTCTTGGGATTGTAGTCGTCAGTGTCAATGGTTTAACCGTACAACTTTCAATCATAGGTGTTGCTTTAGGATTGCTTACGGCAATTAGCTGGGCACTGGGTGTGGTTTATGTGAAGAAAGTGAGCAACGAAGTAGACGCTTTCTGGATGGTGGCTTTGCAGTGTATTATTGGAGGGTTTATTCTAATAGGTACCGGATCAATCGTTGAAAGCTGGTCTGCTATTGAATGGAATGGTACGTACCTTTTTGGCCTCGGATACGGTGCGACTTTCGGCATACCCCTGTCATATGTCATTTATTATAAGCTGATTAATGAGGGAGAGGCGAGCAAAGTTGGTACTTTCACATTTCTGGTACCCATTATTGCAGTCTTCATCGGAACGGTGTTTCTAGATGAACCGGTAACGTACCCACTAATCGCTGGCCTGTTGCTAGTAGGTTTAAGTATTTACTTCGTGAACTATCGCGGGAAAAAGGCGGGTGCTCCATTATTCAATGAATCGAAGGTAAAACTTAATATGGAAGAGTAAAAGCATGATTTTAGGTATCTCTTATAAATTTGTCGAAAGATAAGGATTCTTTTGTTATTTGTAAGGAAAAGAATTAGTATAGTAGTATACTTAAACAAGGAATGGAGTGAAAATCTATGACATTGATATACAAGCAAATAATTGTCGCAGTAGACGGTTCAAAAGAGTCGGAATTGGCTTTCAAAAAGGCGGTGGCAATTACCTACCGAAATGATGCCACATTGAATTTGGTCAACATCATAGATACACACTCGTTTGGTTCTGTTGAGGCTTATGACCGTTCTATCGCTGAAAGCGCACATAAAGCCGCTGAGGAATTGCTAAACAAATACAAAGCGGAAGCTGTACAAGCAGGCGTGCAAAACGTTAATGTGATTGTCGAATATGGCTCAGCAAAAAAACTGATTTCAAAAGACCTTCCGGAAAAATTGGTTGCAGATCTAATTATCTGTGGTGCGACGGGTTTAAATGCAGTCGAACGCTTCCTAATGGGTAGCGTCTCTGAAAACATTGTACGTTCCGCAAAATGTGATGTACTCGTCATCCGTACACCTGAAAACTTGTAACGGGAAAGATATAGGTAGTCCGGCGTAAATGCATTTTTTTAAAAAGGGCTGTCACAGAAAGTTAGTATAA
The DNA here is from genome assembly GCF_056786515.1 of Sporosarcina sp. Y838. Taxonomy (NCBI): domain Bacteria; kingdom Bacillati; phylum Bacillota; class Bacilli; order Caryophanales; family Caryophanaceae; genus Sporosarcina; species Sporosarcina sp. Y838. The sequence continues at coordinate 303,605 of NZ_JBXCJD010000003.1, read as the reverse complement.
ACTGACTTTCTGCGACAGTCCTTTTATTTTATATTTCTTAAGGCATATTTCATTATTTGTGTAAAAATTAACTTAATTGTATATTTATGAAAAGGAAGAGAGGGTTACTATGAAAATTAGACTTGCAGAAGCATCTGATGCAGCAATAATTCACGACTTGATGATTAAAGCGTTTATGGAATATAAAGACGAAATACCTCCATCAAGTGCTTTAGAGGAAACGGTACAAACTATATCAACAGCGTTAGGAAATGGTGAACAGGCTTTCATTAGTTATATTGATGATGAGCCGGCAGGGATGGTACGTTTTCGATTAGTAGATAAGGGTGTTTATTTTTATAGGCTGTCTGTTATTCCAGAAAAACAGGGGCAAGGTATTGCGAAAGAAATATTAAAGTCTTTAGATGATTATGCAAAACACAATGAAAAACTTACGATGCTATGTAAAGTTCGAATGACCGTGCCTAAAAATATACAATTATATAGTTCGATTGGATACCGTATCTATGATGAGGAAGTTGTACATAAACCAAATGGTATAAATATTAAAGTTGTTTCTATGGAGAAGCAACTTATTTAAATTTTGATCTTCAGCATCAGCTAATATGTGTGTCAATTTAATGTTTTTATCTAATGTAGCTGTGAACAATTCGTGTTTTTTTCTAAATAGAATGTCTTTTTGTGCCGCTATTCTGTACAATAAGTTTTGAATCAACGCTATTATTGCCTTTATCGAGAGGAATCGAATAAATGAAGAGAATAATTTGGGCAATATTAATGATCGCATTTTCAACCACTGTACTTTCTCTGCACATACTGGTTTAACGAGTTCTTCACCGGCTGAAGGGGAAGACATAACCGCGTATGTATATGAAATTGTATTGGAATTTAATTCGAAAATCGAATCGACAAGTACGTAGAAAAATAATAGAGAAGAGGTATTTGATGAAACAGAATAAGTATTCAAATATGAAATTTGTAGTTGTATTAACGCTTGTGGTAGTAGTGATATTGGCCGCAGTCGCAGTACTAAGCAATAAACAAGAATCATTGCCAACAGAAATAAAGCAATTCGATGTCACTGGGCAGCCCACATTTGGGGAGAAAGATGCTCCTGTAACGGTTGTTGAATTCGGTGATTTTAAATGCCCTTCATGCAAAGCATGGGGTGAAATGATTTATCCGAAATTAGTAGAGGATTATATCGAAACAGGTAAAGTTAAATTTTCATTCGTGAACGTTCTATTCCACGGTAAAGAATCGACTTTAGGGTCGATTGCCGCTGAATCTGTTTATGAGCGGAACCCCGATGCGTATTGGGCATTCCATCAAGCGCTGTTTGATGCACAACCTGTTGAAAATCATAATGCAGAATGGATAACACCTGAAAGAATTCTTGAAATTGCAAGTGGTTTCCCTGAGATTGATCAAACATTGTTGAAAACAGATATTGAACAGGAAGCGACTATGAAAAGCGTTAAAATCGATGAAGATTTAGTAAGTGAAGCCGGTGTTTCCATGACTCCGTCCATTGTGATAAATGGGAAAATGATAGAGGATCCCTTTGATTACGAAGCCATTAAGACGGCAATAGAAACAGAGATAAAGGATAAAGACTGATGGGGAATAAAAGAACGAAATCCACACCACAAGGATTTTTATTATATGGTGCTTGGGTTGTCTCACTTGTTGCAACGTTTGGAAGCTTGTACTTCAGTGAGATTAAAGGGTTTATTCCATGTGAGCTATGTTGGTATCAGCGGATTTTCATGTACCCCCTTGCGCTAATACTAGGGATTGGAACTTTCCAGAATGACAGTTCCGTTAAAAAGTTCGTACTTCCATTAGCGCTTATTGGGGGAAGCATATCTCTCATGCATTATTTAGAGCAGAAGATACCAGGCTTTGGAGGCTTCAAGCCGTGTGTGAGTGGTGTGCCTTGTAGTGCCCAATATATTAATTGGTTTGGGTTTATTACAATACCATTTTTAGCATTAGTGGCTTTTGTGATTATTGCTTGCTGCATGTTTTTCATAAAATCAAAGAAACCAATTGAGTAAATAGCTGTATGAGTGAAGTCAAAGAAGCGACGTTGTCGTTCCTTTGGCTTTTTTGTCTGTATGAAAAAAGTAAGACTCAATCAATTATTTTTGAAAATACAAATAGGATTTCGTTTACACTTAGATTTTGAATTGGAGGCTATTTTAGGCTGTAATTTATATGTTAGATAAACAGAGATATTTCGATAGCCAAATCTTGTATAAATACCCAGTAATTAAACCCTGTTTTATTTTAGACTAATCGAATAATAAATTTGTACAATAATAAAAGAGCTCTAATTCCGATGATACTAATTAGCTGCGAGTCACCTGTATAGACTGCACTGAAATCAGAAAAACAGACATATACTATGTGAAAATATACAAATCTCCTATTTCTGCTAAGAAAACTTTAAATAGTCGATATAATTCAGATATAACATACAATTGTGTACCTATTTGTGCTATTCTAAAAAGTATTGAAAGTTGAGTTTGAAAAGTGGCGAATGGACTTTTATTGAATTTATCAATAATTTAAGGTTTTTTCTGTTGTTTTTTGAGTCAATTAGTAAATGAGTTGTACTATTATAATCTGGAGGTAAGAAGGCATGAAGAAAAGAATCTTATTTACACTAATTACAGTCCTTTTTTTAGCAATTGGACTAGCAGGATGTGCTGAAAGCGAGTCGACAAAAACGGCAGGTTCTGATGCTGAAAAAAGTACTGATCAAGCACCTATTGAAATCGGAATGCTGAAATTGACAAGCTCAGCGCCTCTATTTATCGCACTTGAAAAAGGTTTCTTTGAGGATGAGGGAATCGATGTCAAAGCAAAATGGTTTGAGGCGGCACAACCGATTGCAGTTGCAACAGCCGGAGGGGATGTTGCAGTTGGGGCTACTGGAATTACAGCGAGCTTGTACAATATGGTTGCTAGCGGGGAAAAGTTAGTTATTGTTGCTGATAAAGGGCGAGAGCAGGAAGGTTATTCATCTTCTGCAATATTAGTGCCAAGTGATTCGACTGTAAAAAGCGTCGAAGAGTTAAAAGGTAAAAAGATCGGGATTACACAAACCGGTTCTACATATCATTATATGGCTGGAAGACTATTGGAAGAATACGGGCTTACGACTAAAGATGTCGAACTAGTTCCGCTAAACAGTATTCCGGGTCTTATGGATACGCTAGAGAGTAAACAAGTGGATGCTGTTTTATTGAATGAACCAAATGTATCTCTTGCCGTTGAAGAAGGCTATGGTAAAGTGATTGCTCAAGTAGGAGAAGAGATCGAGTATCAAACTTCTGGGATCTTCTTCTCACAAGCTTTTGCTGAGAATAAAGATGCCGCTACACGTTTCCTAAAGGCATATGCAAAAGCAACACAATATTACTATGATGCTGTATTGACAAAAGAAAACGATGAGATTGTACCGGGTGAAAATTATGATGAAGTCATTTCTATCATCGCTGAATATACAGACCAAGAACCAGCTATTATTGAAAAAGGTCTCCCTTATATGGATCGGGATGGAAAACTTCTTGAAACAGATATCCAGACACAAATCGATTGGTATGTGAAAGAGAAGTTAGTGGACACATCGATTGATGCATCCGACATTGTTAACATGGAATTGCTTGAAGGAGCGTTAGCTGAATAAGGGAAGTGAAATAGATGAAAATTGTCATTGAAGATGTAAAAAAAATATTTGGCGATAAAAAAAAGGGTGAAGTTTTGGCGCTAGACAATATAAACTTCTCTATTGAAGATAAAGAGTTTGTTGTATTAGTAGGGCCAAGTGGATGTGGAAAGTCGACGCTTCTAAATATTGTCGGCGGCTTATTATCACCGACGAGTGGTACGGTATATTTTGAAGGTGTAATGGAAAAGAAGCCGAATTTAGCAATTGTTTTTCAGGAGATTGCTTTGTTGCCATGGCGTACCGTTTATGAAAATGTTATTTATGGGTTAGAAGAAAAAAAGGTAAGCAAACAAGAGCAAAAAGAAAAAGGCGATTTTTATATAGATATGGTTGGTTTAACTGGATTCAAAGATTCATATCCAAAACAATTGTCCGGTGGTATGAAACAGCGAGTCGGAATTGCGAGGGCTCTTGCAGTTGAACCGGATTTACTGCTGATGGACGAGCCGTTTTCTGCATTAGATGCGCAAACGAGAACGCTGATGCAAGAGGAGTTATTGACGATTTGGAATCGTACGAAATTGAGTACGCTTTATGTGACACACAACATTCAAGAGGCTGTTTATTTAGCGGATCGAGTTATTGTTTTATCTAGACATCCGGGACAGATTAAAGAAATTATTACGATTGATTTACCTAAAATGGGAAGAAATGAAGAACAACACAGAGCCAAATTTGAGCAATATGCAGATGATATTTGGCAGCTTATTCGTCAAGATGCTGAGGAAGCGCTAAAGGAGTGAAAATGAATGACTAAACATAGACAAATAATTACCAACCGCGTTGCTTTTCTTGATAAAAAAGTTCCACTTTATGCTTCTTTTTTAGGTTTAGTCGGTCTAATTGTGCTGTGGGAAATTATATGCAGCTTGAACATTGTCTCTCCTTTATTTTTGCCGGCGCCTTCAGCAATTGTCGTTACAGGTTGGGAAATGCTTGTGAGTGGCGAAATTTATGAGAACCTGGTTCCAAGTCTATACCGAATTGTTGTTGGATATGTTATTGGATCCATTTTGGGTATTTTAATCGGCCTAATCCTTGGTTATTCCAAATGGGCAGATGCAATCGGAACACCGATTGTGTACTCGATTTATCCAATTCCGAAAATCGCTCTTTTGCCGTTATTCATCTTATGGTTGGGTATTGGCGAATTATCAAAAGTGACGATTATCGCATTGGGCGTCTTTTTTCCAGTCGTCATTAATACGTTCTCTGGTGTAAAGAATGTTGATCCTATCTTGATAAAAGCGGCAGTTACATTTGGATCGGGTCCATTTAACCTCATTCGTAAGGTTATTTTACCTGGCTCACTTCCGATGATTTTTGCAGGTCTAAAACTTGCTGCAGGGACGTCACTACTGTTGCTTGTCTCTGCAGAAATGATTGCAGCGCAAAATGGTATAGGGTCAATGGTATTACATTATGGTAATTTAATGATTACAACGAAGCTTATGGTAGGGGTACTGGTTTTATCCTTACTAGGATTGAGTTTTAATCGATTTCTTCAGTGGTTGGAGTATAAGCTCATACCATGGAAGTGAAATAAGTTAGTGAAATTAGTAAATCTAAAGGATTAGTTCTTGTTGCTATCGACAAGAACTAATCCTTTTGTCATCCCAAAAATTACGGTTCAAATCTTTGAAGTACGTAGCCTAATTATTTTTTCTTACGGAGCTGACCCCATTTGAAAAAATAGATTAAGATTATGACTCAATGTGGTTCGAACTGTTAAGAAGAAAAATGGGTCTAGAGGGTGTTTGATTTTAGGTATTTAGTGAATAGTACAAATTTAGTCAATGCCCATGCGGTTTTTCTTTGCTATTTCTATAATTAATCGAGTGCGTAAATTGTTCTTCTTTTTGGAAGAAATGAATTTCAAGGGAAGTATAAAACATACTTGCATATATAAGCATATGGTTATACAATGATGATGAAGTGGAGGGATGATACATGACAACAGGAACAATTGATCTGCAGCGAGCATCGCAATTATTAAAGTTGCTCGGAGATCCAACTCGTTTGACGATGATGAAGTTACTTAAGTCACACGAATGCTGTGTGTGTGAATTCGTTGAGATTTTTAAGATGAGTCAGCCGGCGATTAGCCAGCACTTACGTAAACTTAGAGATATTGAGTTAGTGAAAGAAGAACGTAGAGGTCAATGGATTTTCTTCTCGATTAATGAGAATCATAAAGATTACCCGTTTATTCAAGGCATCCTTGAACATCTACCGGAACAGAATGAATCAATCGCTGAGCTGGAAGTTAAAGGGCTTCGAGTTTGTTGTCAATAAGGAGGAGAAAGAACGTTGGTTTCAGTTATAATGGCATCATTGATTTTCATAATCACACTTATTTTTGTTATTTGGCAGCCTAGAAATTTATCAATTGGCTGGTCTGCATGTATTGGTGCAGTAATCGCTTTGTTAGTGGGCGTAGTTAATTTTCAGGACGTTATCGATGTTACTGGGATTGTATGGAATGCTACGCTTGCTTTTGTTGCAATCATAATTATCTCATTAATATTAGACGAAATTGGTTTCTTCGAGTGGTCTGCCCTACATATGGCTAGATTGGCTAAAGGTAGTGGGATTCGGATGTTTGTGTATGTCAGCATTCTTGGAGCGATCGTTGCTGCTTTGTTCGCAAACGATGGGGCTGCCCTTATACTAACGCCAATTGTGCTTGCGATGGTACGAAATTTAAATTTCAGTGAAAAGATGATTTTTCCATTCATCATTGCCAGTGGTTTTATCGCAGATACGACTTCGTTACCATTGGTAGTAAGTAACTTAGTTAATATTGTTTCAGCAGACTTTTTCGATATCGGATTTGTCGAATATGCCTCTAGAATGATTGTCCCAAATTTATTTGCATTAGTTGCGAGTATTTTAGTGTTGTTGTTATTCTTCCGTAAAAGTATTCCAAAAGACTATGATGTCTCAGATTTAAAAGAACCGAAGGATGCTATCAAAGATATAAAGTTGTTTCGCCTATCTTGGGTGATATTAAGCGTATTACTCATTGGGTATTTCTCTAGTGGGTTTACGGGATTACCTGTATCTATTATTGCTGGTCTTACGGCGATATTCTTTATGGCCATGGCACAAAGAAGTCCAGCTGTTCAGACGAAGCGAGTACTTAAAGGTGCACCTTGGTCCATCGTATTCTTCTCTGTTGGGATGTACGTTGTCGTCTACGGATTGCGTAATGTCGGTCTAACAGGCGTTTTGGGTGATGTTATTCAATTAGCAGCCGATCAAGGACTCTTTGTAGCAACGATTTCGATGGGCTTTATTGCTGCGATATTGTCATCAATTATGAATAATATGCCTACGGTCATGATTAACGCGTTAGCTATCTCAGAAACGACTACGTCAGGTCCTATTCGCGAGGCTTTGATTTATGCAAATATCATTGGGTCGGATTTAGGTCCCAAAATCACGCCAATCGGTTCTTTGGCCACTTTATTGTGGTTACATGTTTTGTCTCAAAAAGGTGTAAAAATCTCTTGGGGTACCTATTTTAAAATCGGTATTATCTTAACAGTTCCTACACTGCTGATTACACTAATCGGCCTTTATCTATGGCTGTCAATTATACAATAAAACACCAATCAAAGGGGATTCGTCCCCACCTGATTGTTAGTTGAACCATTCGGGCTTTTACTACCCGTTCATGCGGGATAAATCATAAAAAAGGGGATCTTCATTATGTCGAAAAAAACACTCTATTTCTTATGTACAGGTAACTCATGCCGTAGCCAAATGGCTGAAGGGTGGGGCAAAAAGGTTCTTGGTGAAGAATGGAAAGTTCTTAGTGCTGGGATTGAAGCTCATGGCGTTAATCCAAATGCTATAAAAGCTATGAATGAGGTTGCTATCGACATTACTACTCAAACTTCAGATATTATTGATCCGCAAATCTTAAATAATGCAGATTTTGTCGTCACGCTTTGTGGGGATGCTGCTGACAAGTGTCCGATGACACCACCCCATGTAAAACGTGATCATTGGGGGTTTGATGACCCTGCAAAAGCAGAGGGAACAGATGAAGAAAAATGGGTATTCTTCCAGCGTGTACGCGATGAAATAGGTGCAAGGATTGCACATTTCTCTAAAACAGGTGAATAAGTCAAAGAAGCCGTGGATTCACATCCCGGCTTTCCTTTACCAAATTGAATAAGGATATCATTATGTAGTAATGAAAGGGTTGTTTGATAATGACAAAGGTTGAAATTTTTGATCCTGCAATGTGTTGTTCAACGGGGGTCTGCGGACCAGGTGTTGATCCAGAATTAACGCGTGTCGCATCCGCTGTCTACTCACTTGAAAAACAGAAATTTGATATTACACGCTATAATCTCGGGAATGATCCGGGTGCATTTGTAGACAATGCAGTAGTAAATAAGGTGCTTCTTGAAAAAGGACCAGATGCTCTTCCTCTGATACTTGTTAATCATGAAATTGTAAAAGTGGGTGCCTATCCGACAAACGAAGAGTTAGCAGAATGGCTTGATGTAAAGACAGCTGAACTTCAGGATAAACCACGTGTACGTGTTTCTGTCAAGTTTGACAAATAAGGGGGAATAACCATGTATCCATTATTCAATCCTAACAAAACCGTACTAACCCCATTTTTGTTTTTTACTGGAAAAGGCGGTGTCGGGAAAACATCTACAGCTTGTGCAACAGCAGTGACACTCGCCGACCAGGGGAAAAAAGTACTTTTAGTAAGTACCGATCCTGCTTCAAATTTACAGGATGTCCTCGATGTAGAATTGACGAATGAACCGATAGCTATTCCGAGTGTAACCAACTTATTTGCTTGCAATATAGACCCGGAAGCATCAGCGAAAACATACCGTGAACAAGTTGTTGGTCCTTATCGGGGTAAGTTGCCAGATGCTGTTCTCGCAACAATGGAAGAACAGTTATCGGGTGCTTGCACAGTTGAAATTGCTGCATTTGATGAATTTTCTCATCTATTATCCGATGAAGATGTGTTAAATCAATATGATCACGTATTGTTTGATACTGCGCCGACCGGGCACACACTGCGTCTTTTACAATTACCAACTGCGTGGACCGGGTTTTTAGAAGAAAGTACACACGGTGCTTCCTGCTTGGGTCCACTGTCAGGTCTTGGAGAGAAAAAAGAGTTGTATGCGAAGGCTGTAGAATCTCTTTCTAATCCAGAAAAAACGACCCTAATTTTGGTGTCGCGTCCGGATGTATCTTCTTTAGTTGAAGCGAATCGGGCTTCTTCGGAGCTGAAAGATATCGGTATTCAAAATCAGATACTTATCATTAATGGGCTTCTTCAGACGCATCATCCCGAAGATGAGGTGTCAACCGCGTTTTATGAGCGACAGCGCCGTGCATTGAAGGAAACACCCGAAGCATTAAAACAGGTTGTGACATTCTCCCTTCCAGTCGTTTCATATTCATTAACAGGAGTTGATAACCTTCGGCACTTATTTAGTTCTTACACGATTACTGAATTTGAGGATGAGAGCCTCGCAAAAGAAACGATTCATCTTCCTGGATTAAATAAAGTAATCGATGATTTTTCATCGAAAAACATACGTGTAATTTTCACAATGGGTAAAGGTGGGGTTGGCAAAACATCGATTGCATCTGCAATTGCGATCGGCCTTTCTGAGAAAGGTCATCGCGTACACTTGACTACAACAGACCCTGCAGCGCATCTCGCATACGCATTTGAAGGTAGCGTTCTGGGAGACAACCTGACGATTAGCAGTATTAATCCAGAAAAAGAAGTAGAAAAATATAAGCAAGAAGTACTTTCGACAGCTGGAAAAGGACTGGATGAAGAAGGGCTTGCCTATTTGAAGGAAGACCTCGAATCGCCATGTACGGAAGAAATTGCTTTGTTTAGAGCATTTGCGGAAGTTGTGGAGAAGTCGGAAAATGAAATCGTTGTGATTGATACAGCACCGACCGGTCACACATTGTTGTTGCTCGATTCGACGGAAGCGTATCACAAAGAAATGAGCCGTTCGAATGGTGATGTACCTGAAAGTGTGAAGAAGCTTCTTCCGCGTTTGAGAAATCCAGAAGAAACTGGTGTAGTCATTGTGACTTTGGCCGAAGCTACACCGGTTTTAGAAGCCGCTCGATTACAGGAAGACCTTAAACGTGCCCAGATTGACCCGAAGTGGTGGATTATTAATCAAAGCTTGTACGCAACGGATACAACTGATTTTGTCTTAAGAGGGCGTGCACTTTCTGAAATAGAATGGATTAAAAAAGTGAAAGATGAATTAGCCTCGCAATGTGCAGTGATCCCGTGGTTGCATGAAGAGAAGATTGGCTACAACAAATTAAAAGAATTTATTCTGTAAAATTTTAGAGGTACAGCACAGTAGTAATCCTAAGTTCTCTGTGAGGAACATTGGAGGTCAACATTGAGCGAGGTGAAAGAAGGATGACGACAAAAAAATATCAGGAATTAATTGATGGTATTTTTATTGGCAGTGCAGATGATGCAGTGGATATTATGAAGAATGAAAGAGTAGATGTAATCGTAGATTTACGTGCAGAATCCACGAATATTTCATCGGATAAAAATCAATTTCAAAGTCCAATTGTAGATGATGCCGATCAGCAGGATGGATCTGTTAAAGAAGCTATCAATTTGGTCGTCAACTCTTATAATTATGGAAAGAAAGTTTTCTTTCATTGCGGTGAAGGCAGTAACCGAACAGGTACTGTGGCTATCGGAACACTATTAGCCCTTGGCAAAGCGGACACAATTGCTGAAGCGGAGGAAAAAGCGAAAACAATTTGTCCTAAGATTAATGTGAAGTCAGCGATGAGAGACTCATTAAAAAGAATATTCCCCGATGCCTAGTCTGGATGTAAAAAGAAGGAGAGAAAAATAATGAATATCACAAATGAAGCCAAAGAGTATATTCAATCACTTTTGAAAGAGCAGCAAGCTAAAGGACTCAGGATCTATGCTATTGAGGGTTGCTGTGGACCGCAAATCGGTTTATCTCTTGATCAACCTGAGGAATCGGATACTGTTTCTTTGATAAATGACATTCAGGTTGCCATTTCCACGTTAGCTTTAGGGCTTCTGAGCAATTTAACACTGGATTTTGAAACTGAAGGTGAGCAATCCGGACTCGTCATGGTTGGTGCGCCGAATAATTGTTAATACAAAAGAGCTCATTCAGTGAGCTCTTATTGTTCTTAGGAGGTCTGTAAAATGATAGGACAAAGTAATATACAAATAACGAATGGGAACTGTTGTTCAACAAATACTGTGCCACTGCATATCGAGCTCATCGAAAAAGAAACGAGTTCATTGCCTGTCGTCATTATTGGTGCAGGTCCAGTTGGATTAGCCGCAGCTGCACATTTGGCTAAGTCAGGTGAACAGTTTCTGGTTTTGGAATCTGGTAGAAACGTTGGAAACCATATACTTCAGTGGGGACACGTTCGATTATTTTCGTCATGGCAATACAATGTTGACAAAGTCGCCCGTGAGCTACTTGAAAAACATGGATGGGACGCCCCTACCCCTGATGAGCTGCCAACAGGAAAGAAATTGGTGGAGGATTACTTAGAGAAATTGGCAAGTTTACCGGAAATCCAGCCGTACATTCATTTGAATACCAAAGTGTTAGCCGTAAGCAAAAAAGGGTTGGATAAGATGAAGTCAATTAAACGTGAAAATGTTCCGTTTGTTCTTTACTGTGATCAAAATGGTAGTACTGAACAAATTGAGGCAAAAGCTATTATCGATGCAACAGGAACATGGGGACAACCAAACCCTGTAAACGCGGATGGTGTATGGACGAAGGAAGAAATTTCTTTACAAAACAATATTCATTATGGGATACCCGACATTAACGGTAAAGACCGAGAGAAATATACAGGTAAACGTGTAGCTGTAATTGGTGGTGGTCACTCCGCAATCAATACAATTTTAGAATTGACTAAACTCAACGAAAGCAATTTCAATGAAATCATTTGGATTCTTCGGAAAAATAATGTTGAAGAGGCTTATGGGGGTGAAGAAAAAGATGCTCTCCAAGCAAGAGGGGAACTTGGATTGAAAATTCATCAATTGGTGAATTCCGGACGTGTCAAAGTTTATACGCCATATCAAGTTCAAAAAGTTTTGATGGAAGATGATTCATTGAAAATTTTTGGTAAGTTTAAAGGTGAGAGTCTTTCTATTGATAGGATAGATGAGTTGATTGTTAACACTGGAAGTCGCCCTGATTTCACATTCTTAAATGAAATCAGATTACAAATTGACTCTGCTACTGAAAGCGCTGCAGTACTGGCTCCGTTAATTGATCCCAACATCCATAGTTGTGGAACCGTTCGTCCCCATGGGGAGAAAGAATTAAGACAACCAGAGAAGGACTTTTATATTGCTGGTATGAAGAGTTATGGAAGAGCACCGACGTTTTTAATGGCAACTGGATATGAACAAGTGCGATCAATCGTGGCTTATCTGACGGGCGACTATGAATCAGCAAAGAAAGTAGAGCTGGACTTACCTGAAACAGGTGTATGCAGTGTAAACCTTGCATCAACAAAACAAGAACAATCTTGCTGTAATGCAACACCTAGTTCTTAGGGTGTTTTAATGGAAAAATGGACAAAGATGCACTTAACAAAGAGTCTACTTCTGGTAACTCTTGTTAAGTGTTTATTTGTCATTGCGATACGAACATGTAATCTTACTTTAGTATCTCCTATTATTTACAGTTATCGAAACAGGGTTTAATATCGCTGAATGCATTTTTTTAACATCTTCAAATTTTTTAGAATTGGGACTTTTCACTCTTTTTAATCAGAATACCCACAATATTCGAAAAAATGGTGTATATTACTAGGAGAAGTATTGGTAGATTTAGGGGGCTAGGGGGAATGAAGGGAAAATTTTTACTCTCAAACATTAAAGATTTACGTCAGAATCTAAATGGGAGTACGGTTAGTGCTGGCTTAGTTGCAGCAATATTTGGGTGTACGGGCCCTGCTTTGATCATCATTGGAGCTGCGACAAGTGGGGGCTTGACGTATGCTGAAACCATTAGTTGGATATTTGCTGTTTATTTTTTTAGTGGATTGCTCGGTATGTTTTTATCTATAAAGTATCGTCAGCCCATCGCAGGTGCACATTCGATTGCCGGAGCAGTATTAGTTGCAGGTGCTTTGACTCATTATTCATTCCAAGAAGCGATAGGGGCTTACCTATTTGCCCATATCCTAGTAATTATTCTCGGTGCGTCGGGCTTAATCGACAAAGTGATGAAATGGATACCGGTTCCAATTGTCATGGGTATGATTGTTGGCGTGATGATCCGTTTTTCGACGGAAATGATCACGTCGGTTACTATTTCTCCCGTACTAGCTGGTTCAGCTATTCTAGTTTTTTTACTTTCCACACGATTTATGAAAAAAATCCCGCCTGTTTTATCAGCTTTGCTTGTCGCGGTTTTGTTGGCCTTCATTACGAACGAATTTCAGATTCAGAACATCCAGAATGCATTCATTCTTCCACAGTTGATCATACCCGCATTTAGTTTTGATGCTTTACTGTCGATCGGAATTCCGCTTGCATTACTTATTATCTGTACTGAAAATGCTCAAGGGTCAGGTGTATTAATGGCTCAAGGGTACAAGCCCCCAAATAATGCGATGGCGATTTACGGTTCAATTTTTGGTGTAATCGCTTCGTTTTTCGGCGCTCATGCTATTAATGTCGCGGGACCGATGACAGCGATCTGTTCCGCTGAAGAAGTAGGGAAAAAAGAAAGTCGGTATGCTGCAGCCGTTGTATGTGGAGGATTATTCTCGGCTTTTGGACTGTTTGCGGCTGTAGTCGTTCCGCTTGTGATTGCCATGCCGGGTGTAATTATTAGTGTAATTGCTGGTCTTGCGATGCTAGGGGTACTTATGAATGCACTCAAAATAGCCTTTTCAGACAGTAAGTTTCAAATGGGTGCTTTTTTTGCCTTAATAATAGGCATGTCAGGTGTGAGTTTCTTCAATATTGGCGCACCATTATGGGCAATTATCGGAAGTTTATTCGTCTCTATTGTTGTTGAAAAAGACCATTTTGTATGGAAAGCAAAGGTAGAAAAAGTGATAGGATCGAAAGTGGAAACGACCGTTTAAACATTTGCATTCAATTGAGTATCAGGTACCTCTTTTTCAACGGCCACCCGTTTGATAGGTGGCCGTTATTTGATGCTAATGTATCAGTCACCTTTGTTAAAAGGTGTGGGATGCCGAAGTAGAATGCTGAATTCATGGCATTAAATGTGACTCTATTAAATGATGACTTGCGAAAAAATAGAAAAGCTTATAATGTAGATAAGTAAACAATAACGGAAAAGTTTTTCGGGGTAATAAAAGGAGCAAATTAAATGGTGTTGGGAAAAAATACTGTTATTCGAAAAGAGTTATTTAAAGCAATTGAACCATTGACAGATGAGCAGTTCAATAAAATACCTTCAAATGGGGGATGGTCTCCAAAACAAATCTTCGAACACCTAGCGAGAATGGAAACAGTGATTGCGACTAATATTGCCAGAGAACTTAATAACCCCGATAGTCTAAAATGTATGAAAAAACCGATAGCATTGTCTACGATTCGCTTAATGAAAGTAAAAGCCCCGGAGTATACAGCTCCGACAAAAGAGTATAAATCAAAAGTAGAAATGAAACATGAACTCTATCATTCCCGTATCTTCTTATTAGATGTGTATGAAACAAGCACAAAAGAAGTGCTCCGTGATAAATCACTCAAACATCCGATATTTGGACAAATTCCATTGAGTCAATGGTTTCTATTTGTCGGATTGCATGAAAAACGTCACTTGAAACAATTGAAAAAAACAATTGAAATGGACGTTGAGTGACTTTCATCAGCCAGGGGACGAGCATTCATGGGTTGGTCAAGTGGAGCAGTAGGTCCGGTAAGAAGAATCATTGCATTGAAGAAGAGCATCGGGAGAACTTTGCCGATGCTCTTTTGCAGTTACTCTCTTTCGATAACGGAATTCCAAGTTCATCCGCAAATTCGTAGATTGTAATTTCCTTAATTCGGAAATTATATTAGGTGAAAAAAGTTTTAGATACATAGTAAAAATGAAAAAGAGCCAAGCATGAGAAGAGGATATTTCACAGAATTGAATTTTTATTTGATATTGAAAGCACTTTCATTATATACTGAGTGAAGTAAATCGGTTTACTAAACCGATTTATCTGAAAACAGATGAGAGTTAAGAGCTTTTCTTTCAGAGAGAGGTATTTGTGGTGTTGTCTACTATTTGTGTGTAACGCTAGGCAACGCATAAATTATGCAGGATAATCCGCAAATATCGAAAGTGATGATTAATTGGTTTGGAGTAAGCGGTTACAAGGTTACTGTGCTTGACTGACCATCAATAATTAGAAATGTCAGTCCACATGCGCAAAAGCAATTCGAAGCTATTAGAACAAACTGAAAGTAGACTTGGGGGGAGAATAAAGATGGATTGGATTATAACTTATTTACCGCTTATTTGGGTAGCTCTTGGGGTAGCGTTGCTTCTTTACTTGAACATCGTGGTAAAACTGAATAGTGTACTTGCCCTTTTGATTGTTGCGATATTGGTAGGTATTTTAAACGGGTTAACATTAGATATGGTCGTCGTATCGATAAAGACAGGTTTTGGAGGAACGCTCGGAAGTTTGGCAATCATTATCGGAATGGGTGCTGTGCTTGGTAAATTAATGGTGGATTCCGGTGCTGCTCAACGGGTAGCTTCTACCTTATTGAACAAGTTTGGCGTAAAGAATGTTGAATGGGCAATTTTAATTGTTGGTGCCATTTTTGGTGTCTCAGTATTTTATGAAGTGGCGTTTATCATATTGGCACCACTTGTCATCAGTATTGCAATTGAAGCGAAAATTCCATATTTACGCTTAGGTATCACGATGGTTGCCTCGGCTACAATGGCGCATAGTATATTCCCACCACAACCTGGTCCAACTGCACTTGTTGAGGCTTATGGTGCAGACATGGGGATGGTTTACATATTGGGACTGATCGTAGTCATTCCATCAGTAATTGCAGCAGGTATTATTTTACCTAGAATGCTACGTAATTTGGATCGTCCTGTACCACCGATGTTGAAGAAGCCGAAAGAATTTGCTGAAGATGAAATGCCTGGATTTGCTGTAAGTATAATTGTACCGTTATTGCCAGCAATCATCATTACATCGGCAACGATTTTGGATTTCTTTATAGAAGAAGGAACGATGTTCTATCAAATTATTAATTTCCTTGGTAGTGCCGAAATTAGCATGATTCTCGCTGTATTGGTTGCCATTTATGTATTCGGCATACGCAGAGGTAGAACAATGCCGGAAGTTATGAATTCGTTCTCAGGTGCTATTGAAGGTATTGCGATGATTATCTTCATTGTTGGTGCTGGTGGAGCTTTCAAACAGATCATTTTGGATACAGGTATTGGTGACTTCATCGCAGGAATGATGGAAAATACAAGTGTATCGCCATTAATTATGGCCTGGGTCATTACTGCAATGTTACGTATTGCTACGGGGACGGGTGTTGTTTCTGCAATTACTGCTGCAGGTATTGTGGGTCCGCTAATTCATACATTTGATGTGAATCCTGTATTAATGGTTTTAGCAACAGCGGCAGGAAGTAATACAATTACTCACGTAAATGACGCATCCTTCTGGTTGTTTAAAGAGTACTTTAACTTATCCATTAAAGATACGTTTAAAACCTGGGGCCTGTTATTATTCACGACCTCGGTCGTTGGTCTTGGTGTTGTACTACTGCTTAGTTTGTTTATCTAATAAAAAACTGTCATTCAAGTCCACGGTAATGGATTTGGTTGACAGTTTTTTTATTTTAAGATCATGTGGCTAAGCTGATTTTACGAGTAGTCTTCATTAAAAATATTCAAGGATATGCAAGCAAGTTTCTTGAAAGTCAAAAAAGGTCAGTGTATAATAAGTCCATAGATCAAATATGGTCAAAGTCAGGAACGATAGATAAATGAAAAATTGAGGGAGGAATAGAATATGAAATGTCAACATTGTGATAAAAACGAAGCGACGATGAGTTTGAGATTTCAAGTAAATCAGCAAGGTATGCACATTAATATGTGTCATCCATGCTTTCAAGAAATTCAAGGTCAATTACAAGCAGGTAAGATGCCGTCATTTAGCAATAATGCGAATCCCTTTTCCCAAGCTAACGGCGGCCAACAGGCAAGAACTCAAACAAAGCAAACACAAGAAGGTCACGGTAACGGTTTGTTAGACCAACTTGGTAAAAATATATCAAATGATGCAAGAAATGGACTGATTGATCCAGTCATCGGACGCGATCAAGAAGTGAAACGCGTCATTGAAACGTTAAATAGAAGAAATAAAAACAACCCAGTGCTAATTGGTGAGCCTGGAGTTGGTAAAACAGCAATCGCCGAAGGGCTCGCAGTAAAAATCCATGAAGGCGATGTACCGGTGAAACTAAAGAATAAAGAAGTGTACTTACTAGATGTTGCTTCACTTGTTACCAATACAGGCATTCGTGGTCAGTTTGAAGAGCGGATGAAACAACTCATTGAAGAACTTCAAGCCCGGACAGATGTTATTTTATTCATCGATGAAATTCACCTGCTCGTTGGTGCGGGTTCAACAGAAGGATCGCAAATGGATGCCGGTAATATTTTGAAGCCAGCCTTAGCACGGGGAGGCTTGCAACTCATCGGGGCAACGACATTGAAAGAATATCGTCAAATCGAAAAAGATGCCGCACTTGAACGTCGGTTCCAACCGATTATCGTCAAGGAACCATCGGCAGAAGATACGATTAAAATCTTAAGTGGAATAAAAGGACGTTACGAAAACTTCCATGAAGTACACTATACAGATGAAGCGATTCAAGCATTTGTCACCTTATCACAACGTTATATTCAAGACCGCTTTTTACCGGACAAAGCGATTGATTTGATGGATGAAGTCGGGTCACGTTTAAACCTTGCACACGTCATCCCTAATTCGGATTCAGATTCACTTGGAGTGCGTCTGGGCGAAATCATTCAAGAAAAAGAACAAGCAGCAGAATTGGAAGACTATGAAAAAGCGGCAAATTTACGTTATGAAGAAATTCAATTACGTAAACAATTGGAAGAAGCGAAACAAAATGGGGAAGCTAAAAAAATAGAAGTTTCTGTTGCAGATATTGAGTTAATTGTCGAAGAGAAAACAGGAATACCTGTGACAAAACTACAAGCGGCAGAACAGGTGAAAATGAAAGGTCTTCAGGAAAATCTCAATAAAAAAGTCATCGGTCAAGAAGAAGCGGTTGATAAAATTGCAAAAGCGATCCGTCGTAGCCGTGCGGGACTTAAATCGAAAAACCGTCCCATTGGCTCCTTCTTATTTGTCGGTCCAACGGGTGTTGGTAAAACAGAAATCACAAAAGTCCTAGCAGAAGAATTATTTGGTTCACGTGACACGTTAATACGTCTCGACATGAGTGAATATATGGAGAAACATGCGGTGTCTAAAATTATTGGCTCCCCTCCAGGTTATGTTGGGCATGAAGACGCTGGTCAATTAACAGAACAAATACGCCGGAATCCGTATTCAATTTTACTCCTAGACGAAATTGAAAAAGCGCATCCAGACGTTCAAAATATGTTCCTTCAGATTATGGAGGATGGCCGCTTAACAGATTCACATGGTCGGACAGTCAGTTTCAAAGATACGGTTATTATTATGACAAGTAACGCTGGAACAGGCGACAAAAAAGTGAGCGTCGGTTTCAATAAAACGGTACACGAATCCGTTACGATGCTAGAAATGTTAGGCGATTATTTCAAACCTGAATTTCTCAATCGTTTCGATGCAATTGTTTCATTTAACGAATTAACAGAGGAAAATCTACTTGAAATCGTGGAATTAATGCTTGTTGATTTACAAGTAACAATCGAAGAAAATAATATTGATATCACGATTTCCCAAGAAGTAAAACAAGCATTGGTCAAACTAGGCTACGATAAACGATTCGGAGCCAGACCACTTCGCAGAGTCATTCAAGATAAAATCGAGGATCCATTGACAGATATTATTTTGGAAGAGCATGTTGAAAAAGTCCGTGTCGATCTCGTAGAGGAAGAGATTGTTGTTAACATAGTGTAACTTTATTTAATGAAAAACTGTCAACCGAACGAATTTGGTTGACAGTTTTTTTGTTTAAGATAAATTACTCAACTATTCGACTAAGGAAGGAATAACTTAGTATGCCATTAATTGCTGGCTATTCATTGGAACGATAACTACCCCCACCTATACAGAAGTCATCGGTGGGGGTAGTTGAATTGAAGTCGATTGTTAGATTGTGTAACAAGCATTATTTAATACATAGTAAGGCGTTAAGCTTGTTGTGTCGTAAGATGCTCATCGAATGCATCAATAATTTGAAGGAAGTGATCCGCTTCACGGTATACATGGTCGGCAAGAAGGGCGGGTATATTGCTCTTTATTTTACAGGCTTCAATTAAATCACGTGCTGTTTTTTTGAAATCGCGTAACGATACGACAGAAACACGATTTTGGTCTAAAAATTGTTCTAAAAGTGGTTGTGTTTCTGACTGAGGGCGCATGTGATCTAAATCCTGTGCTTGGTAAAGAAGTTGGTCGAAATCATGGCTGAACCCTCGTGCTTGATCGACAAGTTTTCTTTCCGAAGGATCTAGCAGGTGTCCGATGAATTTTGAATGATCCGCCATTATTTTCAAGAAAAACACATTTTCTTTAATAATTGCCTCTGGTAAAGGTTTCAGCTTACCTTCGTTTAATTCCTTCAATCGTTTAGCGAAATAGGCAGCTTCTCGGCTCGTATGGTCAACTAGTAAAGGGAAATTGTTGGAGGTAATTTGGCAACTTAATATCAATCCAAGTACTTTTCGTTTATAAGCCCAAATAGAAGCTGCCGCTTGGTAGACTTGAATGTTTAGTTGTCTAATGACATCAGGATCTGTCGTTTCATTGTAATCGCTGATCTGCTCTTCGATGCGTTCAAACAGTACAATGTATTGCTTTGCTTCTTGAATGAGTTGTGTATCACTTGCATTAAATCCAAGACTTAAAAAGAAAGCATGTTCTTTCATAATCCGTGACCAAAATCGAATCTCATTTAATGATTGCGTTACAAATGTCGGAATCGGCCATTCACTCCCCTTATAGTTATCACCATAATCAATGTATTCGAGATCAGTTGAAATGATGCAGTTTGGCTACTTGAAAATTTTTACAACGAGATATAGATGGTTTCATCACAAGAATTGTATGTCTTTTAAAATGAAACTGATGAAATCTAGAATGAGTCTTGCTCCTACTTGCCTGGTAATTCCAGTTGGGTCATATGGAGGAGAGACTTCGACTAAATCAAAACCGATGACATTTCCTCTTTTTGCAATACCTTCTAATAATTCATCAACTTCATCATAGTACAATCCGCCGGGAGAAGGAGTGCCTGTTCCGGGTGCCAACGATGGGTCTAATCCGTCAAAGAGTTATGGACACAGCCTTATATAAAGCTATTTTTACAAATTTGCGATATGCTAAAATTGTGTGATAAAATAAAGTGTTCGGAGTAGAAGGCATTAAAGCATACTCTTGAATATTCTGTACTTTTATTGAGAGAAGACCGTTAACACGAATAATCATTACTAATAAACGCACTCGTTTTGAAAATCAGATTGTTTAAGGGGTCGTTTGAAGATGATAACGGAGAATAAGGAACAATCGATATTTGGTCACGATGGAAGTAAAATAATAACAGACAGAGAGATTGACATCATCACTAGAATAGAAGAGCCATTGATAGTGATTTTAGGCAATGTTTTAAGTAACGAAGAATGCGATGAACTAATCAGATTGTCTAAGGACAAACTGCAACGTTCAAAAATCGGGTCAACACATGACGTAAATGAACTGAGAACCAGTAGTAGTATGTTTTTTCAAGAAAGTGAAAATGAAATTGTAGCTAAGGTTGAAAAAAGAGTCTCTACTATTATGAATATACCTATTGAACACGGAGAAGGTATGCAAATTCTTCAGTATACGCCTGGTCAAGAATATAAAGCGCATCATGATTTTTTTTCATCCACAAGTCAAGCGGCAAAAAACAATAGAATTAGTACGCTCATTATGTACTTAAATGATGTAGAACAAGGTGGAGAAACTACCTTCCCTAAACTGAATCTTTCAGTAACGCCAAAAAAGGGTATGGCGGTTTACTTTGAGTATTTCTATAGTGATGAAGATTTAAACGAGTTAACTTTACATGCTGGAGCACCAGTTATATCTGGTGAAAAGTGGGTCGCAACGCAATGGATGAGGAAACAAAAAATAAGGTGAAAAAGTGAACGGTACGAGTTTCTAACACGATTTTGAATTGTGTTGGAAACTCGTACCTTTTTTATTCCACTTAGAGGATTTTTTATCAAAATTCGCACTTTGCGTACCAATCAACGGAACTCATCCATATTCCTATTTTCACAAAGTAGCTGTATGTTTAAAAAATAGTATTTTGTGGTATAGATTACGTGGATTCAACGTCAAGGAGGTAATATCAGCATGAGAATGATAGAGGAAACACAGATGGACCAGAAAAGAGAAGAAATCATCCAAAGACTAGTGGAAAAAGGTGTTTTCAAATTATATGATAAACAATTATATGAACTTCCGCTTTATGCACTTATGAAAGCATATATATTACGCACTGACTGAAAGCAAGCCGGCTGGATTGATTCCAATAGCCGGTTTTTTTGTATAGCATGATTGACAATTTCATAATAATAGAATGGAGACTAGACAAATTGGCGAATGTCTTGTTTTTGTTTATTCAGGTGTGTGAATTGTTTGTCATTGTGTCTGTTACGGTGGTACCTCATTGTAAAGCCCTCTAAAAATGACATTTTCAAAAAACATAATCATATTTTACGTGCTAGTATTTGTAAAATATGCCACACTGGAGTTAGAAGCTATTGATTAGTAGGAGGAATGCAAAATGAAACCAAAAGTTTATTCAACATATGCTATACCTCAACATGTGAAAGATCTTATGGCTGAGTATTGTGATATTCGACAATGGCAGGGCGATGGGCGAACTCCGAGGGATATCCTGCTAAAGGAAATTGCTGATGTTGAAGGATTATATACTGGAGGTAGCAGTATGGTAGGAAGGATTGATGAAGAGCTGCTGAATCACGCCCCTCATTTAAAAGTCATTAGTAATGTATCTGTTGGTTACAATAATTTTGATGTAGAAGCCATGAATAAACGAAATATAATTGGAACCAATACGCCTCATGTTTTGGATGAGACGGTTGCAGATTTAGCATTTGGCCTTATTTTATCAACAGCTAGACGTATTACTGAATTGGATCGATTCGTCAAAGGCGGAAGCTGGAAGCCGACGACAAATTATCGCGAAATTTATGGTATAGATGTACATAGTACCACTTTAGGTATCATTGGTATGGGACGAATCGGAGAAGCAATTGCGAGAAGAGCAAAATTCGGATTTAATATGGATGTCATTTATAATAATCGGAACAGAAAACCAGACGCTGAAGAGAAGTATGGCGCGGAGTATTGTAATTTGACGTCACTTTTAACACGTGCCGATTATATCGTGTTGGTGACACCCCTTACGCCTGAAACTTACCAAATCATTGGTGAAGAGGAATTTAAATTGATGAAGAAATCAGCAGTTTTTATAAATGTATCTCGCGGTCAGACCGTCGATGAACAAGCGCTTATTCATGCATTGCAAAACGGAGTTATTCATGGAGCCGGATTGGATGTTTTCGAAAAAGAGCCCGTGGATCCACATAACCCATTACTTCAAATGTCGAATGTCGTGACAATCCCTCACATAGGATCTGCTACTGCGAGAACGGAAGAGGCAATGGCGATGCGAGCTGCAGAAAATTTAATAGCTGTTTTAATGGGGAAGGAACCCATAGACCCTGTCGGAAGATAAATTTTACGTACGCTATGAAAGAAATCAATGGAACCATGTTCTAACACTATTCCGAATTGCTTTAGATACTGGTTCCATTTTTAAAAAATAATCCTTTTAGCTGGAGGAGAACGCTAAGACAGCGATATAGCAATACAAAGATCATTAAAAAGGGAGGGGATTTATCTTGGAACAAACCATTTTTAAGCATATGGCAACAGTGCGAGGAATAACCGAGCAAACGATGAAGATAATGCCGGAAGAAATTTCGGATTTGATGCCAAAAGGTTTTAACAACACTATTCGTTGGAACTTTGGGCACATTGCATTTGTACAGGAAAAGCTTGTCTTTGGACTTTTAGGTGAAGAGATGAACATTCCGAAAGATTATGAGAAACTTTTTGGCGCTGGAACGAAACCCGCAGAATGGAAAGAAGCGCCGCCATCATTTACAGAGATTGCCGAAGTTTTAGCGAAACAAAAAACAAGAATTCAGGATTTTCTTCAAGGACGCTTACTTGAAAAGTTGCCAACACCATTTACAAACCGGTTAGGTATTACGTTTTACACAGTTGGTGAGGTGTTTTTGTTTAGCTTTTACCACGAAGCCTTACACATTGAGACGATTAAGCGAATACATCAATCTATCCCCTTCAAATAAATCGCCAATAGACAGCAGAAAATGGTAAACTGTTTAAGCAATCATGAGTTTTGAGTTCATAGCAAAGAAGAATTAGCAATTGAGGCGGTTAATCATTCAAAGCAGAATGGAATAAAACAAGGTTGATTTAGTTTTTAATTGGAGGAATATTTTATGTCAACAAATGCACAGCAACAAAATCAAGTTATTAAGTCAACCCCCATTTTGCTATCATTTTTAATTGCTGGGTTTATTGGATTATTTAGTGAAACAGCTCTCAATATGGCACTCGGGGGTTTAATGAAGGAATTTGATGTACCTCCTCCTACTGTTCAATGGCTAACAACGGGTTATCTATTGACCTTAGCGATATTAATTCCTATATCAGCTCTTTTAATTCAATGGTTTAGTACACGACAACTGTTTATTGCGTCATTGGTATTTTCTATTATTGGAACGATTGTTGCCGGATCGGCCCCAGTTTTCAGTGTCTTGATTGTAGGGCGTGTGATTCAAGCTATCGGGACGGGGATATTAATACCGCTTATGTTTAATACGATATTGCTGATTTTCCCAATCCATAAAAGGGGAACAATCATGGGGCTAATGGGATTGGTGATGATGGTTGCACCTGCGATTGGGCCAGCACTTTCAGGTTTAATCATTGAAAAATTAAGTTGGAATTGGATTTTCTGGGTCACTCTACCGTTTCTAGCGCTTGCACTACTCGCTGGAATTATTTATATGCAAAATGTTTCTACGCTTACGAAACCTGAAATTGATATTCTGTCGATTATTTTATCGACCATTGGTTTTGGGGGCATTGTTTATGGTTTTAGTGCCGCGGGAGATAAAGGGTGGGGAAGTTCCATCGTTGTTGCGACCATTGTAATTGGTATTATAGCGCTAATTCTATTCTCCATAAGACAACTTACTATGAAGACGCCGATGTTAGACCTGCGTGCATTTAAATATCCGATGTTTACTCTGGGTGTCTTGAGTGTCTTTGTTACTTTCATGGTCATTTTGTCTTCAATGATTCTCTTACCTTTATACTTGCAGACGGGCCTTGGGTTAGCTGCGGTTACGGCGGGACTTGTCCTGTTACCGGGGGGAATTATAAATGGAATCATGTCTCCGATAACGGGTCGCCTTTTTGATAAATACGGACCAAGGGGACTCGTTACACCTGGATTTATTATTATGGTAATTATGTTGTGGAGCTTGTCGAACTTAACGACAACAACGTCTATATTACTTGTTGTTTTCTTGCATTCATTTTTATTTATAGGTGTTTCTTTAGTGATGATGCCAGCCCAAACGAATGGACTGAACCAACTTCCAAGAGACCTATATCCAGATGGAACTGCTTTGATGAACACATTGCAACAAGTATCGGGTGCAATTGGTACGGCCGTTGCAATTACAATTATGTCAGCTTCACAAACCAACTATTTGAATAAACTATCAGATCCAGCTAGTTCGTCGGCAGTTAGTGAATCTTTAACCGCGGGCGTTCAAACTGCTTTTATTTTCGGATTGATACTTGCAATTGTGGGGCTGATTATGTCATTCTTTATTAAATCATCACGCGATCTAAAAGATCTATAGAATTGATTATACAAGATGGGTTTTTGGGGAAAGAAGGAAGACGTACTTTAGGTGCTGAAAATTAAACAATCAACCGAATTTCGGACTCTTTGAAAAAAGACTCGAGATTCGGTTTTTTTATATTTAATTACAGTGCGGGGTAACAGTTAGTTGGTTCAGTTAATGATCATTTTACTTCTATATTATCTAACTCAAAATGGCTCTGCCTCCATACACTTATAAACGTCAGGAACGACCGCGTTCACATTATCGTCGTTACTGTCACAAGATATACACCTACTAGCATTCAATTGCAGTTAAAATTAGATTACAACATGAAAATGTATTATCGTTAATCAAGTTTTATAATATATACAAAGCTGAGCTTGTGAAAAGATATTGAGCAAAAGGAGGCGGATTGAAATTGTTATTTGATGATCCAGTATTTGGTAGTCGTGTACTAACACTACTTACCCTTTCATTTCACATTATTTACGCAACGATAGGGGTAGGGGTTCCACTCCTGATTATGATTGCACATTGGGTGGGTATTAAGAAAAAAGACGATCATTATATCTTGATGGCTAAACGTTGGGCACGTGGGTTTGCTGTCACTGTTGCTGTAGGTGTTGTAACCGGAACAGCGATTGGATTACAACTTTCATTACTCTGGCCAAACTTCATGGAACTGGCAGGAAATATTATAGCACTGCCTCTATTTTTAGAAGTATTTGCCTTCTTCTTTGAAGCCATCTTTTTAGGGATTTATGCATACACGGGAGATCGATTTAAAGATAAACGTAAACACTTTATGCTTCTCATTCCCGTTGTTCTTGGTGCGGCCGCTTCAGGGCTATTTATTACCATAGTAAATGCATTTATGAATACTCCACAAGGTTTTGATATTGTGAACGGGCAACTGGTAAATCCAAATCCAATTGCAGCAATGTTTACCCCGTCGATGCCGACGAAAGTGTCCCATGTTCTTGCAACGTCGTATATGACAGCTGCATTTATGCTGGCAGCCATAGCGGCTTACAAATTGATAAAAGGTTCAACACATGTTTATCATAAAAAAGCACTTTATTTGACCATGAAAATAGGACTTGTGTTTTCCATTGCGGCAGCTTTAATCGGTGATTTTTCAGGTAAATATTTAGCAGAGTACCAACCAGAAAAATTAGCTGCAGCCGAATGGCATTTTGACACGGAAGAAGGCGCACCACTCCTAATGTATGGAGTTTTGGATGATGAAGGAAAAGTGAAATATGAGCTCAAGATACCCTATGGACTCAGTATCTTAGCACATGGAAATCCGAATTCAGAAGTAATCGGATTAGACCAATTTCCTAAGGAAGAAACGCCACCACTTATTATCCATTACTTTTTCGATTTAATGGTTACGATTGGGGGATTCATGGTAGTTCTTTCTCTTGTCTATTGGATAGGGATCAAACGGGCATGGTCATTCGTAAAATCTAAATGGTATCGTTGGCTCATTGTTCTTGGAGGTCCTCTTTCCTTCCTTGCAATTGAAGCTGGCTGGTGGATGGCTGAAGTTGGTCGACAACCATGGATTCTACGTGGAATAATGACAATCGAAGAAGCAGCTACGTCTAGTGATTATGTTGGATTAATGGTAATTCTCTTTGGGATATTGTATTTGTTTTTAGGAATTGGAACCATTGTCGTACTTCGTCGGATGTTTATAAATAATCCAGTTGAGCTAGAACTTGAACAACAAGAAGCTGCACAAGGCGGTGAAACAACATGAGTTTAGAAATAATAGGGATTTCAGTACTTTGGACATTTCTATTTGGTTATGTCATCTTGGGATCAATTGATTTTGGGGCAGGATTTTTTAATGCTTTCAGTATAATCACTGGGAAACAACATGTGGTTTCAAAAATTATCCAGCGATACCTATCTCCAGTTTGGGAGGTTACGAATGTATTTTTCGTATTCTTCTTTGTTGGGATTGTTGGATTTTTCCCGAAAACAGCTTTCTATTATGGAACGGTCCTTCTTGTTCCAGCGAGTATTGCGTTAATCTTAATGATTATTCGTGGTTCGTATTATGCATTTGAACTGTACGGATCAAAAGGTCATAAAGGATATGCCTTCATGTATGGAATTGCAGGCGTATTGGTCCCGGCAGCATTATCCATAGTTCTTACCATTTCTGAAGGTGGATTTATCTCCATGATTGATGGTAATCCTGTTTTAGACTACGGAGCATTATTTACGAGTCCTTTAACATGGTCTATTGTCGTTTTATCGATCGTTGCAGTCCTGTATATCTCAGCTGTTTTCCTTACCTGGTATTCAAACAAAGCAGAAGATACAGGAGCAACAAACTTAATGCGCAAATATGCAATGCTCTGGGCTTTCCCTTTAATCATTGCTGCAGTAGGGATCATTTACGAATTAAGTTCTCACAATCCGGACCATTTTGAACGTATTTTAGATTTATGGTGGATGTTTGGATTATCGTTCCTATTATGGATTGGGACAGTATGGCTTACGTGGAAGCGAAAAAACTATGGATTGGCAGTTGGCCTATTAGTAGGACAGTTTGCTCTAGCATTTTATGCATATGGAATTTCCCTTTATCCATACTTGCTGTATCCATATCTAACGATTCACGAAGGTTTTACAAATGATGCAATGGCCATTTCACTAATTGTAGTGTTCATTTTAGGATTGATATTGCTAGTACCTTCAATTTACCTATTATTAAAACTCTTCTTATTTGATAAAGATTATGTCAAAGGAACGAAGAAAAAGGAGTGAGATGAATGCTAAATGACTTTCTAATCTTTGTCGCTCCATTTATCGTGATTTTCGCGGCGGTCGTAGTTGTATTCTGGGCTGCTCCAAAAGATGGATCTGTTACAAAAGAAAAATAAAGTTAAAGGTTTAGGAGTAGTGGATTCTGATTTCCAGTTTGTCTACTTAGAAACTACTCTAAATCAGCTCATTTTTCAGGAGGTATAAGCAATGGTTGGACTCAAAGAATTAGCATTAGAACAGAAAAGAAAGCTGGTTCTCTTGGTCATTTTTGCTGTCACAACAAGTGTTGCAATTGTAGGACAGGGTTATTTATTAGTCTCTGTTGTAGATCGTATCTTTTTAAAAGATGCAACATTCTCTGATGTTATACCGCTATTGATAGGATTGTTCTTCGCGTTTTTCGCAAGAACAATCCTTCAATATTTGAGTGGGAGAACTGGAGTGAAAATGGCTTCACAGGTTAAAGGGAATCTTCGAAAAAACCTTTTAAATAAATTCTCTAATAGTACAGCGCAATCATCACTTCAAGGACAGTCCGGTAAAAAAGTAAGTGTAATGATGGATACTGTGGATGAAATTGATAGTTACTTTAGCGATTATATTCCTCAAGTAATACAAGCTACTATCATTCCACTAATCATTCTAGTGGTCATCTTCACACAACATATTGCCACTGGACTGATTATTATGATCACCGCACCCTTTATTCCGATTTTTATGATGATTATCGGTTTCAAAACAAAGGACAAATCCGAAGAGCAATTGGATAAAATGGCTGCTTTTTCGGGAGGGTTTCTCGATACGTTACAGGGATTGACAACCCTTAAATTACTTGGTCGTTCGAAAGAACAAAAAGAAACGATTCGAAAAAGCAGTATTGATTTTCGTGATGCTACGATGGAAGTACTTAAAATTGCATTTCAAAATTCGTTAGTATTGGAATTCATTTCGATGCTGAGTATGGGAATCATTGCCCTAGAACTTGCCCTTCGTTTAATCGTTTTTCAGGATTTAGCATTTTTAACCGCATTTTTTATGTTGGTATTGGCTCCAGAGTTTTACACAAAACTGAAAGACTTAGGCAGTGCTTTTCATATGGGTAGGGGAAGTATGGGGGCGGCTAAAAAGCTAGCTGATGAACTAACTGAAACAGAGAAACCTGTTTTATGGGGAGCGGAAAGCTTGGAAAGAGTAGTACCACTGATAATTGAATTGCGTGGTGCAGGATTTACTTATGGAGAAGATGCATTTACATTAAAAAACATTCAGCTAGAAATTGTTCCAAATGAACAAGTAGCCATTGTCGGTAAAACAGGTGCGGGGAAATCAACCCTATTAAATGTGATTGCTGGACTTGTTTCAGTTTCAGAGGGAGAAATGCTTATCAACGGGAAACCAAGGTCAAACTTCAAAGAGAAAGATTGGTTTGATCGATTAAGTTATATTTCACAAAACCCTTATTTGTTTTCGGGAACAATTGCGGAAAATATTGCTCTAGGCGGAAGTTTGGATGCGACTCGAGTAGAAATCGTACAAGCTGCTGAAAAGGCTGGAATTTCCGAGTTGGTGGCTTCACTTGAACACGGCTATGATACACCTATTGGTGAAGGAGGAAGAGACCTTTCAGGTGGAGAAAAACAACGAATTGCCATTGCTAGAGCATTCCTGAAAAGTCCATCTGTCATTCTGTTTGATGAGCCGACAACTGGCCTCGACCTTCGGACTGAGAAGATTTTGCAAGCTTCTATTAAGGAACTTTCTAAAGCTTCAGCTGTCATTACAGTGGCTCACAGACTCCATACGATTAAAAATGCCGACAAGATTATTTTCTTGGAAAACGGAGAACTCTTGGCCACTGGCACACATGAGGAACTGCTTGAATCGGTGGAAACGTATCGTAATATGGTGTCTGTTCAACAGGGAGGGATGACAAATTGAATAACTTAGGATTTGTTATCAAGATATTATTCGTAGAAAAAAAGGATATTTTCTATTCTATTATCTGTGGGTTTATATCTGGGATAACAGCTGTTAGTTTATTTGCATCCAGTGGGTATTTGATCTCCAAGGCGGCTTTAACACCGTCAATTTATACGTTAATGATTATTGTTGTGTCGGTTAAAATTTTAGGAATAATATCAGCAATAAGTCGCTACGGAGAACGTTATTTTTCTCATCGAGGGACGTTTACGATGTTAAGTAATATGCGTGTTTCCTTTTACGAGCGGTTAGAACCATTAGCTCCAACGATATTCCGCAAATATCGAAGCGGAGATCTTCTTGCTAGAGTCGTGGGTGATGTGGAGGCATTACAAAATTTCTTTTTGCGCGTGTTTTACCCACCGGTTGTTTTACTTTTAGTATTTTTATGTACAATCTTTTTTACAGGGCTGTTTTCAATAGAAGTAGCTTTGGTCATATTCATCGGTCTTCTGGTAACTACCTTTGTCGTTCCATCAATTTTTGCATTAACGCAACGAAAAGTGGATCGACTGGTGAGACAAAGACGCGGAGAATTGTCTACCAAAGTGACAGAATTTCTTTATGGATTTCGTGATTTAAAAATACACCAGCAACTAAAAGAAAAAGAAGGCGAACTGCATCAATCTGTACATGCCTACTTAGATGAACAAGAACGTGAAAGTATTCATAACTTATTCAGCCAGGCTGCTAACAAATTTCTATCGCTTCTCATATCATTGGTTGTTCTAGGTGTTGGCGCATATTTAGTGGCAGATGGTCAACTAAATGGGATTTACCTTGCGATGTTTGTCATGGTTTCATTGACAGTATTTGAGAATACAACTTCTATGGCAGCTTTCCCAAGTTATTTAGAAGAGAGTCGGCAAGCTGCGTCAAGACTTACCGCAGTTGTTGGTAAAAACTTTGTTCAAGAGAAACCACAAGAAGTTTTTGAAAATCGTTCTATTCAAGGGGTTCCTTCGATTGAAGTGAAGGATGTAACATTTGCTTTTCCAGATGAAACACGTAATACGTTAACAAATGTAACTACAACATTTCCAGCTGGTTCGAAAACAGCCATAGTCGGTCCAAGTGGTTCTGGAAAATCAACGTTATTGCAGTTGCTTTTAAAATTTTATAATGTAGACCAAGGTCAGATTCGTTATAACACTGAATCGATTGATCATTTATCACAAGAGTCTATTTGGGAAAATACAAATGTAGTCTTACAAGAAAATCATTTTTTCTATGGAACCATACGAGATAACTTACTGCTTGCCGGTGATGGATTAAGTGACACTGAAATGGAAGACATGTTGGAACAGGTGAAGCTTGGACACTTTTCTTTAGATGATAAAGTCTTAGAAAAAGGAGAGAATCTTTCGGGTGGAGAAAAACAGCGTCTCGCTATTTCTAGGGCTCTGCTCATAAAATCACCTTTATGGCTATTAGATGAGCCAACCTCATCCATTGATGCATTAACCGAGGCACATATCATGGGCTATTTATTTGAAAAAGCAAAAGAGGATACTGTTATTGTCGTTAGCCATCGCTTAACAGGATTAGAGAAGATGGATCAAATCATTGTGATGGACCATGGAACCATAGTCGAGGCTGGAACATTCGAAGAATTGATGGATAAAAAAGGTTACTTCTATGAAATGAAACAAATTGAACAGAGCGTGTTTCTAGTCAACTAAACTTGGCATATTCCAGGTATCATTTTTTAGAAACATACTTATTATGACTTGATTTTTAGCGTAGTTCCTTTAGAATTTACTAAAATGGACGTCACGTATATAGTTAAATAATCAAGACAGTGGAGGTTTTAGTATGTTCAACAATTTTTCCGACAAAGTAAAAGGTGCTGTTAACAAAGCCAAAGATAAAGTCGATACAGCAATGGATAGTGACAAGGTTGACAAGTATAAAGGGCAAGCGCAGGATAAACTTGGTGAAGTGAAAGACAAGATCGGTGCTGCAATGGATAGTGACAAAGTTGACAAGTATAAAGGGCAGGCACGAGATAAGATTGGCGAGTTGAAAGATAAGCTAACTAATAAAAAATCATTATGAGTGCCAGTGAATGTTGAAATAGTATTTTCATTTCGCAACATGGCAAACTTATATATTTAATAAGGATATCTATGCCAATACGGCATTGATATCCTTATTTTTATTAGTGAAAATACAAAACGTCTGTCGAGTGACTAAAAATAACGAGTAAGTAACTTCAACAAACTGTTGACAGTCTTCTAAAAAGAACCTAGTATATAAATGAGATTGATAATCGTTATCAGTTAAAAGTAGATACTAAGAAATATAATAGAAGGAACGAAACCTTAATCAATCGATACGATTATTAGTAGGAGAGGAAGTACAGTACATGTCAGCGATTACAGTAAATCAAGTTGCGATTGGTTACTCAAACACACTAATAATAGATGATTTAAGTGTCTCTATTCCTGAAAAAAAGATAACTACGATTATTGGGCCCAATGGTTGTGGGAAATCTACATTATTAAAAGCTATATCGCGCGTGCTGAAAACAAAAAGCGGTGGCGTCTATCTTGACGGACGTGCAATCCATCAGTTAGAAACGAGAGAAGTTGCTAAGAAGATGGCGATTTTGCCGCAATCGGCGAATGCACCAGGTGGGCTTACTGTATTTGAATTGGTTTCCTACGGCCGTTTCCCACATCAAAATGGATTCGGTTCATTAAAAAAAGAAGATTATGAGTATATTTATTGGGCAATTGAAGTAACCGGGTTAAATGAGTTTAAGGATCGACCTGTTGAAGCATTATCAGGTGGACAAAGGCAACGCGTGTGGATTGCGATGGCGCTTGCGCAGGACACTGAAATTTTAATTCTCGACGAGCCAACTACATATTTAGATTTAGCACATCAACTGGATATTCTACTTCTCTTACAGCGACTTAATAAGGAGGAAGGTCGGACGATTGTCATGGTGCTTCACGATTTGAACCATGCATCCCGTTTTTCTGATTATCTGATTGCCATGAAAGATGGCACATTGATGAAGGAGGGGACACCAGAAGAAGTGATGACTTGCTCTAATTTACAGCTAGTATTTAACATAGACGCTAGGATTACAACTTGTCCATTTAGTGAAAATCCAATTTGTCTATCGTATCAATTGTGTCAGAAGGAACGGTAACCTTTTTTCTCAATAAGGTATACCGTTTGGAAGTTTGTTGTGGGGAGGAAATGTATGTCTACTTCAGCGGAGGCTTCTGCCGAGATAGAAAAACTAATAGAAATCAAGAAACACTCACATCCCGTTGTGGCGGTAGTTGTTTTGTGCGGAGGTATTGTTGCATTACTAATTGCGATTGGCCTTTCCATTTCATTTGGAGCTGCGGACATTAAATTAGCGACTGTTTGGACGGCTGTGTTTCAATTTAACCCTGATTTAACACAGCATCAAATTATCCGAGAAATACGTCTGCCGCGCGTTCTTGGTGCAGCAATCGTTGGATCATGTTTTGCTGTAGCTGGTGCACTAATGCAGGGGATGACTCGAAATCCACTAGCGGATTCCGGTCTTTTGGGTCTGAATGCCGGTGCTGCATTTATGCTCGCACTCTGTTTTGCTTTTGCACCCGGCCTGCCATATCTGTACTTAATCATGTTTTCCTTTTTAGGTGCTGGTGTAGGCGTTGGAATCGTGTACGGAGTCGGTTCGATGTCACGAGGCGGGTTGACTCCGATGCGACTTGTCCTTGCTGGAGCGGCAGTAAGTGCATTGTTTGGAGCACTTAGCGAAGGCGTTGCACTTTATTTTCGTATTGGTCAAGATTTAGCCTTTTGGTATGCTGGCGGTGTATCGGGTACGAAATGGGTTCATCTTCAAATCATGTCCCCATGGATTATCATTGCGATGATCGGTGCACTGATTCTTTCACGTTCAATCACACTCTTAAGTCTTGGAGAAGAAGTGGCGATTGGGCTAGGTCAACGAACAAAGACCATTAAACTTGCTGGGATGATTATCGTGCTAATCCTAGCTGGAATTGCTGTTTCTGTAGTGGGAGCCGTTGGTTTTGTTGGTTTATTCGTTCCTCATCTTACTCGTTTTCTAGTGGGTCATGATTATCGTTGGATTATTCCTTGTTCCATTGTGCTTGGTGGTCTTTTAGTTGTTTTAGCTGATCTCGGAGCACGAATGATAAATCCTCCATATGAAACCCCAATTGGCGCATTGATTGCTTTAATTGGAGTACCATTCTTCCTGTATCTTGCTCGAAAAGGAGGAAAAGAACTATGAACGAAAAGATTAATAAGGCGAATAATCAACAAAGGGCCAATACTAAAAATCTGATAATCATCGGTGTTCTTGGGCTGCTCATTGTTGTTGCGTTCATGATTAGCATGAATACGGGATTTATAAGATTGACACCGCTTGAAGTGATTCGCACGCTATTTGGATTCGGAACGGATAAACAACACCTAATTCTATTTGAGTTTCGATTACCCCGTATAGTTATTGCGGTATTGGTAGGGATGGGGCTGGCGGTATCGGGCTGTGTGTTACAAGGGATATCGCGCAATGCTTTGGCCGATCCAGGCATATTAGGAATCAACGCAGGTGCAGGCCTAGCTGTCATGTTATTTATATCTTTTTATCCATCAACTACTGCAACACCTGTCTTTATACTACCTGTCTTAGCGTTTTTAGGTGCAGGCATAACAGCAGTGATCATTTATTCGTTAGCCTATAAACGACATGAGGGAATTTCACCTATGCGGTTACTGCTCACGGGTGTGGCAGTTGCAGCGGGTATTAGTTCGGTCATGATTGTTTTAACACTACGCTTAGATCCAGAGAATTATCAATTTGTTGCTACTTGGTTGGCGGGCAGTATTTGGGTGTCAAATTGGAAGTTTGTATTGGCTCTGTTGCCATGGAACCTCGTTTTAATTCCATATGTATTTATGAAAGCACGTGTATTGAACGTGCTGAATTTAGGGGACTTAACAGCTACTGGCTTAGGTGCATCGATTGAGAAGGAGCGGCGTATATTACTTGCTGCAGCAGTCGGCTTAGCGGGAGCTAGCGTGTCAGTTAGTGGTGGTATCGGTTTTGTAGGGCTGATTGGTCCTCACTTGGCCCGTCAACTAGTTGGATCTAGACATCAATATTTAATCCCAGCTGCAGCATTAACTGGGGGGTTGTTGGTCCTTGTTGCGGATACGCTTGGTCGCTTTATACTGCAGCCATCAGAAATTCCAGCTGGGATTGTCGTCGCTGTGATTGGGGCGCCGTACTTCCTTTACCTCCTATCGCGCTTGAAAGATTGATATAACCGAGCCATCATCTGTAAAGAAATTATGAAGTTCTTGTTCCCTTTAAGATTATTATTTTTTGACAAAAAACGAATAGTAGGAGTATGAATCGATGTTAACTAATAAAAAAAGAACTGTAATCATGTCTAGTTTTTTAGTACTATCACTGTCTTTGGCAGGTTGTGGCGATACTAGTGAAAATGGTGTAAAAACCAAAGATAACGAAACAGAACAGGTAACTGAAGAACTTTCATCGGAACGTATACTAACAGATGCAATGGGGCATGAAGTGACGATTCCTGCAAAACCTGAGCGTATTATTGCTTCTTATTTAGAAGATAATTTAGTAGCACTCGGAATAACGCCTCTTGCGCAGTGGACAGTGAATGACGGCGCATCGATTCAAAATTATTTACAAGATTATTTAAAAGACGTACCGACAATTCCGCATGACCTTCCATTTGAAGTCGTGACCAGCTTTTCACCGGATTTACTCGTTATGAGTTCTGCGGAAGCTGTGGAAGGGGGGAAATACGAGCAGTATTCAAAAATTGCGCCTACATATGTGCTTGAAGTAGAGAATAACAGTGATTGGCGCGATAAACTATTAAAAGTAGGCGAGATTTTCGAGAAAACGGATGAGGCAAAACAGGTATTAGAAGAATATGAAAAAAAAGCTACGGATTCAAAAGAAATCATACAGGACTCAATTGGTAAGGAATCAGCTGCTGCCATTTGGCTCGTTAATAATACATTCTTTATAGTTAGTGATAATGTATCTAGTGGAGCTGTTTTATACGGTGATCTTGGACTTTCAACTCCAAATGTAGTCAAAGAAATTTCAAGCAGCGCTACAGGAAATTGGTCGGAGATTTCCTTGGAACGATTAGCTGAATTAGATGCAGATCATATCTTCTTGATCAATAGTGATAAAGGAAATGGCGCAGAAATGTTACAGGATCCAGTATGGAAAAACATACCCGCGGTGAAAAATGACCATATTTATGAATATGACGCTGAGACTAGCTGGTTATACTCAGGACCAATCGCTAACACTCAAATTATTGATGGCGTTGTGGAATCGCTTACTAAATAAAATTCGTTTAGAGGAGAATATAATCATCTAGTTGAATAAATTTTTTTATTTTATCATTGAGAATGAAAATCGTTATCAATAAAGGGGGATGTGAGAAATGCTTCAACAATTAAATGAGATCATGAGAATCACATTATCACTGTGCCTCATTTTGATACTGGGTGCATGCTCCGCTGGAAGTGCCGAACAAGATAAATCGACAGAGAAGGAAATAAAAGAAACAGATGTAGAGCAACAAATCGTGGAGAATCGGACGTTTGACACAGTTAAAGGACCGATTAAAATCCCAGAAAAACCATTGCGAATTGTGACTGACTTTTATGGTGGAGAGTTGCTTTCTGTCGGAGGGAATGTAGTAGGTGTCGAGCCAACTGCCTTCGACAATCCATTCATCAAGGATTTACTAAAGGATGCTGTCGAGATTGGTCAGCCGGTAAATGTTGAAAAAGTGTTGGAGCTGGAACCGGATTTAATTGTTGTTATGTATGATGAAAATTACGAACAACTTTCAGAAATTGCACCAACGCTCCATATTCCATATGGAACGGCAACTAATATTCAAGAAACGATCAAATTATTTGGTGATATTACGGGTAATCATGAGGAAGCAGAGAACTTCATCACCAAATTTGATCAGAAAGCAATAGAGGGAAGAGAAAAACTTTCAACGATCATAGATGCGGATGCAACATTTGGTATTTATGAATTAACGGATAAAGGTGAACTATGGATCTTTGGAGATAATGCAGGACGCGGGGGATAAGCCCTATATAATGCGTTAGAACTTAACGTGCCACATAAAAATGAAGAACAAATACTTCAGCTGTCAATGGAAGTATTACCTGAGTACGCTGCAGACTATATGTTTTTGACGACTTACGATCCTGAGAAAAAAGGAGAGGCTTTAAATAACTTGAAGGAGTCGTCGATTTGGCAAGGATTGGACGCAATGAAGAATAATCAAGTGTTTTACAATGATTTTGATACGTATTACAGGTATGATCCGATTGCAATTTATGAGCAAATTGACTTGTTTGTAGACATGATCGTTGAACGAAGTAATAATAATTAACTATAAAAGGGGCTTTGATGATGAATTCAGAACAGCTGTATGATGTAACGATTATTGGCGGTGGCCCAGCAGGACTTTTTTCCGCTTTTTATAGTGGTTTAAGGGAAATGAAAACAAAAATCATCGAATTCCAACCTTATTTAGGCGGGAAAGTGCATGTCTATCCGGAAAAAATGATTTGGGATATAGGGGGACTTACACCTGTTTCAGGAGAACAACTGATTAAACAAGTAGTTCAGCAAGGATTAACTTTTGAGCCCGATCTTGTATTAGGTGGAAAAGTGACGTCGATTAACAAAAATGATGTAGGCAACTTTGTTATTCAGACATCAACGAACCAAAAGCATTTATCTAAAACAGTCATTTTAGCTGTTGGTGGAGGAATCTTGAAACCAACAAAATTGGAAATTGAAGGTGCTGAACGTTTTGAGGTTTCAAATTTGCACTATACGGTAAAATCTCTTGCACGTTTTAAGGGGAAAACCGTATTGATATCAGGTGGCGGCAATGCGGCTGTTGACTGGGCGAATGAATTGGAACCGATTGCGAAAAAAGTCTATTTAACCTACCGGAAAGACATGTTGAAAGGGCATGAGGCAGAAGTATCGCGGCTATTTAATAGTTCTGTCGAGTGCTTATTGAATACATCGATCCAAAAACTCATTGCAGCGAGTGACCATGAAACCATTGAGAAAGTAGAGTTAGTTAGCGGAGAATATGGCAATAAGATTCAGCTGTCTGTTGACGAAGTAATTATTAATCATGGCTATGATCGGGATAAAGAGTTGACCTCAAATAGTGGATTAAATATTGAAATGGCAGATGAATACAGTGTTTCAGGTAATCCTATGAGTGAAACATCAGTCTCAGGACTGTATGCAGCGGGAGATATATTGAATCACGAAGGGAAGCTCCATTTAATCGCAGGGGCGTTTCAAGACGCAGCAAATGCAGTGAATAAGGCGAAGCAATATATTATGCCAGATGCTTATGGACAAGGAATGGTCTCTTCACATAATGACATTTTTAAAGCTAAAAACCGTGAATTAGTGAAGCATTTTTATACAGTGAAAATCTAACTTATCGTGCATCCACTAGTTGACGTTATTTTATCGTTCCCTATATAGCAATACAACAGATCAGCCATCTGCGTGAATGGCTGATCTTTTTAAGTTTATCCTTTTTGTCTTGCCTTATTAGTACTCACTAGTTCCTTATCGGCCAATACCGGGCCTACTTCCAGAAGTGAAAAATCTTCTAAGACCTGTATAATAGCATTTTTTCTGATTCTACAAACAAATTAGAAGCCGTCATCGGTAAAGGTATCTAAGCGTTTATAGTCTACATATTCACGGTCAAAGACATACATGGCTTCCTTTTCATCGATAAGAACTTCAAGCTGATTTCGGTCATTTCCCTTGGCAATTGTCATGATTTCCTTTTCGGGATATTGTGAACCATCTTCGTTAAATACGAGGCGTAGATGTATCTTATACCCGATTTGGTTTTCCGGAACTCTTCCCACTTAAATGAGAATAAAGCATCAGCAGTACGAAAGATTGCATCGTAACTTTTTTGTATAATGATCCTGTCTGTATAAATCGACAATTTTTCTCAGTTTATCAAAATTAGTGGGTCCAACCCATTTACCAAATGTAGTTTTTAGTGTTTTCTTGTCCATGCGTGAGTCCTTTTTAGTGGATTTGTACAGGAACTACCTGTATATACCATTATAAAGGACTTTTTTCTTATGGGTTCATTGCATCTTTGAATATTTGGGGAACTTTTTATTTTCGGTTTCAATTAATGCAACATTAGTGAAGCAATATACTAACCAAAGAAGTTTAAGTAAAGAGCTTTTTTTATAGGCACGATAATTGCATTAGATATAGGAGCAGGGAAATGGACAGAGGGGGAGAGAAATTCAAAATGGATCCTATAAAACTGCAGAATACTTTTATTGAACCAGACGTATTAATGAGG
Source organism: Sporosarcina sp. Y838 (assembly GCF_056786515.1). NCBI lineage: Bacteria > Bacillati > Bacillota > Bacilli > Caryophanales > Caryophanaceae > Sporosarcina > Sporosarcina sp. Y838. The sequence continues at coordinate 264,369 of NZ_JBXCJD010000003.1, read as the reverse complement.
CATGAAACACTATTATATTTTGCGGTATTTTTAAACACGCTAATTACAGTTATGAACACTTCAATGTTCAATGTCGCTATTCCTGTTATTATTGACTTTTTTAAGGTGAATGCACAATCCGCTTCGATGGTTGTAAGTAGTTATTCTATTATTTTTGCATTGAGTGCAATATTGTATAGTAAACTTTCCGAATCAATTCCAATTAAATGGCTATTATCTATCGGTATATTATTTCTTTGCACAGGTTCTATTATTGGAATGACAGCATTCTCCTATACGGGACTTATACTAGCGCGTATCGTTCAAGCATTTGGTGCTTCTTCTATTTCTGCACTTAGCATTATTGTGACTACGAGATATATCCCTTTCAATCAAAGAGGAAAAAGACTTGGACTGGTTGCAGCCGCTGTTACACTAGGCTTTGGAATAGGCCCTCTTATGGGTGGTATATTGACCCAGTTTTTTGGGTGGAGATATTTGTTTAGTATTTCGTTATTGTCGCTAATTGGATTACCCTTTTACTTTCTATTGCTTCCGCTTGAAAAGAGAAGAAAAGAAGTGTTTGACTACATCGGCATGTTTATTTTCTTCGTAGGAATTGTTCTTTTTATAGGGACAATTATTTATTCATGGTTATGGAGTCCTTTATTAATCGCGGTGCTATTTATGTTTTGGGGGCATATTAAACGACATGTCCTTTTTATCGATTACTAGCATAGGCTTTCTCATCTTTTTCTGTAACTTTTCTATTTTGTTTTTATTGCCATTAACACTTGTCAGTTTTTTTAACATGGAGAGTTCTGCTCTAATAGGTCTTACTTTATTTCCTGGCGCACTTACAGCCGTTGTGATATCCATACTAGCGGGTAGAGCAGTCGATTGGATAGGTGCTGAATGGGTAGCTCTTACGGGAACGATTCTTATGGTCCTTGCAGGGGGGATGGCAAGTTTATTCGGAAATGCTTCTATTTTATTTATCATTATTATTTTTGGTATCTCAAGTAGCGGCTTTGTTTGTATTACGACAAGCTTGCCAACTATCTTAACGAAAATATTACCCATAGAACAGTTGTCTAGCGGAATTGGTACACTTCAATTGATTCAGTATATGGGTGGTGGTATTGGCGTTACACTTTCAGGAAAGTTATTGTCCTATTTTGATGATGGGCTATCAGGATACTACCAGTATGTATTCGTTTATGGCTTTTTGTCGTTCCTAGCACTGGTTGCCGCTATTATTTTTGGTTACCGTTTTAAGTTATTTATAAAACAACTAAGGGCGGAAGAATCGATTCACGGATAAAGCATAGTGGTAGTTGTCATTTTGCATTATTGTGAAAATAACAGTAACATTATGGAAAAGGGGTGCTTGTTTTGAACCAGGAGGATAAAATGCCTTTTCTATATCTTGAAACATCTTTAAATAATGAAGTGATTCATATGAATGAGCATCTTCTAGTCGATATGAAAAAAGACGTTTTAAATAAATCTGTCAAAGAAATCTTCGACGGATGGCATGCAAACCAGGGAGGGAAATTAATTCAGGCCAGTTTGAACAATAAAGGATATGTATTTTTAAAAGAACAATTGAATACGGATGGAATTGTCTATGTTGGAATTACTTCGCGAGAACTTGAAAATAAGTCGAGCGAACTGGAGGAGTTGCAACGTATAAATCGTCATCTTGACGCGGTCATCGAGAGTTCGTATGATGGCATTTATATTACAGATATAGACGGCGTCACATTGCGAACGAATTCAGCAATTGAAAGAATTACGGGCATACCGAAAGAATATTATTTAAATAAGAAAGTAGACGATTTAATTAAGCGGGGAATTCTTGAGGATTCGGTTACGCATAAAGTCATGGAAAAAAAGAGAAGTGTGTCGCTTATGCAACTCAATTATTCGGGTAAGGAAACGCTTCTTACCGGCAACCCGATTTTCAATGAACAAGGCGAAGTAGAAAGCATTGTTACGAATGTACGTGACTTATCCGATTTAAATGGCTTGCAAAGTGCTCTTCGAAAAGCGAACGAATTAAATAAAAGCTACCAGAAGGAAATTGAAAGACTTAGAAGAAGTGAGTCTTTAATAGATGGGAAGACGGTTGTGGAAAATGAGCAGATGCGGATTATCTATGACACAGCAAAGCGTATCGCTAATGTCTCCGCAACAGTTCTGATTCTTGGAGAAACAGGTGTGGGTAAAGATGTGCTGGCCAAATATATTTACAATGAAAGCGAGCGCAGTAGAAGTGGTAAATATATTAAAGTGAATTGTGGTGCAATTCCCTCGAACCTATTGGAGTCAGAACTGTTTGGTTATGCTGGAGGTGCTTTTACAGGTGCAAGTAAAAATGGGAAACCTGGAATGTTTGAAATGGCGGATAAAGGATTTTTGTTTTTAGATGAAATTGGTGAAATGCCGTTAGACTTGCAAGTGAAATTGCTGAGGGTCATTCAAGAAAGAGAAATACAGCGGGTTGGTGGCACGTCGACTAAAAAAGTTGATGTCCGGTTGCTTGCAGCAACTAATCGGAATTTAAAAGAAATGGTTCAAGAAGGGAAGTTCCGTGAAGATTTATATTACCGTTTAAACGTGGTTCCGATTGTTATCCCGCCTTTACGGGAACGTAAAGAGGAGATACATGAATTAATAAAGTTATTTTTGAAAGATATTAATGAAAAGTATGGCATGAAAAAAGAGTTGAATGCTGAACTCATTTCTTTTTTCTATCGACATAATTGGCCTGGTAATATAAGAGAGCTTTCCAATTTGCTAGAACAAATTGTTCTGCTCAATAGCGTAGATCGGCTTGAAATCGAACATCTTCCAGCTGAGTACAAAATAAAAAGCAATTCGCAGTCTATTGAAATCGATGAAACAATGACATTGAAAAAAGCGGTGGAAGCAGCTGAGGAAAATCTTCTGAAGCGGGCAGCTGAAAAATATGCGACAACATATGACTTAGCAAAGGCTCTTGACACGAGCCAACCAACCATTGTTAGGAAACTGAAAAAATACAATGTTCTATTGAAAGGAAAGGGGAGTTCCCTATGAATATTGGAGTTATGGGAAGTGGGGCAGTCGGTTCTTTTTTCGGTAGTTTTTTAACTGAAGCGGGACATGATGTTAAGTACATTGCGCGTGGAGCTCACTTGGAGGAAATGAACAAAAATGGATTAGTAATCGTAAGATGAAATGAAGAAGTAACCATCTATCAGACATTCACTGAGAAAATTGAAGCTCTTGCCGACTGTGAATTGATATTATTTTGCGTTAAATCAGGCGATACGAAGGAAACTGCTGAAAGGCTAAAAGAAGTAATACTGGAATCTGCGTATGTCATGACGCTTCAAAATGGCGTGAATAACGAGGAAAAACTTGTCGAGATATTTGGAGAGGAACGCGTATTATCAGCGGCAGTCTATGTGCAGGCTTCAGTCAAATCACCGGGCGTTATTAAACAAAGCGGGAGGTATAAAATAGTTCTCGGCGCGCTCGGCAAGGAGAGGGAAGGCACTGTGGAAAAATTCTCAACCTTATTAAATGAAGCAAAAATACCAGCTGATTGTTCTCGGCAAATTATGTTGAGAAAATGGAAGAAATATTTGTTTAGCTTACTATTTAACCCCTTATCAGCTGCGACGGATAGGACAATAGGACAAATACTTGACGATCCTCATTTAAGGGAGGTCGCATGGATGATTGGATTGGAAACAATTCAGATAGCCGCAATGTGTGGCTATCCGTTAACTGAAGATGACATCCACATTGCTTTTCAAAATGCCGAATTTGCAAGAAAGCACGAGACATCGATGCTTCAAGATATTCGAAAGGGAAAAGTATCAGAAGCGGACGAGTTAATAGGCTATTTAATAAACGAAGCTCTTGTACACAGGACATCGATAACTGCATTGAAAACCGTTTATTTACTATTGAAAAATAAAGAGAACAACCATTAAACCTGTATTTTCACAGGTTTTTTGTTTTTTAATTAACTAAATAATCAAAAATGGATCGATAATTCAAAATTGAATCGCTTATGTAAGTGAGATTAAGCAACTATTTGATTCAAAAGTGAATCGGAAATGTTGTGGGATACGTGTAAAGGTACTAAAACCAGAGAATAAGGCATCTTTAAGTTTGGCATGTAAATTGCAAGTATCTATATATTAGTTAGTGAGATTGACCATAAAAGGGAGGAAATTAACATGTTCACACAATTGAAACCAGAGATTGAGCAAATGAAACAAATGGTTCGAAACTATGTAGAGAGAGAAGTAGAGCCGTACGCACAGCAAATAGAAGAGGAAGATAAAATTCCACAGCACTTAATAGAACAGGCGAAAGAACTTGGATTGTTTGGTATAAGTATTCCTGAAGAGTACGGTGGAATCGGATTAAATACAGTTGGCAAGGCTGTTATCCTTGAACAGCTTGGGCGAACACATAATGGTTTTGTAAGCTTAATAAGTGCACATACCGGAATTGGAAGTACAGGGCTAGTGAAACTGGCCTCCCCTTATTTAAAAGAAAAGTATTTGCCAGGGATGGCAGCCGGAGAAAAAATCGCGGCATTTGCACTTTCGGAACCAGGGGCTGGATCTGACGCAACAAATTTAGAAACGAGAGCAGTAAAACGTGGTGATAAATGGATTGTGAACGGAACGAAACATTTTATTACGAATGCTCCAGTCGCGGATGTTTTTACCGTTTTTGCTTTAACCGATAAAGAAAAAGGTGCAAAAGGCGGTATAACTGCTTTCTTAATTGAAAAAGATTTTCCTGGTTTCACGATTGGTAAAATAGATAAAAAAATGGGTCTTCGAGGTTCGTATACTGCCCAGCTCATTTTTGAAGATTGTGAAGTACCGGATGTAAATGTCATCGGAGAAGTGGGGATGGGTTATTTGTCCGCTTTGAAAATTCTCGGAGAAGGTCGTGTTGGGTTGGCCGCCCGTGCGGTAGGCTCATGCGATAAATTGATTGAACTTTCTGCATCCTATGCAAAAGAAAGAAAGCAGTTCGGCAAGCCGATTGCGGATAACCAGGCGATTCAATGGATGCTTGCGGATATGGCAACAGAGACTGAAGCGGCTCGGATGCTTACATTGAAGGCGGCACATATGATTGATGATGGAAAAACAGTGATTAAAGAAGCGTCCATGGCAAAACTATTTGCTTCTGATGTATTTAATAGAGTTGCAGATAAAGCCGTTCAAATTCATGGTGGTATGGGATACGTAGCTGATTATCCGATTGAAAGATTTTATCGTGATGCACGAATAACAAAAATTTACGAAGGTACAAATGAAATTCAACGCCTCATTATTGCACGGAAAGTGTTAGAAGGGTAATTATCTAAATGGGGGTGCAGATGGTGGAAAGAACAGTAAATAAACCATGGAAGCAGTGGTACAAAGAGGGAACACTATCTATTAAACTACCGGAAAGCTCCATTTACGCGTTTCTTGAAAATACCGTTAAGCGGTTTCCTAACCATACGGCGATTGTATTTGAAGACGAACCGACAGATTACACAGCTCTAAAGACACAAGTGGACAAACTTGCTGGAAAGTGGAAAGAGATTGGATTGAAAAAAGGGGATCGGATTGGCCTGATGATGGCCAATCACCCTCTTTATATTGTGAGTTACTATGCTGCGCAGGCGCTGGGCCTCATAGTTGTCCAAGTGAATCCAATGTATACATCGCGGGAGTTAATGCAGATTGTGATCGATTCGAACACGCAATATATTGTGTTTGACAAGACTGCTAAGCGTACCGTTGAAGAAATAAAAGAGGTGTATTCGTTCGAACAGTGCTTCTCGATTGAGGATGACGAGAGTGGATTCATATCTCTTCAATCACTTATTGAAAATGGAAAGGCGATCAGTGGACCTGAAAAAATTAATCCGCATGAGGATGTCGCTGTTATTCAATATACAGGAGGGACCAGTGGAGTAATGAAAGGGGCTATGCTAACTCATTATAATCTTACTTCCAACGTCGTTCAAAGCTTTGGAATGTATGGTGAAAGCATGCTAGAGGGAAAAGAAGTTATTCTAACGGCAACTCCGCTTTATCATGTGTATGCAATGACGAGTGCAATGAATCTTGGTATTTATATTGGCGCAACAATTCTTTTGATTGCTAAATTTGAAATTCAGCATGTTCTTGATAGTGTGAAAAAGTATCGGCCAACATACTTTCCGGGCGTGCCTAAAATGTACAATGCGTTTATCAATTACCCAGCTATCGAAAAATTCGATTTAAGGTGCTTAAATCATTGTTCGTGCGGCTCCGCTCCACTCCCTATTGAAGTCATTAAGCGATTTGAAGAATTGACAGGTGCTGTGATTGCTGAAGGGTTCGGTATGTCAGAAACATCTCCAACAACACATCGCAATCCGTCATTCGCTAAACGAAAAGTAGGCAGCGTCGGAATTCCGTTACTGGGTACAGATTGTATGATCATTGACGACACCGATACAGAACTGGGGCCAAATAGTGTGGGCGAACTACTCATTAAAGGACCGCAAATCATGAAAGGTTACTGGAACAGCGAGGAAGAAACGAAGTTGACGTTGCATAATGGCTGGCTGTATACAGGCGACCTGGCGATGATGGATGAAGAAGGCTATTTTTATATCGTCGGCAGAAAAAAAGAAATGATTATTGTCGGCGGTTTTAATATCTATCCACAAGAAGTGGAAAGTGTCTTATACGAACATCCAGATATTCAAGAAGCAGCGGTGGCGAGCATTCCTCACACTGATTTAGAAGAAACGATTAAAGCATTTATTGTTCCAAAAGAAGGAGTCACAATCGATATCGATGAAATAAAAGGCTACTGCTATACAAAGTTAACGCCATACAAAGTACCAAAAGAATTTGAAGTGATGGAGGAACTCCCGAGAAACACAGTCGGTAAGCTTTTAAAAAGACTGCTTATTAAAGAAGAACTAGAGAAGAGAGGTTTAGAGATGAACGGGAAAAAATAAGGCGAACCGAAATGGACGGGAGGAATTACAAATGTTAGATGATACGTATGAAAATATTAAAGTGGAATTTGAAAATAAAGTTTGTGTTGTTACATTAAATCGACCAGAAATTAGAAACGCACTTGGTCAAGAAATGAGAGAAGAGTTAAGAAGCTTTTTTACTAGTATTAAAGATAATGATGAAGTAAAAGTCATTATATTAACTGGCGAAGGTAAAGCTTTTTCTGCCGGAGGTGATCTAAGCGCTTTAAAAACGGTAGATGCAGTATCAGGAAGAAGAAGATTGCAAGCGGGACATGAAATGATTCATTCTATCCTCAATTTAGAAAAACCTGTTATTGCTGCAGTTAATGGAATAGCTGCTGGGGCAGGATCCAGTCTTGCATTGGCTTGTGACATAATCGTGGCGACTCACTCAACCTCTTTCATTCAGAGCTTTATAAAAGTTGGTTTGATACCTGATCTTGGTTCTATCTATTTTCTTCCAAGATTAATAGGACGTCATCGTGCTTTAGAACTGATGCTTGCAGGCGGAAAAATGACTGCTGACCAAGCGCAAAAAATGGGTGTTATAAATCGTATTGTTCCAAATGATTTACTGTTAGAAGAAGCACTTTCTTTAGCCGCTACATTGGCTGAGGGACCAGCTATTGCAATGGGCTTAACAAAGAAATTAACAAATAGAAGCATCTTAGCAGAAATTAGTGAAACGCTTGAATTAGAAGGATTTGCACAAGGTATGTGTTTTGAAACGGAAGACTTCAAAGAAGGAGTAAATGCATTCTTCGAAAAACGTAAACCACAATATATTTAATGAAAAATAAAATCTAGGAAAAATAGTATATCTATCATTGCATTTTCACCATTACTATCTTTACAGGAGAGGGATTGAGCATAGTGGAAAATAATAAAATTAATTGCGTAGCTGTAGTCGGTTCAGGTGCGATGGGTTCACAAATCGCGATGGTATGTGCGCTTGCGGGCTATCCGGTCACGTTACAAGATATTGAACAGGAGAGTCTTGATAAAGCAAAGGTATTTCTCAAAGGGCAGATGGATAGTCGCGTTGAAAAAGGGAGATATACGCGGGAAGAAGTAGACAACGCATTTGACCGCCTATCTTTTACGGCTTCTATTGAAGACTTGTCAAATGCAAATATAGTGATTGAAGCAATTGTTGAAAAACTGGATGCAAAACGTGAACTTTTTGCAAAGCTCAATAAAATTGTTGCGAATGATACGATATTAGCGACGAATAGTTCAACGATTGTTAGTTCAAAACTAGCCGATGTAGTTAGCCATCCGGAAAATGTTTGTAATATTCACTTCTTTAATCCAGTTCTTGTCATGGAGTTGGTTGAAGTGGTTAAAGGACCTCATACGTCTGAAGAAACAGCAGCGAAAAGCATGGCATTTGTGGAAAGCATCCGTAAAACACCGGTATTGCTTAAGAAAGAAATTTCGGGCTTCATCGCTAACCGTATTCTCGGTAAATTAATGGATGAAGCACTATTCCTTTATGAAAACGGTTACGCCACACATGAAGAAATTGATCTGGTCTGTAAAAAAGCACTAAATCACCCGATTGGCCCGTTTGCGTTAATGGATTTAACGGGAATTGATGTAAATTATTTTGTGCGGATGCAACGATATAACGAAAGTGGAGATGAAAAAGATAAGCCGGCCCGTATTGTAGCTGAAAAAGTAGAAAAAGGCGAGCTCGGTAAAAAGACAGGAAAAGGTTTTTATGAATACGATGAAAAAGGAATCAGAGTGGGGGTACTGACATGAAAATTTTCGTATTGCTGAAAAGAACATTTGATACGGAAGAGAAAATTTCAATCGCAAATGGACAAGTCCAAGAAGACGGCGCCGAATTCATCATTAACCCGTATGACGAATACGGCGTAGAAGAAGCCATTCGTCTTCGCGACAAGCATGGAGGCGAAGTGACAGTCGTGTCTGTAGGAAGCGATGAAGCAGAAAAGAAGCTACGGACAGCGCTCGCGATGGGGGCCGATAAAGCTGTTCTAATAAACACAGAAGATGATCTGGATGAAGGCGATCAGTTTACAACTGCGAAAATAGTAACGGAGTATTTAAAAGATAAAAACGCTGATATCATCTTTGCGGGCAACGTGGCAATTGATGGAGGAAGTGGTCAGGTTGGGCCGCGCGTTGCGGAAGGACTCGACATTCCGTACGTTACGACAATTACAAAAATTGAAGTGAACGGCAATGATGTCTCTATTATGCGCGATGTCGAAGGGGATTCAGAAAGTATTCAGACATCTCTACCTGTACTTGTTACATGTCAGCAAGGATTAAACGAACCGCGTTATCCTTCGCTTCCTGGAATCATGAAAGCAAAGAAAAAGCCATTAGAAGAAGTTGAAATTGACGATTTAGATCTAGAAGAAAAGGATGTACGAGCGAAAACAAAAACGCTTGAAATTTATCTTCCACCGCAAAAAAACGCTGGTCGTTTGCTTGATGGAGAAATTTCTGCTCAAGTGGAAGAACTTGTGAAGTTGCTCCATAACGAAGCGAAAGTTATTTAACGACAAAGCATAACAGGAGGTTTTATTGATGGGAAAAAAAGTACTTGTATTAGGTGAGGCTCGTGATGGACAACTAAGAAACGTGTCATTTGAGGCAATTGCTGCTGGTAAGAAAATTGCGGATGGTGGAGAAACGATCGGTGTATTAATCGGCGAATCGGTCAGCAAGTTCGCGGAAGAACTGATTCAGTACGGTGCGGACCGTGTCATTACGGTTGAAGATGCGCAGCTAGGGCAGTACACATCAGACGGATATTCACAGGCATTCATGGGCGTTTTGGACCAGGAAAAACCGGAAGGCATCATTTTCGGTCATACAGCGCTCGGTAAAGACCTATCACCAAAAATTGCAGCGAAACTCGGTGTGGGCCTCGTTTCTGATGCCACATCAATTGAAGAAGAAGGCGAGGAAGTCATTTTCACACGCCCAATTTATTCTGGTAAAGCATTTGAAAAGCTGACTGTGAAAGAAGGCATCGTCTTTGCGACAATCCGTCCGAACAACATCGCGCCGCTTGAACAGGACAAAGCACGTTCTGGTGAAGTTTCAAGCGTCGCAGTACCCATTACAAACCTTCGTACAATTATTAAAGAAGTCGTCCGCAAAGCCTCAACAGGCGTCGATTTGACAGAAGCAAAAGTTGTCATTGCCGGAGGGCGGGGTGTGAAAAGTGAAGAAGGTTTTGACTTATTGAATGAACTTGCTGAAGTGCTTGGCGGTGCGGTCGGTGCATCCCGCGGAGCCTGTGATGCGGACTACTGCGATTACTCTTTACAGATCGGACAGACGGGGAAAGTTGTGACGCCTGATTTGTACATCGCAGCCGGTATTTCCGGAGCCATTCAGCATTTAGCGGGCATGTCGAACTCGAAGGTCATTGTCGCCATCAACAAAGATCCGGAAGCAAATATTTTCAAGGTTGCGGACTATGGCATCGTCGGCGATTTGTTTGAAGTCTTGCCGTTGCTTACAGAAGAGTTTGAAAAAATGAGGGCGGTAGTTAATTAAACGACGGTTGGGAGAGATATAGATGAAAAACATTTCAATCATAGGTGCCGGTACGATGGGAAGAGGAATCGCTCTCACCTGTCTCGAGGCGGGTTACGACGTTAAAGTACACGATGTGAATGAAGCATCCCTTCATGTATGCCGTCAGTACATTGAGAAATACAGCAATAAAAAATCAATCGTTTATACAACGGACTTAAAAGAAGCGGCGTATGAAGCTGACTTAATAATAGAAGCTGTCCTTGAATTGATGGACTTAAAAATAGCAATTTTTAAGGAGCTTGATGAATACGCACCGAAAAAGACGATTTTAGCGACGAATACGTCAACGATGAGTCCGACAGAAATCGCTGCTCAAACAAGTCGTCCTGCTCAATGTATAGCTCTTCACTTTTTTAATCCGGTACCTAAAATGAAACTTATTGAAGTGATACGCGGCCTTGAAACGTCTGAAGAAACGATTGAAAAATGCTTTGCATTCGGCGAATCCATCGGCAAAGAATGTGTGAACATTAATGAATTCCCTGGCTTTGCGGTTAGCCGAATGAATTGTTTAATTGGAAATGAAGCAATGAATATGGTAATGGAGGGCGTTGGATCAATCGAAGACATCGATAAGTCGATTAAGCTTGGATTGAACCATCCGATGGGCCCCCTTGCCCTCGCGGATTTAGTCGGGCTCGATACACGGCTTCGAAACATGGAATATTTGCATGAGACACTCGGCGAAAAATATCGTCCTTGTCCGATATTGAAAAAATATGTGAAAGCCGGTTGGCTTGGTAAAAAAAGTGGACGCGGATTTTATCAATACGATTAAAAGGGGTGCGGAGGAATGAACTTTGAATTGGATGAGGATATAAAAGTTTTAAAACGACATGTCCGCGATTTCATTCAAAATGAAGTCGAGAAGGTCGCGATGCAGATTGAAGAAGAAAATGAAATCCCTGAACATATTGTAGAAATGTCTAAAGAAATGGGTTTGTTTGGATTAAGTATACCTGAAGAGTACGGTGGTCTCGGAATTGGAATGGTTGGGAAGTGTGCGTTATATGAAGAAATTGGTGCTACACACAACGGCTATACTACATTGATAGGTGCTCACACAGGGATTGGAACAGTAGGTATTGTCGAGATGGGAAATGGAGAACAAAAGAAAAAATATTTACCTGACATGGCTGCGGGCAGAAAGATTGGTGCTTTTGCTTTAACCGAGCCAGATGCAGGGTCGAACGCGACGAATTTGAAAACAACGGCCGTTAAAAAGGGCGATAAATATATATTGAATGGAACGAAGCATTATATAACAAATGCGACGGAAGCGGATGTTTTTACTGTGATGGCAGTAACAGAACCTTCCAAAGGAGCGAAAGGAATTACATCTTTTATCATTGAAAAAGATTTTCCAGGGTTCTATGTTGGTGCAGTTGAGAAGAAAATGGGTTTACGTGGCTCGCATTCAGCAGAAGTTATTATGGAAAACTGCGAGGTTCCCGTTGAAAATGTATTAAGTGGAGAAGGGCAGGGATATGTAAATGCCTTAAAAATCTTAACCAATGGGCGTGCAGGGCTTGCGGCAAGAAATTTAGGTTCCTGTCAGAAGTTACTCGACTTATCAGTTATGTATGCAAAAGAACGCGTACAATTTAAAGTCCCGATTATTGAACACCAGGCCGTCGCTCATATGCTAGCGGAGATGGCAGTTGAAATCGAAGCGTTGAGATCATTTACATATCGCGTCGCCTGGATGGTTGATGAAGGACAAAAAGTCATTAAAGAAGCCGCAATGTTAAAACTTTACGGATCGGAAGTGTATAATCGCGTCGCCGATAAAGCATTGCAAATTCATGGCGGTATTGGCTACATTTCTGATTATCCAATCGAACGATTTTATCGCGATGCAAGAATTACTCGTATTTATGAAGGTACTTCAGAAATCCAAAAGAATATTATTTCAGGCCAATTAAATAAAGAATATTCATAAGGGAGGCTATGTTATGAGGGAACGTGTGGTCATTGTCGAGGGGGTGCGTACGCCGATTGGAAGGTACGGCGGCGCATTAAAAGAAATTAACTCAGGATTTTTAGGTTCACATGTCATTGTAAAATTGTTGGAAAAGGCATCTCTTTCACCTGGAAAAGTAGATGAGGTTATTTTAGGAGAAGTTCGGCAGACGACTGAATCGTCGAATGTCGCTCGCGTTGCAGCAATTCGAGCAGGCATTCCAAATGAAAAACCGGCATTTACGGTGAATCGCCTTTGTGCTTCCGGAATGCAGGCCATCGCTTCTGGTGTTCAACAGATTCAGTCAAATCAGGCTACTATTGTGGTCGCTGGCGGAACTGAAAGTATGAGCAGTTCAGCTATTTACTTGCGCGGTGCCCGTTTTGGCGGGGATAAAACGTATTTAGTCGATGCAAATTTAGAGGCAGGTCAGCAGCCTAAAGAAATTTACGGTGAAGATATGGGTATGGGAATAACTGCTGAAAATGTTGCACAAAAGTACCGGATTTCTAGAGAAGACCAAGATGCATTTGCGATTGAAAGTCAAAAAAGAGCAGCGGCAGCAATTGAAGATGGGAAATTCGATGATGAAATTGTTCCGTATGAAATAAAGTCGAGAAAAGGAACGGTTGTCTTTGATAAAGATGAGCATCCGCGACCGGAAACAACGATTGAAAAACTTGGTCAACTGAAGCCGGTGTTTAAGAAAGAAGGGTCCGTAACCGCTGGCAATGCATGCGGTCGAAATGATGGCGCTTCCGCTGTTCTTCTTATGAGTGAATCAAAGGCAAAGGAACTGTCGCTGACACCGCGTGTTGCAGTCGTTGACTGGGTCGCGGTTGGAGTGCCACCCGAAATTATGGGAATTGGTCCGGTACCTGCGATTCAAAAACTACTTGAAAAGGCAAATTTATCGATTGAGGAGATTGAATTATTTGAAATCAATGAAGCGTTCGCATCCCAAGCACTCGCTGTGCAGCGCGAACTTAACATTGATTCAGAAAAGTTAAATGTGAATGGCGGTGCGATTGCGCTCGGACATCCTGTAGGTTCTACGGGTTCGCGGCTTGTCGTGACATTAATGCATGAACTGCAAAAAAGAGGTGGTCGTTACGGGATTGCGTCTTTATGTGTCGGTGGTGGGCAGGGAATGGCCATTTTAATAGAAAATCTACAGGTACAATAAAATGAACAATAAAGATATGAAGATACAGCAATCTACTTTCTTTGATCATCTTGGAATGATAAGGCAAGAAGATGATGAAGGAGCAGTCGTGGTTTCGGTGAATGTTCAAGCGTTTCATAAGGATGAAGTTGGGCACGTTTCCAGTGGTCTTTATTACACACTGCTTGATGTTGCGCTCGGAACGGCGTTGTCAGAACGAGAGGGCGGCTCTACAGCAACCATTGATTTACATGTTCAAATATTTAAGCAAGAACAGATTAGTAGACTCGTCTGTAAAGGCTATCATATCCATACAAACGGAAATAAAGGTAGTTGCAGAGGGGATGTATTCGACGAAAATGGCCTACTTGCTGCAACTGGAATGGCAACTTTTAAAGTAACGAAAAATAGCTGAATGAAAGAAGGTGCGATGATGGCAGAACCGGTTATTGTATCAGCTGTAAGAACAGCAATCGCCAAACAAGGCGGGGCACTTGCGACAATACCATACTATGAATATGGGGCCGAGGTGATGAAAGAAGCAGTTAAAAGGGCTCAGCTTAATACAGAAGAAATTGATGATGTCATTTTAGGAAACTGCTTAAGCGGTGGAGGAAATGCTGCACGGATGACTCTGCTAGAGGCGGAATTTCCTGTTACAGTGCCGGGACTAACAATTGATCGCCAGTGCGGTTCATCGATTAACAGCGTAGCACTTGCGGCGGATTTGATACGAGCAGGAAGAGGGACGATCTTTTTGGCAGGCGGTGTGGAAAGTATGTCGCGTTCTCCTCATTTGCTAGCTCCGTCATCGCGTCCGTACGACCGCCAGCCTCCTGGATTTGTAAAAAGACAACTTTCTCCAGCAAAGATTGGCGATCCTCCAATGGGGATTACAGCGGAGAACTTAGCTGAAAAGTATGGGATTTCACGTGAAGAACAGGATCTATATGCGGCGGAAAGCCAAAGACGAATGGCGAAGGCGATGGAAGAAGGGTTTTATGATGAACAAATTGTCCCGATTAAAGTAAAAGTGGGCAAAGAAACGGTCTTATTCGACTGCGATGAGCATCCACGTTTAGGAACGACGAAAGAAAAACTGATGAAGCTTCGTCCCGCATTTAAAGAAAGAGGCTCAGTCACTGCTGGAAACTCTTCAGGTGTAAATGACGGTGCATCGGCAGTTGTCGTTATGTCCGCTGAAGAAGCGGAAAAACGTGGACTAGAAGTTATGGCATATGTCGTTGATTCTCAGGTTTCAGGAGTAGATCCTAACATCATGGGGATTGGTCCAGTTCCAGCTGTTCGTAAGTTGTTAGAGCGGAATAACTTAACTATGGAAGATATTGATTTTGTTGAATTAAATGAAGCATTTGCCGTTCAGGTACTCGCTTGCAATCTAGAATTAAAGATTCCACATGAAAAACTAAATGTAAATGGCGGAGCAATTGCGCACGGTCACCCAATTGCAGCTACAGGCGGTATGCTCGTTGCAAAAGCTGTGTATGAAATGAAGAGAAGTGGTGCGAAACGGTCGATTGTGACTGCTTGTATAGGCGGAGGACAGGGAATTGCTTTACTGCTTCAAAAATGAGCGTGAAGCGAAGAGATGAATAACTACCAAAAACACTAGTGAAAAAATAAGGGAAAGAAAAGGGGGATTTCTATGCGTTGGTTTGTTCTTGTTCTACTATTTTTGGGGATGGTTATTAACTTTGCAGACAAGTCAATTGTTGGACTTGCAGCTGTAGCAATTATGAAAGATTTTAACTTATCTTACGCTGCATGGGGGTTAGTTGGTAGCAGCTACTACTGGCTGTATCCTGTTACCGGCATTTTTGGTGCTGCATTGGCGGACAGGCATGGAGCAAAGAAAGTACTTGGCGTCCTCATGCTGACATGGGCTGTTTTGCAGTTTGGTGTTCTGGCAATTACTGCGTTGCCAATCCTCATTCTTTACAGGGTATTACTTGGTGTATTCGAAGCACCATTCAGCCCGATTGCATACAGCCATGCGAATAAATGGTTTCCGCCAAAGCAGAGAGGATTTGCAAATTCTGTTGTCGTATCCGGCGGTACAGTCGGAGCAATGGTTGTTGCCCCGCTTCTTGTAGCTTTAATCGCCACATTAGGCTGGAAAGTTGCATTTGCCTGCCTTGGTGTCGCAAGTATCGTATGGTTTATTCTTTTCCAACTCTTCACAAAAGAAAATCCAGTTGCAGTGTATAAAGAGAAGCAGAATAAAAAGAAGGCTAAACTAGAGAAAATTAAATTGAAAGACTTTCTGTTGGTCCTTGCTTCTCCAACTTCTTTATTTACAACACTTGCCTATTTCTCTACTTACTTTCTTGTCGTATGGATTGCGATTTGGTTGCCAATTTATTTGGTGGAAGTCGTACAAATGTCTGCGGTTCAAATGGGATATGGTGTTGCGATAATTGGAGTTAGTTCCATGGTTATTTATATCGGTGTGTCGATGCTGTCTGATTACTTATATAAGAAGAGTCAAAACTGGCGTCTATCCAGGGTATATCTAGTTGCTGGAGCGATGATCACTGGTGCGATATTTATGGCATCCATTGTTGTCTTTCAGAATCCGATTTGGGTTGTTATTGCGATGAGTCTGGCAAAAGGGCTCACGTACGCGATATTGCCGATTGGCCCTACCATCATGATTAATGAATTACCTGAAAGGGGTGGGCTGATGACGAGCATTTTGACATCATCAGGCAACTTAGCGGGTATCGTAGCACCGCTCCTCACGGGTTATCTTGTCGCATTAGCGGGAGCTAATAAAATCGCGGGCTATAATTTATCCATATTATTTATGGCAGGTCTCGTCCTGGTTTTTGGAATACTCTTTGCAATTTTTGTTAAACCAGTTCTGTCCAAGAATAGTGGCGATGAACAACACAAAGGGATAGTAGAAAATGATGGATTAGAAGCTAGTTCAACTTCCGTATAAAAATTAAGTACATCTATGAGGCCAATGGAGCGGACCCGAATAGTATGGGAATCGGATTCGTTTCGGCCGCAAGTAAAATGATACAGATGTTGCAAAGTGAATTTCGCTTTATTATTAAACTTGCCAAGAAAGAAGGGGAAGCAGAAATTGAGAACACGTATAACTGATTTACTGAAAATTGAGTATCCAATAATTTGTGGGGGATTGTTCAGGGTTGGTCGTGCTCCATTAGCAGCTGCTGTCTCAGAGGCAGGGGGGCTTGGAATTATTACGTCTGCCACTTTCGAGACGGCAGAGGATTTACGGAAAGAAATACGACGTGCAAGAAAGTTAACAGCAAAACCAATTGCAGTTAACATCAATCTGTTTCCAAGTGTCAGGAAAATGCCGAATGAAGCGTATATTGACGTATTGATCGAAGAAGGTATTCGGATCGTAGAGACTTCAGGCCGGAGCCCAGAAGTATATATGAAAGTGTTAAAAGATAACGGTGTAATCGTCATTCACAAGGTCGCAGGAGTTAAATATGCCAAGACAGCAGAACGGGTTGGATGTGATGCTGTCACTGTAATTGGGTTTGAGGCAGGTGGCCATCCAGGTATGGAAGATGTGGGAAATGTTGTTCTTGTCCCGCAGACGGTTGATGCAGTCAAGATTCCCGTGTTAGCTGGCGGAGGTATTGCTGATGGACGGGGAATGACCGCGATGCTAGCTCTTGGGGCAGAAGGTGTAATGATGGGCACACGATTTTTGGCTACTCAAGAAGCCCAGGTGCATGACAACGTTAAACAGTGGATGGTTCAGGCAACCGAGCAGGATACTTCATTAATTCAGAAAACAATTGGTTCTACCTCGCGTGTTGCACGAAATGAAGTAGCCCTGCAAGTTTTGGAAGCAGAAAGCAGAGGAGCAGAACTTGAGGAACTTTTACCGTTGATTTCGGGACGCAGAGTTGTGCAAGTATATGAGGAAGGAGACATTGATGCCGGGATTTTTTCTTGTGGGCAATCAGTGGGACGGATTCAAGGTATTCCAACCGTTAAAAAATTGATAACGGACATGGTGTCCGAAGCAAAACAAACTGCAGACAAATTGGGGCGAATCTCCAATGTAATAAATGCTTAAGTACCGTCGTCCTATCCGCTGGAAAAAGACTGATTTGGGGGTCGAAAAATGAATAAACCTTGGAAAACGTTTTATCCGAAAAATATTCCTTATGAAACCGAGATTCCGTCACTTTCATTATATGACCTATTAGATCGTTCTGCTGAACGCCATTCTAATCAAAAAGCAGTGATAGATGGCGATCAAGAACTCACTTATTTCGAATTGAAGAATGCTTCTGACCGTTTTGCGGCTTCTTTATACCACAACGGGTTTAGAAAAGGTGATCGAATCGCCTTAATGCTTCCAAACTGCGTAGAATATATCATTTCCTTTTATGCAATCCATCGCTTAGGCGGTATAGTGGTTCAAGTAAATCCAATGTACCAGACATCTGAATTGGATTATATTTTACGGGATTCTGAAGCAACCTGGTTTATTGGTCATCGTAAACAACAGAAGAAGTTAGAGGAAATCGGAATGAGTAATCAGCTCATCATTATTTTAGCCGACAGGGATAAGCAGCAAGAAGGCGGTCTATACGATTGGATAGAGAAAGGAACGAACGGACTTCCTGACCTGGACATTAATCCTGAAAAAGATCTAGCGCTCCTTCAATATACAGGAGGAACTATGGGAAGGTCCAAAGGGGTTATGCTGACGCATTTCAACGTAACCTCCAACGTCTATCAGGATAAAACTTATACTGCAGATGCTTTACAACTTCAAGAAGCTGGTGAACGTCTGCTTGGATTGTCGCCGTTATTTCATGTGTTTGGGATGGCACGTATGAATAGTGCTATTTATACTGCTTCAACGTACATTACGATAGAAAAGTTTGAAATAGACAAGGTTGTAGATCTGATACGTAAACATCGACCGACCATTTTTCCAGGCGTGCCCACTATGTATATTTCCTTATTAAATCATCCCGGCCTAACAGTGGACGATTTAAGCTGCTTTAAATACTGTAGCTGCGGTTCAGCGCCACTTCCGGTAGAAGTTATCAATCAATTTAGAGTGAAATTCGATGTCTCTATTTCAGAAGGATTCGGCATGTCAGAAACGTCACCTACGACGCATCGAAATCCTGTTATCGGAAAAAGAAAAGTAGGCAGTATTGGTTTGCCGTATCCTAATACCGATTCCAAAATTGTTGATATAGAAACTGGGACAACAGAAATGCCTTCGGGTCAATCGGGTGAATTAATTGTAAAAGGTCCACAAATAATGCAGGGATACTGGCGAAAACCAGAAGAAACTTCCCTGGCACTACGCGATGGCTGGCTGTTCACCGGAGATATTGCCACGATGGATGAAGATGGATATTTCTTTATTGTCGGTAGAAAGAAAGAAATGATTATTGCCAGTGGTTTTAATATTTATCCAGTTGAAGTGGAAGAGGTGATTTATCGGCATCCGGGAATTGCGGAAGTTTGTGTCTTTGGTGTCCCGGATTCATATAGTGGGGAATGGGTTAAAGCTACAATTGTGAAGAAAAAGGGTGCCAAAGTAACTGAGCAGGAAATCATAGAATGGTGCACTGGACAACTAGCTAAATACAAAATCCCTCGTGCAGTTGAATTCAAAGATCAGCTTCCGAAATCCACGGTAGGGAAAATACTGAAACGTGTGCTAGTGGAAGAGGAAATTGTGAGACGTAAGACAGTGGGCGTAGGGAAAAGATAGAATCGCGCATAACCATTCAATTGCATTGTTAGTGAAAAAATAAGAGCGGGGTGAAGGAATGAACAGCTATCAAAATATTTTAGTGGAAAAATCAAATCAGCTCGCCTACATTATTATAAATTTGCCTGAGCAGCGCAATACGTTAAGTAAAGAAACACTTGGAGAAATGAAAGATGCACTAGAGAGATTAAAAAATGACAAAGAAACGAATTGTATTATTTTCACGGGTCAAGGAGACAAATCATTTGCGGCAGGGGCGGACATCAGTCAGCTGAAAAACCGTGGTCCTTTAGATGTATTCACACCCGGTGGAATGCAAGAAGTATACGATTATATCGAAGCGTATGACAAACCGACGATTGCGATGATTAACGGTTTTGCGCTTGGCGGCGGATGTGAGCTGGCCATGGCGTGCGATATTCGAATCGCTTCTGAAAATGCGAAGTTTGGTCTTCCTGAGCTGAATCTTGGTATTATTCCGAGTGCGGGCGGAACCCAGCGAATGGCGCGGTTAATTGGTAAAGGAAAAGCAATTGACCTAATTCTAACCGGTAGAATTATTACAGCTGAAGAAGCGGAAAAAATAGGACTCGTTTCTGAAACCGTACCGCGAGATCAGTTAAAAGAAACAGTGGAAAAAACAGCCGCTCAAATACTTTCGCAAGGTCCACTAGCCGTAAAACTTGCAAAAATGGCGATTCATGCAGGCTTTGATACGGATATGAAGGCGGGTCTTATGATTGAAAAGCTTGCACAAGCCGTACTTTTTTCAACCGAAGATAAAACCGAAGGAACAAGCGCCTTTTTAGAAAAACGTTCTCCGGAATTTATGTCGAAGTAATAGAGTTCGTTGAGACTATAATGTGAAGGGGGGAAAAGATGTTGATGACGATTGGGGAAATAATAAAGGAATTTGAAGAATGTCCTTATCTTCAGCATCTTGGAATAGAAATACTCTCTATTGAAATAGAGGATACGAAAATCAAATTAAATGTGCAAAACTATCTTTTAAATACAAAAGGGACCCTTCATGGCGGCGTATATGCCTCTATGTTGGATTTCATCCAGAAAATACATCTTCGTTCAGTTACGCAAGCAAGGTGTGTTCCAATTAGTTCAACTGTTCATTTCACTGCGCCAGTTAAAAAGGGGACTGTTTATGCGGAAGCATCAATCATTTCGAGAGGTTACAAGACCGCTTTTGTAGATGGTATTATCAGAAGTGAGAGTGGAGAAATCATCTCAAAAGGTACAGGGACATATAAAATAATTCGGACGGAATAACACAATTAGAAAATGAAACGGACAAGTCACCTTCTTCAAACTAATGGTTAGGTCCTTGAGGAAGAGTAATTATTTAGTGGAAAGGGATGACTGCGAAGGTGGCTGGAGCATTAGACGGTATTAAGGTGCTCGATTTATCGCGTGTTCTTGCGGGTCCATATTGTACGATGATTTTGGGAGACTTAGGTGCTGAAGTCGTAAAGGTCGAAGCGCCTGGTGGGAGTGATGAAACCCGTAATTGGGGCCCTCCATTTAAAAATGATGTAAGTTCTTATTATTTGAGTGCTAATCGCAATAAAAAAGCTATTACGGTAGATTTAAAGTCTGAAGAAGGCGTTGAAATTATCAATAAGCTCGTTCGAGAGACTGATGTTATTATCAATAATTTCAAAACTGGAACGATGGATCGGTTTGGATTAGGTTATGATGCATTGACTCAACTCAATCCTCGCATTGTATACTGTTCGATTACGGGTTTTGGTGAAACGGGCCCAGAACGGAATATGCCGGGGTATGATTTTATTATTCAAGCAATGAGTGGATTAATGAGCATTACAGGTACGAAAGAATCAGGGCCACAAAAATCAGGCGTAGCAATTGTAGACGTTCTAACGGGGTTGTACGCATGCATCGGAATTCAAGCGGCTTTACTTGAAAGAGTACAGTCGGGTCGGGGTCAAAAATTAGATATTTCACTATACGATTCTGCAGTCAGTGCATTGGTGAATATCGGAAGTAACTATTTAATGGCTAAAAAAGTCCCTACAGCCCTTGGAAATGTACATGCTAATATTGTCCCATATCAGACTTTTCAAACGTTAAACGGCGAAATGGTTATCGCAGTTGGGAACGACAATCAATTTAAGGAATTGTGTGTTGTACTAGGAAAACCTGAATATGCGGAAAACATACGTTTTAAGACTAACCCCAGCCGTGTGGAAAATAGAGATGAATTAGTTCCTTTATTACAAGAAGTCTTTTTAACGAAAGAAACAATGTATTGGCAGGAACAATGTAGTAACAATAATATTCCAAGCGGACCCATCCAAAGTCTAGATGAGGTGGTCAATGACAAACAACTACAATCACGGAATATGTTTATTACGCAAAATCATCCAACAGCAGGGCAAATTAGAATGATTGGTAGTCCTCTTAAATTATCACGGACGCCAGTTCAAGTGAAATATCACCCACCGAATCCGGGGGAACATAATGAGGAAATACTGAATCGATTAGGTAAGAAACAACCAACTACTTAAAAGGGGAGATTATATAATGAATTTTTCATTTTCAGAAGAACAGAACATGCTACGTAAAACAGTAAGAGGATTTGTAGACAATGAAATCATGCCTCATATTGGGGACTGGGATCGTGCGGGGAAATCGGATCCTGCTGTATATACAAAGCTTTCAGAACTTGGGTTAATGGGTGTTTGTGTTCCAGAAGAGTATGGTGGAAGCGGAATGGACTATAACTCATTGGCCATCGTTTGTGAAGAACTCGAGCGTGGTGACACAGCTTTCCGTACAGCTGTTTCCGTTCATATCGGTTTAAATAGTCTGACGTTGTTACAGTGGGGAACAGAGGAACAGAAGCAGAAGTATTTAGTACCTCAAGCAAAAGGTGAGAAAATTGGTGCATTTGGTCTAACTGAACCCGCTGCTGGATCCGATGTAGCTGCACTTCAAACTACCGCTAAAAAAGATGGGGATTACTACATTTTAAATGGTCAAAAAACATGGATTTCCCTTTGTGACCTTGCAGACAACTTCTTAGTTTTCGCTTATACAGGTGATAAATCAGAAAAACATAAAGGTATTTCAGCATTTATTGTAGAACGCACATGGGAAGGGTTTTCTTCAATGGCAACGAAAGGAAAACTTGGAATTCGTGCTGGAAATACAGGTGAGCTATTCTTCGAAAATGTAAGAGTACCAAAAGAAAACTTGCTTGGTAAGGAAGGGGAAGGGTTCAAAATTGCGATGGCGGCCCTCGATAATGGACGCTTCACTGTGGCAGCAGGAGCTGTAGGACAAATTATGGCATGCATTGAAGCCAGTACAGATTACTGCCATTCGCGCGAAACCTTCGGCAAGGAAATTGGTAGACACCAACTTGTCCAACAAATGATTGCGAAAATGGAAGCAGGATTTCAAATGAGTAGTTTGCTTGTTTATCGTGCAGGTGAACTAAAAAATGCTGGAAAACGAAATACGAGAGAAACCTCACTTGCGAAGTGGCAGGCATGTGATTTTGCCAATAAAGCAGCAGATGATGCGGTTCAAATCCACGGAGCAAATGGTTATTCGGATGAGTATCCAGTAGAGCGTTATTTACGTAACTCCAAAGCGCCAGTCATTTACGAAGGAACACGTGAAATTCATACAGTGATGCAGGCTGAGTACGTACTAGGATACCGTGAAGACAAACAGTTAAATAAAGTTCTTCCTACTTGGGGAAATAATTTGCAATACAATTGAATCAATTTCATAACTACGAGCCCTTACGGCTCTAATTGTAAAATGACAATAAAATAGAGCATATCTCCAAGTTCTGTATAATGAGAGTTACCGCACACACATTTACAGACTTGAGAAATGCTCTATTTCTATTATACGACAAGAAAGCCAATGTTCATTTCGACTTCGTTCATATTGCATACAATGCCACTAAACTTGCAGTTGATCGACTCATCCAGCTTCAACTATACACAACAGCGTAAACGGAAATTTCATTCGTTTATTTAAGAAGTCATTTCAAATTCTGTTTCTTAATGATTTTTTAATGTACACATTATGAAATTGATTCAATTAAAAATACCGTTGAAGTTCAGTTCGTTACTCGAAGAATTGTTAATATTGCTCAAGGTTTATGAGTATCCTCAACTCATTGATGCGTCGAAAATACGAGGAGGAACTCTTTGACCGTTATCTAAGTAACGATTAATATTAGTTTACATAACAATTTTTGTGTAATTATAAGTGTTATGTACCCCAAGTGTTGAATGAGCACTAAGGTGCCTAGTTCTAACTCGATAATGTATTTTATTATAACCAGGAACCTGAAGTTTGACCGGGAATATCCGGAGAAATAATAAGGCGGATAAGAGGTTTTGCGGTTTTTTGGTAATTTTTATTATTTCTAAATTTTAGGAACCCGTGTGTACCACTACTCAGGGTAATTCACTAAAATGTATAATAATAGAATGAGGATCAGACAAAATTGTGAATGTCTTTTTTTTTGAGTATTTATTCTAATTTGCAATACCCTATATTAATCGGAATGTATGCAGCAATGATCCCATTATTCTATGCTTTGTATAAGACTTTAAAACTGTTAAGCTATATCGACAAAAACGAAACGTTTTTGGAACTATCTATAAAGGCTTTAAAGGCTATAAAATACTGTGCAATCACAATCAGTATTTTGTATGGCATCTTAATCGGATTGGTCGTCATTTTTGTTTCTATGACGATTGCGGTCTTTGCTACTGTTTTTCAAAAGCGATTAAGAGATGCCATAGTTCTTAAATTAGAAAATGATTTAACGGTTTGGGGAGTATATTATGGCGAATATTTCTATATTGAAAAATAGAAAGGCATAAGCAATTCGATTATCGGCATTGGAGAAGATTTGTAAGGCCATAGAATGTCAGCCAGGAGATATTTTAGATTACAGTGATAAAAGTAAAATAGCAATTTCAATAGGCTAAAAGGGTCAGCCAGGTGTGAAGGCTGATTTTTTTGTTTTTGCTATTATCAAAGACTACTCCTAAAATTTAGCAAGTTAAATCCATTGAAGATTAACACTATAGACACACTAGCTTAATACCACGTTAACAAACCAGAGATAAAGTTAAACTGTAAGATACTTCGAAGGAGGAGTTTAATTGAAGAAAACGTTGAAGAAAAAGATGATGATCATTGCGATTGCTGGGAGTTTTACTGTAGGAAGTTTTGCGGGAATCACATCACTGCAACCCGCTGAAGCAAAAATTCCAGAATCGAATAAAAAAGTAGAGAACATCATTTTTATGATTCCAGATGGATACTCCAGTTCGTATGCGACAAATTATCGATTGTATAAAGGGGAAGAATCGGTAATGGATCCACATCTCGTTGGTATGCACAGGACATATTCCGCAAACTCGGCAGTGACAGATTCTGCCGCGGCTGGAACTGCAATGGCAACCGGAGCGAAAACGAACAATGGGGTAATTAGCATGGATCCGGCTGGCAATAAACTCGAAACGATTTTACAAGCTGCTGAAAAGAGCGGGAAATCTTCGGGATTGGTCGCAACTTCAACGATTACTCATGCCACACCTGCAGTGTTTGGTTCACATGTTAAAACACGCGCCAATGAAAAAGACATTGCACCACAACTCCTTCAAAGTGATGTTGATGTTATTCTAGGCGGGGGTAAAAAGTATTTTAGTGATGATTTATTAAATAAAGCAAAACAAGATGGTTATAAAATTGTGTCCGAGAAGCAATCCTTAACGAATGTAAAGAAAACGAATAAATTAATCGGTCTTTTTGCGGAGGATAGTTTATCCCCCGAATTGGACCGTGAGACGACTGATGAGCCAAGCTTGCAAGAAATGACATCAGCAGCTATCGACGTTTTAAGTAATGATAAAGATGGTTTCTTTTTAATGGTTGAAGGTAGTCAAATCGATTGGGCTGGTCATGATAATGATGCAGCATGGGCGATGAAAGACACTGAAGCGTTTGAAAATGCAGTAGAAGCTGCACTGGATTTTGCGAAAAAAGATAAGAAAACATTAGTCGTCATCGCAGGTGACCATGACACTGGTGGTATGTCTGTCGGCGGTTACGGAGGATCAGATGTCAATTTGGAAATCCTTAAAGATGTGACAGCAACAGGCGATTTCATGGCATCACAATTAAATGAAGAAAAAAGTAATATTAAAGAAATCGTATTGGAATATACGGGCATGACATTATCAGAAACTGAAATTAAACAAATCAAACAAGCAAGCAATCCAGCATTCCAGATTAACTCAATCATTTCCAAGCATGCACTAGTTGGTTGGTCGCACACTGGACATACTGGCACAGATATCCCTGTTTACGCTTACGGCCCACAAGCCCATAAATTTGCAGGACTAATCGAAAATACAGATTTCCCAAAACTGATGGCTGAAGCAATGAAAATACCATTTAAATAAGCTCTGATATAACCGCTTATATAATGAGACACAGGACCGTTCCTCTATACAAAGAGGTGCGGTCATTTTTTATTTCGGGGTCAGCAAGTATATATTAATACAAGCATGAATACTAATCCGAAAAACTAATTTCAGTCGCATAGGTGAAATCTGATTCGGGCTCATAAAATAGTAACATGACTATCGGATGAAAATCTGTTATTAATTGATTGACTGAATAATCAAATAAATATTAACTTTCTAAGCTGTGTGTTGATATAATAGGAGTTATAATCCATACACGAGGACTTCGAGGAAAGGGTGGGTATAAGATGAAGAACAGATGGATCCTGCATAGCGGACTTGTCGATCGACAATAAACAAAAAACGCCGGAAACCCATTCGACTAGATGTCGATAGGTTTTCGGTGTTTTTTTATTGTTGAAGTAGTGGTGCGATAGGGGTGGAAATGGTTTAGTAACTAATGGCAATACGTTTTTAAAACAAACAAAACAAACAAGAATGCTAACTTAATGCAGAAAGTACCAAATAGATAATATTTTCACACATTTCAATTTTTATTTTTGATACAATAGAATAAAAAGGGTGTGTGCCAAATGGTTGGTCGTAACGATCCCTGCCTATGCGGTAGTGGGAAAAAATATAAAAAATGTTGTGCGTTGAAAAATGAACTTTCCAGTGGGGATCTTATCGAAGAAGAGCTTAATCGGATATTAATCACTTTCATTTCAACCGAACTGGACGACCGAGCGAATAATGTGGAGTTAGAACGGTATGAAAGAAAGTGGATGAGCAAACTTGGAGGTAGGATGGAACCTAGAAAAATCAAGCAATCGGTTATTGAATATTTTCTGTTCGTGATCCGGCGTGATTTGTGGAATAGGTACTTGGTTAAAGTGCTAAACAGTCCGATCCGTTCTGTGACACGTTTACTGATTGAGTCATGGGAAAATCCATTTGTGCTTTTTGGAAAAGTGATAGACTCCCAAGAGGACCACTTCCTTGTGGATGAAGTACTTGGGCATCAGACTTATCGCATAGCGCTTATGAATGATATGAAAGTTGAAAAGGATCTACTTGTTTTCGGAGTTGTGCTACCAGATAATAGAATGCATGAAAATGGGATCCTAATCTTAGACGGAATGACGTTTCTTTATGATAGGAACGGAAGTTTTGCGCACAGTATTGGATCAATGGCGGAAACGAGCGAGGCCGATAACAGTTCCGAATTCTTTAAAATGCATATGCTCGATATTTACAAAGCAATTATAGACCGGGAAGTTTCTAACATGGATGATATAGTGGAGAACGAAATGTTTCCAGAACAGCAGAAAGTAATGGTCATTCTTGTGAGCGAATTAAAAGGTCACAATGTACCGAATGAATTTCATGAATTTATCAAACTAATTGCCATTACATACATGTTAAAAGAGAAGGTGGTTTTTAGGAAG
Source organism: Sporosarcina sp. Y838 (assembly GCF_056786515.1). NCBI lineage: Bacteria > Bacillati > Bacillota > Bacilli > Caryophanales > Caryophanaceae > Sporosarcina > Sporosarcina sp. Y838. Next base: position 236,932 of record NZ_JBXCJD010000003.1, on the reverse strand, counting down.
CCTGAAATTATTGCGGCGGCGGTTTTTAAAACCGCTTATGATCATGGAGCACTAGGAGATGCATTTTATACGCAGGCAGATATTGCAAAAATGTTTGGTGTTTCCGTCGGTTCAATGAAAAAGCATGCGGAAGCACTTTCCGTTGTATTTGCGGAGCTGTCTGAGAGTATGAATGATGATGGAAACACTTCTGCTACTTAGCCATTTCCAAACTTCAAGCTTCTAAGAGGTAACCGGGAATGATGCACCTTATTTGTTCCTGAAATGGATGGTCGAAAGGGATTCAGCTGAAAAAGTAATTGAATCTGAGACACTACTTGAAGCAGTCAACGCGAATCCATTTGTTATCAAACTTATGGATGAGGATGTACCGAAGCTGCCGTACCCAACACGAGATTCGATACTCCCGGGATCGATGGATGAAGCACAGTATATATGGATGTTGTTGTGAAGAATAATTTTTTTATAATATAAATGAAAAATAAAACACGCTATACAACCGAAAATCTGGTTGCGTAGCGTGTTTTATTAATAGGGAACATAGTCCAATTGCAAAAGTGTACTGGCGTATATATGTCCTTTATTTAGTAATTTAAAATAATGGCTTTTAATCGGAAATACATTATCGATTTCATGTATGCTTATGCGAATTTAGCTCACATTATAAGTTGGATGAACCATTTGTTGCGTTGATGGCAACGCTGATTTTTTCAGCACTTATTTGCAGTAATGGTAAAAATTTTTCTAGCTGTACTTCTTGTGTAACTCGTCCTGCATGTGCAGAACAATTTATGGCCGCGATTACTTTTCCATTTGCGTTTCGTATTGGAACAGCAATCGAGCGTAGTCCTTCTTCCAATTGTTGGTCGACCCCACCCCAACCATTTTTATAAACATCTTCTAATATCTCCAATAATTGTTGTTTATTAATTATCGTTTTGTTTGTATACTTATCCAATTCGATTTCCTCTAGATATTCATTCAACTTGTCTTTCGGTAAGTTCGCTAGAAGGACATGGCCCATGGATGTCGCATATGCCGGTAACCTAGACCCAACATCCAAGTTTATAGACATAATTCTTTTCGTTGACACACGGGCAACGTAAATAATATGGGTTCCATCTAATATAGAAACAGAGCAAGATTCGCCAGTTAGATTTACAAAGTCTCTCATAAATGGATGCGCAATACTCCAAATGTTATTGGAGGAGAGATATGCATAACCTAGCGAAAGTGTGCGCGCTGTTAGGGAAAACACATTATTATTAGATTCCGCGAAACCCAGATGCTCAAGAGTAAGCAGAATTCTACGTGCTGTAGGTCTACTGAGTCCCGTTATTTTTGAAACGTCACTAATTGTAAGTGATTGGTTGTTCTGTGAAAAAGCCTGTATTACCTGCAATCCTCTATCGAGTGATTGAATGTAGTTACCAGATTGTTTGAACACCTCTAATTCTTCTGTTGACAAACATAATACCCCCTATGTTATGATGTAGTTGTACGAATGAAGAAACACTGTACGTCTAGCGTACAACTTTAGTGGCTGTTCTGCAAGTCCTAAAATGCGATATTGTTTTTTTGTCTCAAGATGAAGGCGTTTACATATCCATTTTAAATCAGTCGTATTATAATCGGTGTAATGAGAAAGACTAACAAAACCTGAGGAGGAAATAAAAATGACAGAAGTATCTAAAAAAAATCCACGAGTATTAGGCGCATATGAAGGTTTCGTTAAACATTTAAAAAACTTTTTAGATGAGCAGCAATTTAATCATGAGGAATATACGAATTTCGTAAAATGGGCAGATCGCCTCGGTAAAAGCGGAGAAATCCCACTATTTCTAGACGTTTTCGTAGAGACGCATGTGTTAGAGGCTAAATACAAGAATTCTCCAGGAACTGAGCCTTCCCTATTAGGACCTTACTATGAAGAAGACTCACCAATGCTTGAAGGTTCAAGTGTTGTTATTCCACAAAGAGATGATGAGCCGGGAGATAAACTAACATTTACTGGAAATGTCAGTTCTGTTAATGGACCTATTGGAAGAACAAAGGTAGAGTGGTGGCAAGATGATGCAGATGGATTATATTCAAACTATGATTCAACTGCGCCAGACTTTAACTTGAGAGGGCAATTTTACACGGATGACAATGGGGACTTCGAGGTCAAGGCAATTGTTCCAATCCCTTACCAAATTCCGACGAATGGCCCAACTGGTGAATTTACATTCGCTGCAGGTTACCATGCATACCGTCCGGCACATATCCATATCAAATTCGAACACGAAGGATTTGAAACATTGATCACGCAAGTGTTCTTTGAAGGGGACGAATGGTTGGAAACAGATGTTGCCGGCGGTGTCCGTTCAACACTTACAACAAAACTGATTGATAAAGGCGACCACAAAGAAGCTGCTTTAAACTTTGTAATGCGAACTGAATAAGTTACTAATTCAATAGCTGTCAAGGAAATCTTGACAGCTATTTTATTAGACTTTTACGATAAATCTGGTATGATTAATAACATATATGTACGCAATGCATAACTTTGTACGCATTACGTACAAAAGGAGAGGTTTAGATGATGGAGTTTTACACTGTGAACATTAATGGAAAAGAAATTCAATTAGCTGATTACCCTGGAGAAAAAGGAACGATTATTGCCATTCATGGGTTAACGGGTACGCACAAAAACATGCATTATTATGCAGAAAAGTTTAAAGGCGCGTATCGATTTATAGCAGTGGATTTACGGGGCCGTGGAAATAGTGATGAAATGGATACAGAACCATCAATCTTTAAGCATGCCGAAGATATTTTAGGTTTGATCAAAGAGCTAAAAATCGACAATCCGATTTTAATGGGTTATTCCATGGGCGCTTTTATAGCAGCGATTGTCGCAAGTAAATTAAAATCTACAAGAGCAGTGGTTTTACTAGATGGAGCTGCGAAAGCATCTGAACATCAAAGAGGTATTGTTCAACCTTCTTTAGGCAGACTAAGTAGAGAGTATACGTCGAAAGAACATTACGTAGAGGAAATTCAAAAAATCTACACAAACTTAGGCGTTGTTTGGAATGATGTGTTACAAAGTACCGTTGAATACGAAGTAGGACCTGTCGACGACCACTGGGAGAACAAATCAGAAGAAGCCCGTATTGTTGCTGACTTTGATAGCTTTTATACGTTCGATCCAAAAGAGATTTGTTCACAGATTGAATGTCCAGTATTACTCGTTTATGCAGAAGGTAATATCGGTTCCATGCCGCCCCTGTTTTATTTAACAGACTATGAACAAACTCAGCAATACACGAAAAATATTGAAACGGTTATATCCGATTGTAATCATTACACGATGGTATTTGAAAATCGTGAAGACATCAATGGTCCTATAGAGGGCTTCCTCAACAAACTAGAGAAATAACTGGAGGTATATCGATGAGTAAAGGATTGGCTTATTTTCAACAAGTATACGACGAAGTGCCCGGATGGGTTCAGAAAATGCATGATTATAGCCCGGTAGTACTTGATCATTACACAGGTTTACGCGGTGAAATCATGCAGGATGGCGCGCTATCACGTAAAGAGAAAGATGTATTATTAGCTAGTATGAATGCTGCAAGATTGTATCCACGTTCTATGGGTTACCATACGAAAGGCGCCATCGATTTTGGTTCAACAATCCCTGAATTAGTTGAATACTTTTTAGTTTCTTACCTATATGGAGGTACTGATGCATTGAAAGTATCACTCGAGGCCCTCTCTTATGCCCTCGACTTAAAAGGACGTACAGTTGAGCAACCAGCAAAAGAACCTGAAACGATTGAAGAGATTTTCCAAACAATGGTTACTTGGCTAGGTGATGAAGATACTAGTTTCTTACTCGATTCTCTAAACGTTATTCAAAGAAACGACCCGAAGGAAATAGAACAAAAACTTCTTGGTGACGGACATGTTTCGACACGTATGAAGCATTTGAATATGGTTGGTAATTATATTACACAGTTGAGAGGCGAAGAGGCAGTCGTGTGGATGGATAAAGCACGAGAAGTTGGCGCCTCCGAAGCAGACTTGGCGGATGTCGGCTACATTTGTATTTTAACGGCTGGTATTCCGTCGTGGTTTGAAATTAGTGATTCATTAAAACTAGCGAAGCAATAAGGGGTGGAATAGATGTCGAAAATTATGGATAATATTCAGGATGCGCTTTCCGTTGTGGAAAGTGGAGATACCGTTTTAGTAGGTGGTTTCGGATTAATAGGAGCACCTCTTTCATTAATAGATGGCTTGACTGAAAAAGATGTTAAAGATCTTACGATTGTGAGTAATAACCTTGGTGAGTCAGGCAAAGGGCTTGGTATTTTGTTGAATCAAGACAAGATTAAAAAAGGAATCGGCTCTTATTTTACAAGTAACCGAGATGTGGGTGACAAATACCAAAAAGGGGAGATTGAACTGGAATTACTCCCCCAAGGTACATTAGCAGAGTCTTTACGTGCTGGTGGAGCTGGTCTTGGTGGTTATTATACGACGACTGGCGTTGGAACTGATCTTGCAAAAGGAAAAGAAGAACGCGAAATTGATGGCGTGAAGTATATTCTTGAAAAGGCTATCCGCGCGGACGTAGCACTTATTCGCGCACATAAAGCGGATACTTTAGGGAACCTAGTTTATTATAAAACAGCACGTAATTTTAACCCACTTATGGCAACAGCTGCAAAAAAAGTAATTGTAGAAGTGGATGAAATTGTAGAACTTGGCGAGTTAAACCCAGAAGAAATCGTGACGCCTTTTCTTTACGTCGACGTAATCATCAAAGCACAACAAGTGTTAACGAAGGATGGAGTGGTTAGTAAATGACTACACAAATGAGTAAAGCGGATATGCAACATTTTATCGCAAAGCGAGTAGCACAGGAGCTAGAAGGGCCATGTGTTGTCAACTTAGGCATCGGAATCCCTACGCTAGTAGCAGAGTACATGGAAGCAGAAGATATTTATTTGCATACAGAAAACGGCTTGCTTGGTGTAACGGATGTTGCAGAGGAAGATGTGGATCCGAATCTTGTGAATGCTGGGAAGTTACCCGTCGGAGAAGCGATAGGCGCTTCCTATTTTAACAGTTCTGATTCGTTTGCGATGATTCGTGGTGGCCATGTGGATGTCGCGATTTTAGGTGCACTTCAAGTCGACCAAACCGGGATTATTGCGAACTGGGCTGTCCCTGGAAAGAATATTATGGGTGTCGGTGGCGCAATGGATTTATTGGTTGGGGCGAAAAAGGTATTTGTGACGATGAGTCATACTTCTAAAGATGGTAGTAGCAAACTGGTAAAAGAATGTACTTATCCTATTACTTCGACAAGAAGTGTCGATATGATTTTCACTGAACTGGCCGTGTTTGAAGTCATCAATAAACAATTAAAGCTGGTAGAACTCATGCCGGGTGTGACAATTGAAGACCTAAAAGAGAATACAGAAGCCGATTTCATCGAGTAAAATATAGAAAGTTGGTTCACAATGAAAATACGTTCTTTTGCTGTTTATATTCTAGATTTACCGACAATACGACCACATCAATTGGCCATGCATACGATTGTTTCTCAAACGATAGTCGTCGGCTGTGTTACTGATGAAGAAGGACGTGAAGGCTGGTCCGAAGTGGCAACAATCGGAGGGGCTTCTTACGGGGAGTCGACGCCAGAAGCGATTAAAGCCAATATTGACACGTATATTGCGCCATTAGTGATTGGGAAGAATCCCATTCACTTCGACAAAATTATGTATGAAGTATCGCAACAAGTGCGAGGCAATAACTTCGCTAAAACTGTTGTAGAAGCAGCGATTATTGATTTGGCAGCAAGAAGTAAAGGAATTCCCGCATTTGAATTATTCGGGGGTCAAATTCATACCTCATTGCCCATCGCTTGGACACTTGCTAGCGGGAATACAGAACAAGATATTGAAGAAGCGAAGGAATTTTTACATCAAAAACGCCATAATATTTTCAAATTAAAAATTGGAAAAGGCGATCCGTTTAAAAATGTGGAGCATGTACGTCAAATTAAACAAGCCATTGGAGACGAAGCACGTATCACTGTCGATGTCAATCAAGCATGGGACGAAGATACGGCGAATTATTGCATCGCAGCTTTAGAAGATGGCGGTGTTTCAATGGTAGAACAGCCACTACCAACGTGGAATTATGAAGGTATGTCCAGATTGACTGCTAAATTTAAAGTACCCATTATGGCAGATGAAGCAGCAAATAGCATTCAAGATGTGTTCCAAATATCGAAGCACCGCGCAGGTAATTGTATTGCATTGAAACCTTGTAAAGCAGGTGGATTAACGCAAACGAAGAAAGTTGCGGGAATTGCGGAAGCAGCGGGAATTGGCTTGTATGGTGGAACGATGATTGAGTCGAGCCTTGGTACAGCAATTTGCGCCCAATTATACGCTACTATTCCAGAAATGAAATTCGGTACGGAGATATTTGGTCCTTTATTGTTCAAAGACAATATTACAGTGAATGACATTCAATATGAAAACTTTGAAGTCATTATTCCTACAGGCCCAGGATTTGGTATGGAAATCGATAAAGAAAAAGTGAAACATTATGCGAGAAGCCTTTAAGTAAATTCGGGAGATGATGACATGAAAAATGTAGTAATCGTGGATGCAGTGCGTACAGCTATCGGTAAACTTGGAGGTAGTATCGGCAATGAAACAGTGGACTTCCTCGCTTCCCATGCGATTGAAGAGCTAATTCGTCGAACAGAGTTAGATAAAAGCGCTGTTGGAGAAGTCATTTTAGGGCAAGCAAAACAAAGTTCGGATGCATCGAACTTAGCAAGAGTCGCGATGTTACGTGCTGGCATACCTGTTGAAGTACCTGGCTATACACTTCACCGACAATGTGGTTCTGGTGTACAAGCCGTCAACTCTGCTGCGCAACAAATTCAAACAGGGTTAAGTGACATGATTATTGCCGGCGGAGCGGAATCGATGAGTACTGCTCCTTACTATGTAAATAGTGTGCGATTTGGAACGAAATCAGGAGATGTAACGTTAAAAGACCCGAATACCGCTAGTCAACCAGGGTCTCAGCCTAAAGAAACCTATGGCGATCTAAATATGGGGATTACAGCAGAAAATATCGCAGAGAAATATAACATTTCAAGAGAAGCACAAGATGAATTTGCGTTAAGCAGTCAAGAAAAAACAAAAAATGCAATCGAAAAAGGCCATTTTGAAAAGGAAATTACCCCTTATCCGGTGAAAACGCGCAAAGGCATTATCGAGTTTAAAGTCGACGAGCATCCAAGAGAAACAACTTTGGAAAAGCTAGCCCTTCTTAAACCCGTATTCAAAGAAGGCGGAACAGTCACTGCTGGTAATGCGAGTGGACGTAATGATGGCGCAGCTGCGTTGTTAGTCATGTCCGAAGACGAAGCATTGAAGCGGGGATACCAACCGAAAGCGCGAATTATTGCGCAAGCTTCTGCTGGATGTGCGCCTGAACTGATGGGCATGGGACCTGTTAATGCAACGTTGAAAGCATTGAAACAAACCAACTTGTCGATGGCAGATTTAGATATAGTGGAGTTAAACGAAGCTTTTGCTGCCCAAGCTATTGCATGTGTGAATGAGTTGGGACTGGATTACAGCAAAGTGAATCCAAACGGCGGAGCCATTGCGATGGGTCATCCAATTGGCGCGACGGGTGCGATTTTACTGACTAAATTGGTACATGAACTTGAAAGAACAGGCAAGAAATATGGAGTTGTCACTCTCTGTATCGCAGGCGGAATGGGAATTGCTACAATCGTTGAAAACTTGCGCGTTTGATTTGTGAAAAAGTGTGGAGTCGCTTTGTGCGGCTCTTAACACTATGAAATCATTTTACACAAATTATACACAAGAATGGATGGACTCACCTCGACGTGAAGCGTATTTTTTAGCTTACATGAGGGATACGATATGAATTCCAGAGATTGCCGGAAGAGTTGGCTATTCTGACCTAGACTATTTCAATAATAAATTTAAAAAGAGTATGGATTTCTCTCAAAAAGAATTCCGTAAATCTGTAGTATAAAAATCATAGGGTTACAAATGAAGGCAGAATATCATTGAGATGTTTTGTCTTTTTACTGTTCCCAGTGTTAATGTGAAATGCTAGTGTAAGGGATAATCGTGAATGATTGTATTGTCTGTTGATCACATAGGCACCTCATTATGAGAGGACGGTGTACGCTATAAATTAGTATGAGAAAATGCTATGATTAAAATGACAGTAATTTAAGAAAAGAGTTAAGACAATGAAAAAACTGAAAAAAATCTCGCTACAAACAAAAATATTAGGGCTAATTAGTACGTTAATCCTTTTACTCATCATTCTTCTCGCAAGCATATTTGCTTACTTGCAATCCGTTGATACAAGGAATCAAGTAAAACAATTAGCTTTGCAATCGGCTAAGACGATTTCTCTCATGCCGGAGTTAAGGGATGCTATTGAAAAAGAGGAAGTAGAAGCCCATTTTCGACCAGTTGCTGAGCAAGTAAAAGATCAGGTGCATGCGGCAAATATTATCATTGAAAATCGTGAGGGAATCATATATTCGCACGTAAATCCAAGCCAAGTTGGTCAGGAGAGTTTAGACCATACAAATTATCATGCGTTAATTTTTGGAGGTTCTAACACTTTTGAGGTGGAACGAGAGCAAGGTTCGGTTTTAGTTGGGAAGGCTCCTATTATTGCGGACTACGGGGCATATACTCGGGTGATTGGAACAGTATCTGTCGAGTTTTTGGAATGGGATATTTATCAAAGTATATATAATCGAATTAAAACCATTATCATTGCATCATTGATTGTTTTACTTTTAGGAATCATTGGCGGCATTTTTCTAACAAGAAGCATTAGAAAAGATACTTTGGGACTGGAACCGCATGAAATTTCTTCATTGTTCAGGGAAAGGAGTGCAATTCTTTTATCCGTCAAGGAAGGCATTATGGCTATTGATGAAAATGGATTAGTAACTTTAATTAATCATTCCGCAAAGTCCATGTTGAATCTTCAGGAAGAAGATATTATAGGTCAGCATATCCATCATGTCCTCCAAAATATTAGAATAAATGAAGTTTTACAGACAGGAAAAGCGATTCATAATGTTGAGGTCTTGATTAACGAAAAAGTTTTCATATTCAATTTAATCCCTATCATTGAAAATGAATATGTTGTAAGTGTTGTTACTAGTTTCCGGGATAAAACAGAATTAAAAAAGCTTATGAATACTATATCAGAGGTTCGTGATTATTCAGAGGGACTTCGTTCGCAAACGCATGAGTATGCCAATAAATTATATTTGTTATCAGGATTATTACAATTAGAACGATATCAGGATGCATTTGAATTTATCCAAAAAGAATCTACCATTCATCAGCATCGAAATCGGATATTATTTAACCAAATTCATGATGCAAATGTCCAAGCTATTCTTTTAGGCAAACTTGGAAAGGCATCAGAGAAGAAGATTATCCTTGAAATTGATGCTGATAGTTATGTGGATTCCTTGCCAAGTCACATAGGGGTAACAGATGTTGTTATTATTATCGGAAATCTTATCGATAATGCATTTGATGCAGTCGCACATCTGAAAGAGAGAAAAGTGACTTTTTCAATTACTGGACTTGGAAACGATATTATTATAGAGGTAACAGATAACGGAATAGGGATTCCGGAGGATTTGTTAGATACATTGTTTTCTTCAGGATACTCCTCTAAGGGTGAAGACAGAGGGTATGGCCTATTCAATGTGAAACGCATTGTAGATTCGTTAGGTGGAACAATTGAAGTGAGTATTGAACGAAATGAAAGGTCTATTTTCACAGTTTATCTTCCAAAAAAGGTTTCGGAATAGAGTAAGGAGTAGAACAAAATGATAAAAGTTGTAATAGCGGAGGACGATTTTAGAATTGCACAAGTACAAGAACAGTTTTTACAAAAGGTAACGGGTGTAACACTGGTTGGGAAGGCGCTAAATGCAAAAGAAACAATGGAAATTCTAGGTGAAAATGAAGTGGATTTACTTCTACTAGATGTCTATATGCCTGATGAACTTGGTACAGATTTATTACCGAAAATTAGAGAGTGTTATCCGGCAATCGATATTATCATGGTGACTGCCGCAACTGAAAGAGCGATGCTTGATAGGGCTATCCAATATGGTGTGTGTAACTATTTATTAAAGCCAGTAACAATGGAGAAATTTGTTGAAGCGATTGAAAACTATAAAAAGAAGAAAGAATTACTTGGTAATCGAGAAGAAGTGGATCAAACACTGATTGATCGATTCTTTGGAACCTCTACTCAGACAACTATCAGCCAAAAAGATCTCCCTACAGGTGTTGATCGTCATACTTTAAAGAAAGTGAAAGAAGTGGTGGAAGAACTTAGGGGTGTTTCCATTGAAGAAATGGGTGAAAAGTTGGGGGTTTCTCGAACAACTGCAAGAAGGTACTTAGAGTATCTTGTTTTGATAGGTGACTGCACGGCTAAACATGAATATGGAATTGTAGGAAGACCTCAGCGAAAATATTATTTTGTAGATTAACAAAAAGACTGAACTTCATTCAGTAAAAGTCTCCCGGCGCCTGTTGTAGGTTCAATTGGAGAGTTTCTCGAACAAAATTGATGAAAAACGGGAAGTAAATACGCCAATGCGTATTAGATTAAATGAACGAGGTATGAACAATGAGGAAAAAAATAATTGTTGTTTTTGTATTTTTCACCATACTTATCAGCGGATGTTCTCAAGAAAAGGATCAGGAAGCAATTATAGATGAAGTAACGATTATTGCTCCAAGCTCTATTGGTGGAGGCTGGGACATAACAGCGCGGGCGGTACAAGATGTTTTAAAGAGTGAGAACTTATTTGACGGGGATATTCGTGTGCTTAATAAAATAGGAGCAGGTGGAGAGCTAGGTTGGAAATTTACCAAAGAGGAAAAAGATCATGTTTTAGCTATCAATTCCAGCCTGCTTATTACCAATCATTTATTAGGTCAAAGTCAAATAACCTATAAAGATTTCACACCAATTGCTACTTTGGCTACGGAATGGGAAGTTGTGATTGTTTCGAAGGATTCACCTATAAGTAGTGCAAAAAGCCTGATGTATAAACTGAAAGAAACACCTCATGCTTATAAGATTGGTGTCTCTCCAAGACTGGGGAATGACGATCAGCTCTCTTTTGTATTAGCAGGCAAAAAAGTTGGGCTACATCCTGAAGAACTTGGCTTTTTTGTTTACGAAAACAGTGCTCAAGTAGTGGAGGCATTATTAAAAAAACAAATAGATGTTGCAACAATGACTTTAGCGGAGGCTAAAAAATATTATGATTTAAATCAAGTGAAACTACTCGTTATCTCCTCCGATGAAAGGTTAAAAGAGCTACCTGAAATTCCTACGTGGTCAGAAGAAGGAATTGATTTGGTTTTCCAGCATTGGCGCGGTATTATGGGACCGCCGAATATGACGAAGGATGAAATTCAATACTGGGATACGATGCTTGAAAAAATGGTGAGAACAGAAGAATGGGAACAAATACTAAAGAAGTATATGTGGAAAGGTTTTTATAAGAATAGTAATGAAACCTCTAAATTTCTTGAAGAACAAGTGAAAATGTATGAAACATTAATGAAGGTTCATGGAGATGAAAAGTAGCGCTTGAACACTATAAACAAAATAGTTTAAAAGGTTTCAATGAATTAATTTTTCGTAATATATACTTCCTGCTTTAATAGCTTTATGATTATGGAAAAAGTATACGACAACAACTGTGGATCAAATCTCACTGCTAGTCTACATCGTTACTTTTTAATACACTGATGGGGGAACGGATATATGTGGATTATAACTGTTTATACGGATGAAGGTAGTATTAAAATGTATGAATTCGAAGATGAGCAAGAGGCAAGAGAATTAACTCGAAAAATAAAAGGTAGAAAAATTCTTTCCAATGTTGTCTATTTTAACGATCATTTCTTCGACGCTGCTAGTTAATAGGGACTCTATAATGACGAGGTTGACTCGGAGATTTAAGTGTTAACACCTCCCCCGTTTCATACGAAGGATTAAGAGTGATGACACGACCGGGATCAGCCTCGTTTTGTTCATTTGTAAATGAGTAGTGTAAATGGAGGACATCATGACTTTTACATCAATCACAAAGTTACTTACTAGAAAAAAACCAAGACAACTTCAATTTATAGAAGCTTTATTATGCGGAATAGCAGGTGGGGGTTTATTCACGCTACTAAATTTACCATTGTCATGGATGTTAGGACCATTAACTGCAGTTTTGATGTGGAAGCTCCTCTCAAAACGAGATTTATATTGGCCAGTCAGTTTTAGAAATGGAGGGCAGATGTTATTAGGCTATAGTATGGGCTTATCGTTTACGATTGAAAGTGCTAGACAGATTGTATATCAATTGCCATCAATGACGATTATTACTGTGTTAATGGTGGTTTTCGGACTAGGAATTGCTTTTTTTGTTTCAAGGCTAACCGGCATTAACATACAGAGTGCTGTAATGGGGACGACACCAGGTGGTTTATCCCAAATGGTCGTATTGAGCGAAGAGATTAAGGGAGCGGATTCGACAATAGTTACATTGATGCAAACGATAAGGATGTTAACCGTTATTTTCATTGTACCGACATTATCGATTCATGCATTCTCAAGTGCTGGAACACAAAAGGGTAAACCTACAATCGATACAGTTGCGCAAATCGAATACGGGAGTATTTTTCAGGTTATTACGGTTCTTGCGATTGTTCTAGTCGTCACTGCATGTGCAGTCAACTTCAAATTTCCAACTCCGTGGATTATAGGGCCCTTACTCTCATCGGCTATTTTAATGGTAAGTGGCTTTGAAACACCTCAACTTCCTCCAATTCTTATCGTACTTGCACAACTTTGCTTAGGGATACACTTTGGCCTTGGAATAAAATTAAATATGTTGAAAAACTCGAGAAAGCTACTGCTGTTCTCGTTTATTTGCGGATTATTAATTGTCGGTTTTGCTCTCGTTTTAGCTTATGGCTTACATATGATATATCCGATTACAATGACAACTGCATTTTTATGTATAGCTCCAGGCGGCTTACCGGAAATGGGTGTTACAGCTCATGCGGTTCATGCAGATGTATCTATGGTCGCCGCTTATCAGTTGTTTCGTGTTTTTTTCATATTGTTCATCGTGCCTATTTTTTTGAGATATCTATTTGGAAGACAGGACATTCTCGGGAAATCGGTAAAATCATTATAAATCATTTTGTCGCTTGTCAAATTGGCGTTATCAGGATTAATATCCACCGTAGCGGGTTCAATGGGTTCTTTATTTCAATTTATTTAGTGGCCCTTATCCACAACATAAATTAGTAGAAAAACGCTTGGATTTAACCAAGCGTTTTTCTATGCGGACTAATTCATTATCAGATTATGGACTAAATGAACAAAATAGCTATTAAGAATTTAAATAACAATACTTTGTAAACGTTTACATAGGCATATTACTATTCTATATTAATAGATAATATCCAAAATCTTAAATTGTTTGTCATATTTGATAGACGACTTTTGTGGAAATGCAATATAGGAGGAATAGTATGTTAGCATTTTTAGGTTTTTCAATGATCGTCGTATTTATATTTTTAATCATTACAAAGCGAATGTCCGCGTTGGTTGCGTTAGTTGCGATACCTATTTTGTTCGCATTACTAGGGGGATTTGGACCTGGCATCGGTGAAATGATGTTAGAGGGAATCAAGCAAGTTGCACCGACTGGTGTAATGTTAATGTTCGCTATACTTTATTTTGGAGTGATGATTGATGCGGGCTTATTTGATCCGCTTGTTTCAAAAATTTTATCGATTGTTAAGGGAGATCCACTAAAAATTGTTTTAGGTACGGCTATCCTTTCGATGGCAGTAGCACTTGATGGTGATGGAACGACTACTTATATGATTACGGTATCAGCAATGCTTCCGCTTTATAAGCGTATTGGAATGAATCCGCTCATATTAACATGTATTGCGATGCTTTCATTTGGTATCATGAATATGACACCTTGGGGTGGACCGACGGCAAGAGCGGTAGCTGCACTACAGCTTGATGTGTCAGATGTGTTTATACCTCTTATCCCTGTTATGATTGCGGGAATTATGTGGGTTTTATTTACGGCGTTTATTCTTGGGAAAAGAGAGCGCAATAGATTGGGAGTTGTCGAGATTCAATACTCAAAGGATGAGATGCTTGCTATAAGTCAACTAGCTGCAACTACAACAGTAGAAGACATTAAGCGTCCGAAATTGTTATGGTTTAATCTTGCTTTAACAATTACTCTGATTGTTTGTTTAGTAACCTCTGTATTACCGTTATCTACGTTATTCATGATTGCCTTTGTCATTGCGCTTATGGTTAACTATCCGAATTTAGATGATCAGAAAGAAAGAATATCTAATCATGCAGGAAATGTACTTGCAGTTGTTGGGTTAGTTTTTGCTTCAGGTGTTTTTACAGGGATTTTATCTGGAACAGAAATGGTTGATGCGATGGCCAACAGCTTAGTTGCTGTAATTCCAGAATCTTTAGGTTCGTATTTTGCGGTCATTACAGCTGTAACAAGTATTCCGTTTACTTATTTTATGGCAAATGACCCCTACTATTTTGGAGTATTGCCAATCTTGGCTGAAACTGCGGCAACTTATGGTGTGGATCCAGTAGAGATTGCGCGTGCGTCTATACTAGGTCAACCAGTTCATGCGATGAGCCCTTTAATTGCTTCCGCTTACTTACTTGTTGGTATGGCCGGAGTAGATTTTGGAGACCACCAAAAGTTTATTATTAAGTGGGCATTAGGTTCATGTTTTGTCATGATTATTGCAGCAATTGTCTTTGGAGTTATTACTTTCTAATATCGACCAAGTCTAATTGAATTGCTAATATATATATAATACAAAAAATCACCTCATCTTTCTTGCTGAAGGTGATTTTTTGTGTGTTGATATTGAGCATCAAAAATACGGGCATCAAGTGGTCGTGCCAATTTGGTGTTAGGGGAGTAGGGGTTCACGCATATAAAAATGTATGGTGAAAGCATCTTCCCTAATTGTTTGCGAAAGTGCAATGAGAGGGAAGTGATCTACGCTGTTGGACATTACGGATATACAAAGATTTTTCCATTGTGCCGAAATTAGTGAAATTTACAGAAACTTTAGAATTTATATCGTTATCCTTTGGTAGTATTAGAGGGTGGGTTATATAAATTGTTCGCTGAATTTATTCACGTTAATTTGTATAATACTTCAAACAAGTCGGAGGATGATTTATATAGTTAAGTGGAAAAAAGTGCTCAACTTTGTTTTTCAAATTATCCCCAAAACACTCCAAGTCGTATTGAATATTTCCCTCGTTTTCCTGGCGATAATCTTGTCATTTTTATTAATTAAGGAATTAATCATTTTCTGCCATTTGTTGTTTCATAAAGAAACGAATGATTATAAGGTATTCCTAGCCAACATACTTATATTCTTTTTATATTTTGAGTTTATCACGATGATCGTAAAATACTTTAAAGAAGATTATCATTTTCCAATGAGGTATTTTATTTACATCGGGATTACTGCCATGGTAAGACTCATAATTGTTGACCACAATCAAGCACTAGATACTTTGCTGTATTCGCTTGTTATCTTAGTGCTAATTATCGGATACTTCATTATGAATATAACGCCGCATGATCGACCGGAAAGTGAGTGGATCTTCAAAAAGTAAGTGCTGTTGCAACTCAGCCTTTAATAAATTACCAGAGAAGAAACCCACATATTGGGGAGTATTAATGTCACAATACACTTAAACTCACACTAGTTCAGAAGGTATTAATTTGCTAATTTCCAAGTAAAAAGCATTGCCACGTTACTAAATGACAAGACTGCTTACATTATATAGTAATTGTACCTTTTGACTTTAAAATATTAATGGCTAAGTAAATAGAAAATAAAGCCTGTGTATCCGTCAAATCATGATTTAAGATTTCGCTAATTTTAGTGAGCCGATAGCGTAAACCACTAATCGACATCGACATTTTCTTTGCTGTATTGTTAATGCTACTGCCATTATCTATATAAGTGTAAAGTGTCTTGATTAGATCGGAGTCTGTATCTATCGCTAGCAGTTTGCCAATATGCTGATTTACAAAGCGCTCAATTAGCACTTCATCTTGTATTTGGAACAATACACTTTCAATACCGAGTTCTTTAAAATAAGAGATATTTGACTGTTCGTTTATGGCACGTAGGGCAGCTAACGTTTCATTATATAGCACTGAGATATCCATAAACTTTGAAATCACTGTACTTACGCCTACGGAGAATCTATATTTAGAAAATCGCCGCGAGCAATGTTTTAATAATTGATTGATGAATTTTGATTGAGCTATATTCAAATCTTCAAAAGAAGGGTATTCAATTAGAACAATAACTTTATCAAGCTTATGTGAAACGATTGAATTAATATTGCGCTCATTTAAATACAAGTTGATATGTCGAATTAACTCTTCATTAAATACAATTTCGTTTTCGGTTTCCTTCACATTACGGTCGAATGTGAGCATCCAGTAGGTAGTAGAGGAGTTGAAACCCAAATAATAAGAGATTTTATACATTTCATCTTCTGTTAAACGACGCTCTAAAATATCATTTAAAAAACTCCGTTTAATATTCTGCTCTGTATTTATTTTAATATTTTCATTCAGTAAGATAATTGATGATGTCAATCCTGCTTTTTCTATGATCATATAGTCAAGGTCGTTAGGTTCATCTTGTCCGGTATATAGAAATGAGCAATAGCCTTTTATTTGCTGTTCATAGAAAATGGGCGTGCGTAATAATGAGAGTTCATCTGAATAGCGCTTAAAAGTAGTTTGTTTTGATATGAACTTCCGTAAATCAAGCGGTTTATCAAGATGACCTGCTTGAACAAGAATTTGATGGTTTTCATCTTCGATAAAGGTTGTTAAACCCGTTGTTTCATATAAAATGTCGACAACCTTTTGAATCCCTTGTTTTGATAGTAATTCCTCAATTAAACGCTGGTGGATATCATTGGCTTTATTTAAATGGTCGCGTTCGGCTTTTAGCTGCTCTGTAATTTCATCCAGTTCTTTAATGATACTAGTCCCTTGATAATACCCTAACTCACTCGTAATTTCGTCTCCCCACTTATCAATAGGCATAGAAATGCTTTTACAATGTTCGTGCCCCATAGCACGACATTCTATTTCTTTCACCAGGATAGGTTGTTGTAAGACTGTTGATAAGTATCCACTAACATAGCCGCATAATGTATGACAAACCGGTTCGGTGCCCAAATCGTGTGTTTTTAAATGTTGCTCTGCTTCAAATGTATTAATCCATAGTACTTCAGCAAATTCGAGCTGTTCCTCATCGGTACGCATTTCTAAAATTTCTACTTTATCTAGATAACCATGTAACCTGTGAAAATCAGGACCGGCTTTTACTAAATCCCAAACACTATCTGACTCAAATAGCTTTGCTTTTCCCGCATCACTCACACCGCAATGCCAGCCATATCGTGTTAATAGTCCTTTTGTTCGCTCCTCGCCAATTACTGAAACAAGCTCTTTTTTTAATGCAGTTCTAGCTTCAATAGGTATCGAAATCACGCGTTCATACAATTCTTTTACAACAGTCTCTCTTGGGAAGTCAAACGCATCCTTCAAGTGCAACGGATTAGGAATCATGGTCATTCACTCCTTGCTCAGATTTTTGACCTTCTATTTCAATATGCTTTATTAGAAGTTAGTGAACTGCTAATTACTTTTTTATAATATTTAATGCTGATAGATGGCGGATCAATAAGAGGATGGAATCTCAGTTTTAATACTAATAAAATAGCCATAGTTTCTTAAATAACTAGTATTTCTCGAAAGAGTATTTAAACGTTTTACACTAAAATTAATAAATATAGCTTCTTTCCGCTTCTATATAAAACTAATTTAGATATCACTCTATTTCTAGTCGCAATATTTAGAAAGTAAGCGGTTGCATCATTTGTGACTTCACCAACATATCACAATATAAAGAAAAATGTAAAATAGATTCATCAGAAAACCCATTCAATACGGTCTATTTGAATATTAACAAGAATTGATTAGTACATAAAGTTCGAATAGACAATAAACTACCGTACTTTTGATAGCTATATTAAAGAATATACAGAGAATATAATAATAACTAGATAGACAGAGTCATTTACGAAAATGATTGCGCTTACAACAAACAAAAGGAGGAATTAAATTGTCAATTAGTACTTTAGAGGTTCAGCGAAAAACAGCTAACAGAGAAGAGTTGCTTCAAAAAGCCAAAGAGGTTGGAGAGTTAGCTGAAAAGCATGCATTACAAGCAGATAATGATGCACAATTGCCAGATGTCGTCATTGAAAAAATAAAAGAAGTTGGATTTCAAAATCTTCATAGACCAAAAGAATATGGTGGTCAAGAATTAGACTTTCATACCTTTGGCGATATCATTCGAACAGTAGCCAACTATAATGTTTCGGCTGCATGGATAACTTATTTCTCCATTATTCATGATACTTGGCCAGCATTTTTACCAAAAGAAAGCCGAGACGAATTATACGAAAGTAAAGCTTTACTAGCTGATGTTTTTGCACCAGTTGGAAAAGTTACAGATGACCCTGATGGAGAAGGCTATCGAATCAGTGGTCAATGGAATTTCTGTAGTGGCGTATTGTGGAGTGATTGGATTGGCCTAGGTGCTGTTCATAAAATGAGAGATGGCGAGGAGCCGGAGCTTGGCTTGTATATCGTCCATAAAAAAGATACAGAAATCATTAAAAACTGGGATCCGATCGGATTACGTGGGACAGGCAGTAATGCAGTTAAAGTAGATGATTTATATGTCCCTGCAGATAAAATTTTCCTAGTAAAGAGAGTAGTTGAAGGTGCCACTGCACCGGATGGAAACTACGAAGAGGACTACCAACTTTTCAATGTTCCTTATCTCACATACTTCTTATCTGGATTTTCACAAATTGCAATTGGTGGTTTGGAACGCCTCGTCCGCGACTTTAAAGAAAAGACAGAGGGACGCGTTCGTATTTATAACAATAATGCAAGCGAAAAAGACGGAGGCAGCGCCCAGCGTACGCTTGGAGAAATTACCATACAGTTAACGGCCTTAAAAGCTGTAGCTAAGCAATACATGGATCAATTAACTTATTATCAAGAAAATGGTATTCGGACGTTAGAAGAAGAAGATCGTGCACAGCTGTTCGCGATGCGTGCGTATGTTGCAAAAGGATCAACTGAAGCGGCAACCCGAATTTTAACAATACTTGGTGGCAATTCAATCTACAAAGATCAGCATTCAGAAAGATTTGTTCGTGACATACTTGCAGTTGCTGCACATCCATCACATCTGTATGAAGACGCAATGGTAGGGTATGGGAAATCGATTCTAGGATTAAACGGACATCCCTTCTGGTGAATTAGTTATCATATTAAATAAAAAATATAAAAAATAAACTTATGGGAGGAAAATAAAATGACAAAAGAAAATATTTTTGATATTGCACATCTTGCACATGTTGAGCTTTATAGCCCTAAATTAGAGGAGTCTGTTGAATTTTTTAGAGAAATGTTGGGGATGAGTGAGATAGCTCGTCAAGGTAAATCCGTTTATATGCGTGCCTATGAGGATCATTACCATAATACATTAATTCTCACGGAAAATCATGAGGCTGGTTTAGGTCACCTTTCTCTAAGAGCTACATCTCCTCAAGCACTTGAGCGCCGTGTAGCACAGATTGAAAAAATGGGCTACGGCATTGGTTGGATTGATGGAGATGTCGGTCATGGTCGTGCCTATCAGTTCAACTCACCAGATGGTCATTTGATGGAAGTTTTCTGGGATGTTGAATATTATCAAGCAGCTGATGATCAGAAAACGCCATTATTAAATCGTCCGCAAAAACGTCCGAACCGCGGTGTTCCTGTCCGTCGTATCGACCACATTAATTTATTTGCAAGTGAAACAAATAAAAATGTGGAGTTTTTAGAGGAAGCACTTGGATTCAAAGTTCGCGAACGTGTTTTAGCTGATGATAATACGGATGTTGCTGCTTGGTTAAGCGTTAGTAACTTGGTTCATGATATTGCTATTACGGGAGATCAATCAGGAGAACGGGGGCGTCTACACCACCTTTGCTACTGGTATGGCTATCCACAACATTTATCCGATGTTTCAGACCTACTATTGGATAACGGATACGAAATTGAAGTCAGTCCAATTAAACATGGTGTGACTCAGGCAATGTGTATGTATGTTATCGAAC
The DNA here is from genome assembly GCF_056786515.1 of Sporosarcina sp. Y838. Lineage (NCBI taxonomy): Bacteria > Bacillati > Bacillota > Bacilli > Caryophanales > Caryophanaceae > Sporosarcina > Sporosarcina sp. Y838. Next base: position 216,487 of record NZ_JBXCJD010000003.1, on the reverse strand, counting down.
CAGGTGGAAACCGTATCGAACTATTTGGTGATTCGGGCTATCTAATCCTTGACCCGGATTGGAAAACAATCGAATGGAATGTTAAAGATATTGATAAGGCTATTCTATGGCATGGCACTAAATTACCTCAGGAGTTTCTCATATATGGAACACCGGTAAAAAGCAAAGAGACTGTGAAAAATTAACGATTTTACAGCAATTAGCAGTATAAATTGAACCTATCGAATTAGTTGATGGAAATCAATACATTTTGCCAACAAGAAAGAGGAGGGACGAGTTGCGTTCCTCTTTCCTACTTTTTTTTAGTAGTTATCAGCTCAAACGTTGTGTATAAAGCCTTGTAAAAGGTAATAGGAGGGTTTTACTTGGAAATTAGTTCAAAACATATGAATGTCAATGGCATTAACACGCATTACCATGAAGAAGGTTCGGAAAACAAAGAAACAATGATATTAATACATGGATCTGGTCCCGGTGTGTCAGCATTTGCAAACTGGAGACTCGTTATTCCACGTTTAAGTGAATCACTACATGTATTTGCACCGGACATCGTTGGGTTTGGCGACACAGATAAAGTTTCTAAAGATGACTACAAACTTGATCTGTGGGTAGACCATCTGATTGGTTTTATAGAAGCAGTATCAGATGAGCCTGTATATTTAGTAGGAAATTCATTCGGAGGAGCACTGTCCCTTCATGTAGCACATAGAAGACCCGATTTAGTCAAAAAGTTAATTTTAATGGGTAGCGGTGGGGTAAAGCATAAAGTATCCTACGGTTTAGATCGCGTTTGGGGGTATGAGCCTAGCTTTGAATCGATGCAAGAATTAATTCAACTGTTCTCCTATGATGAAAACGCAGCAAAAAATGAGGAACTTGTCCGTTTACGTTACGAAGCCAGTATTAAACCTGAGACCAAAGAAGCTTTTGCAGCGATGTTCTTTGATTCACGACAAGAAAGATTGGATGAAATTGCATTGTCGGACGAAGAAATTGAAAATATTCAGACAGAAACTTTATTATTCCATGGCTTAAATGACCGAGTTATCCCATTTGAAGAAACGAGTTATAAATTTATCCAGCTACTACCACATGCAGAACTACATTTATTTAATGAGTGTGGTCACTGGACACAAATTGAAAAAACAGAACCGTTTATTGAACACATCCTGGCTTTTCTTAAAAACTGAAACTAGAGTAAGCACAGAGACGGTTCTCGTGCTTACTTTAGCTTAATATTACAATTTAAAGGAGAATTTAAAATGGACGATTTATTATTCAGAAAAGCGATGGGTAAATTTGCAACGGGTGTAACGGTATTAACCACAATTCATGAAGGGGACATACATGGAATGACAGCGAATGCCTTTATGTCTGTTTCGCTAGATCCGAAATTAGTTGTGATTTCCGTTGGAAAGAATGCGCGATTTTTAGATAAAGTAACACAGTCAAAACGATTTGCAGTCAATATTTTAGCTGAAGATCAGCAACAGGTTTCACAGCATTTTGCTGGAAAGCCTCAAGGAGAAGTGCAGTTTGCAACTTTAGATGGTCTACCTGTATTAGATGGTGCAATTGCACAAATAACGTGTGAAGTCGCATCTGTATATGAAGAAGGGGACCATACACTATTTATCGGGAGAGTAACTGATCTTAAGCTAGAAGAAAAAAATCCTCTCCTCTTCTTTGGTGGGCAATACAGCGAAGTAAAAGCACTAGAAACAAATAAATTATAAGTAGGTGAGTTCATGGAAATTCAGGCGATAGCACAAAAGCTACTAAATGCAGAGTTGTCTAAACAGCCCATTGCCCCTTTAACTGAAATAGAACTAAATATTACTGCTGATGATGCCTACAGCATTCAACTGCATCAAATAGGGCGAAAAGTTAGCGAAGGAGCCGTCGTAAAAGGCTTAAAAATTGGTTTAACGAGCAAAGTAATGCAAGAAATGTTAAATGTGCATACACCAGATTACGGATTCATTTTAGATACGATGGTTTTTGATGAACATTTGGCTGTTGATACAGAACAATTCATACAGCCAAAAGTAGAATTTGAAATTGCCTTTGTCTTTAAGGAAGCTCTAAAAGGGCCGAATGTGACGATACAAGATGTGATTGAAGCTACGGACTATGTCGTACCGTCAATTGAAATCATTGATAGTCGAATAGAAGATTGGCGCATTAAGTTTGAAGACACAGTTGCAGATAATGGATCATCAGCTGGCGCGGTATTAGGTGCACGAAAGACGCTATTACCGAATGTTGATATCGCTAAAATAGGCATGACGGTATATAAAAATGATGAATGCATCGACAAAGCGACCAGTGATGCGGTACTAGGAAACCCTTTAAATGCGGTAGTCTGGTTAGCAAATGAAGTGAGTCGTTATGACATTAGCATTCAACCAGGCATGTTTGTCCTGTCAGGTGCATTATCTAAAGCGCTACCATTTACTAATGGTGACCACTTTAAAGCAGATTTCGGTGAGTTAGGCGAAGTAAGCATTTCATTTCAAGCGGCAGAGGTGAAAGTATGACGAAATTAAAAGTAGGAATCATAGGTTCAGGGAACATTGGCACGGATTTGATGTATAAAATCGAACGCAGCGATTCACTCGAAATGAGTGTCATGGTAGGGATTGATCCAGATTCTGAAGGGCTAAAACGCGCGAAAGATGCAGGTTATACAGTTATTTCTACTGGTATTGATGGGTTAATGGAGCGTTTAGATTTAGTCGATATCGTGTTTGATGCGACGAGTGCATATGCACATAAAGCGCATAGCGATTTACTAACGTCTGCTGGAAAGAAAGTAATTGATTTAACGCCTGCAGCAATCGGTCCTTTCACTGTACCACCTGTTAATCTGAAAGCGAATTTCGCATCGTCAAATGTCAACATGGTTACGTGTGGTGGACAAGCAACGATTCCAATTGTCTATGCAATTAGTCGAATTGCACCTGTAGCGTATGCGGAAATTGTGGCAACGGTTGCTAGTAAAAGCGCCGGTCCAGGTACACGTGCCAATATTGACGAGTTTACACATACAACAGCACGTGCAATTGAAGAAGTGGGTGGAGCTGAAAAAGGAAAAGCGATTATTATTTTGAATCCTGCAGAGCCACCAGTTATTATGCGTGACACAGTAAATGCATTGATCAAAGATGCGAATTTCGATGAAGCAAAAGTTATTGCTTCTATTAAGAAAATGGTAATAGAAGTTCAAGAGTATGTACCAGGCTATCGTTTACGAGGGGCTCCACAATTTGATGGGCAGCGTGTAACGGTCTTTATAGAAGTTGAAGGTGCGGGCGATTTCTTCCCTGCCTATTCAGGTAACTTGGATATTATGACTGCTGCAGCAGCTAAAGTAGCCAATGAAATGGCAAAAGAACTAGCGGCGACTAATGCGTAAGGAGAGGGACAAATGGAAAAAAGATCATTTGAAATATTAGATGTAACACTTCGTGATGGAAGCCATTCGATGTCTCATTCTTTTACTCCGCAACAAGTGCTTGAAACAGCAAAAGGGTTAGATGAAGCAGGCATTCGTTATTTTGAAGTATCCCATGGAGACGGCCTTGGCGGATCATCTTTGCAGTACGGTTTGTCTGCACATGACGAGTTAAAGTTAATCGAAGTTGCAGCAGATGCGTGTAAGCAAGCGGAAGTCTCAGTGCTGTTAATTCCTGGAATAGGTGTCAAGGGCGATTTGCAAGATGCCGTAAAAGCAGGTGCGAAAATGGTCCGTGTCGCAACGCATGTTACAGAGGCAGACGTTGCCGCTCAGCATATTGCATTAGGGCGTGAGTTAGGACTAAAAACAGTTGGTTTTCTGATGATGTCTCATATGGCGTCAGTAGAGAAGATTGTAGAACAAGCAAAACTCTTCGAAAGCTATGGTGCGGAGATCATTTATATAACTGATTCTGCAGGGTATATGTTACCACAGGATGTTACTGATCGTATTTCCGCAGTAAAGCAATCGGTTGGCTGCGAAGTCGGTTTCCACGGGCACAATAATTTAGGAATGGCTATGGCGAATACAGTTGCAGCAGTTGAAGCGGGTGCTACATATATCGATGGCAGTTTACGTGCTTTAGGCGCTGGAAGTGGGAACACACAAACAGAGGTGATGGTTGCCGTTCTAGATCGTCTTGGGTACCAAACAGGCATTGATTTTTATAAAATCATGGATGTCGCAAATGATGTTGTTGCAAAATATATGCCAAGACCACAAGAAATAACAGGTTCAAGCTTAATCATGGGCTATTCTGGTGTGTATTCAAGTTTCCTCTTGCATACACAGGTTGCCTCCAAACGTTTTGGTGTTGACGAACGGGATATTTTGGTTGAATTAGGTCGCATGAAGGCGGTTGGTGGTCAAGAGGATTTAATCTATGATGTTGCCCAGAGGTTAGCGGTTCAAATTTAATGCGGGAGGGCTTTTTATGCAAACAATTCATCTAACAAGTCAAACGATTAAACAATGGCAAAATCAATTTCAACAGCAAGTACTTGCAATTGGCTTTTTTGACGGTTTGCATAAAGGCCACTTATCCGTCATTCAAGAGGCTAAACGATTGGCAGAGATTAATAGAGTTCCAGTAGCAGTAATGAGCTTTTTTCCACATCCGAAAACAATCGTAACCAATTCACCAAATTCGTTTCAGTATTTAATGCCGCTTGAAGATAAACAAGCAGTACTTGAGGAGCTTGGTATTGATAAATTGTTTTTAGTTCATTTTGACCAAGACCTCGCTAGTCTTTCATCTGCCGATTTCGTACAAAGCTTTTTGATAGGATTGAATGCGATGCATGTTGTGTGTGGGGTTGATTTTCATTATGGATCCCGTGGCAGTGGGTGTACTCAGTCACTTGAAAAACAAGGAGCTGGACATTTTAAAGTGTCAGCACTAGAGTTGATGGAATATGATGGGGAAAAGATTAGTTCAACACGTATTCGTCAAGCTTTGGAAAAAGGGAATATTCCCATACTCCGGAAGTTGCTAGGCAAATTCTATTCAGTGAATTGGTGCCCCGAAAATGGACTATACCCATTTTACTCATTACCAGCACCTGGCCAATATGAAGTGAATTTACATTATAACAACGAAATCGTTTCATGTAATGCTCAAGTGTTAAATGAAAAAGAAGCAAAGTTTACACATGACTTCAATCGATCGGGTCAATCTATTAAGGTAGAGTGGGTTAGAGCAATAGGAACTTTTTAGCATAAGTTTTCAACTATTATAAAACGAATTAAATCTCTTGAACTCACAAGTATATTAAGAGAAACTGTTTTATCAAAAACAAAAAAACGCCCAAAACTGTGCGTTTCTTACTGTAGACAAAAGGGCTGGAAATCAAATTGATTTCCAGCCCTTTTGTTTTTCTAATGTTTTGTTTACGAAAAATAGCCATTTTCCATTACTATTTATATTTCTATTACCCCGTAGCTGGCGTTTTCGACGGTGATTAATCAGTGTGCATCTTGCGCTTCCCGTTCATGAATTTGATTCTTCGTCATCATATCCATCACCTCATTTGATACTTAGGAAACACTGTTGATTGGAGCGAGAGCGGCGACTCCTGCGGGAACAGCGCGAGCTGAAGACCCTGCACTGAGCGCAGCGAGGGAAGCGGCTGAAGCCGTGCCCACGGAAAGCGTCCGCTCGCAGCGGAAATCAACTTTTCAGGCTGTATTCCATTGTAAAAGAAAAAAGACTGTAGGCAAACACCAAAATTTCTGGAGTTTGTCTACAGTCTGAAACGCACAAAACTGTGCATTTTTTTGTTTTTACAGTTTACTTTAAAAATGTTATTAGATACTCATCCCTTATTCCAATGGGCCGTGATTGATTGTTGTCAATGCATCATTTGTTTCGAAAATCTTTCCGTTGACATTCGTAATGCCAAAACCATTCAATCGTTTTGTATGTTTGGTTAAATAATTTTCAGCATCTGCTTTGCTTTCGAATAAATAAATACCGCCGGCTTCCTTCGTTTGTTCATTCTCCGTCCAAATCTTCCAAATGAAACCTTTTTCTTCGTTAATGCTATTTGCCAAATCTTTAAACGCACCAACCATTTCTGCACCAAAAGGTCCTTCTTGATAGAAATCAACTTGTAATACATACGCCATTGTGAAACCTCCTTTTAATTGTTGGGGATAAATTTAGTATAGACGAATCGCGCCCATTTATAAATTTTACTGCATTAAAGTATTTACCATTGTTCTTATATATGGTGTTAAACTTATCTAACTTCTAGTGTAAGTCATTACTATAAATAGTCGAAAGTAGGAAGTTATCTTGGATAAGTATCAATTCATAAAAAAACAACTATCTAAAACAAATAAAAAGAATGATGAGAATTATGTTGTTTCACGTATTTGGCATTTAATAAATAATGTAGATGTAAAAATGATTACGCAGCAGTATATTCTTCGGGATTTGGCTACTAAGAGTTATGCACTCGCGGATATCTACTTTCCCCAATTTGGTATTATTGTAGAAGTCGATGAGCCTTATCATCAGACGGGGGAAATGTTGATAAGGGATAAGATACGTCAGAATGATATTGTACAAGCTTTGGATTGTGAAGTGTTCCGAGTTACTGTATCGAATAATATAGTAGAAGTTAATATGCAAGTAGATTCTATTGTATCAAAGATTCATAGGTTGATTGCGGAAGACGGATTTTCACCTTGGGATCTTCAAGCGGAATATAATCCAATTACTTATATACGAAAAGGCTTTATAGATGCCAATGATCATCCTGTATTTAAAACGGTAAGTGATTGCTGTAATTGTTTTGGTGCTGGTTATAATGGGCTTCAACATAGTGGAGCACGCCATAAGTTTCAAAGTGAGATTGACATAAAAGGGTTAAAGTTTTATCCGAATGGGGACTGGAATAATCAGTTGGAAGCGGATGACGAGCATTTTACAGAGTTTAACTTTGACCCGGTGAAAAACCAAGAATATTTAGAAAAACGACTTCACAAACTGCGTCATGAATTAGCTTTATTTGCACATGTGAAAAGTGAGTTGGGTGGTTTCGAGTACGTGTTTAAAGGATTGTATCGATTAGACGTAGAAGAAACGCAGAGAATAGGGAAATTATTTTACAAACGAGTTTCAAAAATAATGCCGACCTATTTTCCGGATAATGTAGAAACACCAGCTGTACTTGCAAAGGCTTTTAATGAAGAAAGAGAAATAGCTCGATTTTATGATGAAACGGTCCGAGCGTTATTTCAGAAAAAGTATCCTGCGTATCAAATAATTAGTAGTGAGGAGTTAGTCTACAAAAATCATTGAAGAATTCAATGGAAGCCCTTCATGCCACATTAAAATAGCTCAATAGTTCCTTATTTTAAATTAAGAAATCCGGAACTATATATCAACTATTCTTTCAATTTGGTATGATGTGTATGATTGACTATTCTAACACTTTTCCAATCGATGAATGTAAGGAGGAGCAGCTGTGAAACAATCCGACATTATCTTTATTGAAAGAAGATTTCCAAGTGCAAATATGATCCTTATCAAGGATAAACTACCAATCCTTATTGATAGTGGTTTTGGAAGTGATGTGAATGAAACTGAGCGATTGATTAAAAAAACAGGTGTATCACCGGAAGAATTGCAACTTATTGTAAACACGCACTATCATAGTGACCATGTGGGTGGCAATTTTCATTTTCAAAAAAAATATGGCGTAACGATTGCCGCGCATAAATGGGAAGCCGATTTAATTAATGTTGCTGACCCTGAAGCTTGCAGTGCGGAATGGTTAGACCAGCCTGTGGAACCTTATCAGGTAGATCGAAAGCTGTCAGATAACGATGAAATTGATACAGGGAGCAGAATCTTAAAGGTCCTCCACACACCTGGGCATACTTTGGGACATATTTCTTTATATGACCCTGAAGAGGAGATATTGATAGCAGGAGATCTTTTTCATCAAAAAGATATTGGCTGGTTAAATATCTTTCGGGAGGGTGTTGCATCGATCCACCGGTCTATGGAGAGTTTGGAACGGTTGTCTAAGATCCCGGTTCGACAGGCATATTCTGGACATGGATCTCAAATAGACGATCCTCAAGCTGCCATTGATGCAGCAAGAAAACGGTTTGATAAGTGGCTCGGCGCGCCTGAAAAAGTTTCATGGCATGCCTGCAAACGGATTTTCTCGTTCACTTTAATTATAAAAGACGGATTGGCTGAAGAGGAGCTCGAAAACTACCTGCTGCAATGCGGTTGGTTTCAGGATTTTGCACGTCACGCTTTCCGTGCCCAACCAAAAGAGTTCGTGGGAATTCTGCTGGATGAGATGCTTCGTTCCGGCGCGGCTGAATGGCAGGATGGAAGATTGATGGCTTCCGCTCCATATCAGGCACCCGATAAGGAATGGATGAACCAGAACATCAAGTTGAAGAATTGGGGATTATCAAAACTTCTTATGTAACTGATAGTGAATTGGAACGAAGTCATGCTTTGGAACTATATAAAAGGACAAAAGGGAGGAATGGAGTTGCTTTTACAAGTAGGGGATATCATTTCATTTGAACGGACGTTCACAAAAGAGGACGTGGAATTATTTACGAAGGTTTCCCGTGATGAAGGAGATCACCATCTAACTCCGGAAGAACAAGGAAGACTCGTTGTTCAGGGTTTATTGACAGCAACTTTGCCGACAAAAGTGGGTGGGGACCATAATGTTTTAGCCCGCAAGATGAATTTCGAGTTTCTGAGACCGGTGTTTACGGAAGATACCATCATCTGTGACGTGGAAATTGAACAATACGAAAAACAGGAAAACAACCGAATCGCCATCACGGCTTCCTTCAGCTGCAAGAATCAAGAGAATAAGGTAGTTTTGACAGGGGGATTTGCAGGAGTCATCCTTACTTCGTAAGTTACTCAAGTGGAAATGAGGAATGGATATGCGATTGGTTAGACCTTCCATTGAATGGGAAAACGAGCATGAAGCTTATATGAATGAATGGGATGAACCTCGGATGACTCCTAGTAGTTTCAATCTCACAGGCTACGAGAGCTATGAAGCTTATTTGGAAGCTCTGCAGATCCGGGAGACTGGGGACGGGAAATGGGTGCCTAGCACGAATTATTTCTTAGTGAATGAAAATAACAGAGTCCTTGCAATGGTTGATATACGGCACGAGCTGACAGGTTATCTGCAGAATGTCGGTGGACATATCGGGTATGGAGTGCGGCCTGCAGCACGAAGAAAAGGACATGCGACAAGGATTCTTGCTGAGGCATTAAAGAAATGTGATGAGTTGGGAATCCGTCGAGTACTGGTAACTTGTAATTATGATAATATTGGATCTGCTAAGACAATTGTAAAGAATGGTGGAGTTGAGGACAAAAGCTTTATTGAAGATGACGGAACGGTAGTTCGACGGTTTTGGATAGAGAGGTAATTGCATAAATGCTGTAACTTATTCATATTTCCCTTTCAGTGGAACAAACCTCACTTCATCCAAAATTGTCGTATGGATTCCTCCACCTTTGTCTTTTTCCAAAAGCAAGAGTTCCTGTAGGAGGGGTGTTCCTACGGGGATGATCATTTTTCCTTCGACAGCAAGTTGATCTATTAACTCGCGTGGCACTTGGGCAGCAGCGGCGGTCACCATAATTCGATCATAAGGAGCGTGCTCGTCCCACCCAGTGCTACCGTCATCTAGCTTAAAATGGACGTTGGTGAAATCAGCTTTCTTCAATCTTTCTTTAGCTTGTCCATGCAAGGCAGCAATCCGTTCAATTGTATAAACGGAGTTTGAGAACGCAGCGAGTAGGGCGGTCTGGTAGCCGGATCCCGTTCCAATTTCAAGCACTTTTGAATGAGACTGCAAATCGAGAGCCAATGTCATTTCGAGTACGAGGGAAGGCTGGGAAATCGTTTGTTCATGGCCGATTGGAATAGCCTCATCCATATAGGCGAATTCTTTGAGCGCATCCATGAAAAAGCCACGGTCCAGTTTTTTGAAATATGTGACGATATCTTGTTTTTGATTGGCCATTGTTCATGCTCCTTCGTATAAATGATTAATCTATGCACGTTAATCATTGCCGACAATGGGGGTTTGTAAACTACATAAGAAAAGTGGTAGTTACTGGTGTTTTTGCTTTTTCTGCGAATCCCCCTAAAACAAAACGACCCACCGTGGTCCGCATTGTAAAGAGGCGTGGTGGGTACTGCTATCTATCTGTGTTGGTCTACAAGAATGGGATTACCATCTGGATCTTCAATTGTAAAACTCGCAGGCCCTGAACTTGATTCATCTGCTTCGGTCAGCATTTCAATTCCTTTTGCTTTAAGTTGTTTTTGAAGATCCCGAATGTCCGTAAACGAATCGAGATTGTTGGCATCTTGGTTCCAGCCTGGATTAAAGGTCAGAATATTTTGATCAAACATTCCTTGGAACAGTCCAATTACGCTACTATCATTCTTCAAAATAAGCCAATTTTGGGTAATATCCCCGCCTGAGACTTGGAATCCTAGGTTTTCGTAAAATGATTTTGATTTATGAATGTCTTTTACACTTAGACTTACAGAGAATGCACCTAGTTTCATTTTCCTTCCCCCTACCTAGTAATTGTGGATAATTAATAATTCGAACAAACTCAGTATAATTGATAACATTAAAATAAACAACATTTACCAAATGTAGTAATCCATCAGTTAGTTACTATACATCTAGGTGACAATTTAGTGTCATGGAGGGATATCGGTTTATCTTTCGACCACTTCTCGTGTAAGATGCTATTTAAGCTTTAATAATTAAGAAGCGAAAGATTTGAAAGGGGTTCAACGATATGAAGTACAAAAAAGTCCTACTTCCATTTATAGCAGGTGCTCTTGCAATTAGTTTAGCTGCCTGCGGTGAAGAAGATAAAGCAGCAAAAGAAGAAACGCCTAAAGAAGAAACAAAACAAGAAGCACCTAAAGAAGAAGAAGCAACTAAAGAACAACAAGAAGCAACTAAAGAACAAGAAGAAGCTGCGGAAGAGATGCAAGCGAAACTAGCTGAACAGCAAGTTGATAAGAAAACGATTGTGGCTGTTGTAAATGAAGAAGAACTGACAGGTGAGGACTATAATACAGCATTGACGGCAATCCAAGGGCAAATGCAACAAATGGGACAAGACCCGTCAAGCAAAGAAGCCGCTGAACAAGTAAAAGCGCAAGTTCTTGAGTCACTTGTGAACCAGACATTGATTCTTCAAAAAGCGCAAGAAGCAAAATTAAAAGCATCTACATCCGAAATTGACAAAGAGTATTCAGTATTTGAAAAGCAATTTGGTGGTAAAAAAGAAATGGAGAAAGCCCTCAAAGCACAAAGCATGGATGTAGAAACATTGAAAGCTCAAATCGCTGAATCCATTATATTTGACAAGTACCTGGAAAAAGTAGCTCCAGCTGGAAAAGTGTCAGAAAAGGAAATTAAAGAATACTATGATCAAGCTGCAGCCACTTCAAAAGAAGCTGGACAAGAGATGCCACCGCTTGAAGAAGTGAGTCAGGAAATCGAAGGAATGATTAATCAAGAACAACAGCAAAAACTGCTTGTTGCTCATGTTGAAGAACTAAAAGCAGCTGCCGATATTGAATTAAAATTGTAAAAGAATTACGTGTGAGACATGAAATGCTTGACCTTCAAGGTTAAGTGTTTCATGTCTTTTTTGTTTTTATAAAAATAAGTGGCATCCATTTCACTTGCAATTCCATTATCATAGGAACTTCAATTTTGGACAACCTACGAACAAAGAAAATAAGGATTGAGGTGATGGAAATGATTTTGGAAAAGTCATCTGCGTGGAAAGAAGGATTTATTGAACGTTTGGAAAATCGGGAAACGTGGGACAACTGGAAATTGTATAAAATGAGTTATGAGATCGCAAAAACGAATTTGATCACTGATTTTCATGGACTTCAATCCCCTAACTATTTGCCCAATCTCACGCCACTTACGCATCAATTGGAAGCGGCGGAAACGGTCATTGAAAGGATGAATGGAAAAGCGATTCTTGCGGATGAAGTGGGGCTCGGTAAAACCATTGAAGCGGGTTTGATCCTGAAAGAATATTTAATAAGAGGTCTCGTGAAGAAAGCGCTAATTTTGGTTCCAGCATCACTTGTCGGTCAGTGGATTGAAGAATTGAATCAAAAATTTCATATTCCCGCCATGCAGTATAAAAAAAATTACGACATGACCCATCTGACAATTGTCGTCATGAGTATGGATATGGCAAAAAGAAGTCCGCACAAAGAAACCATCTATGATCAAGATTTTGATTTGATTATAATTGATGAAGCGCATAAATTAAAAAACCATAAAACGAAAAACTACGAGTTCGCGCAGAATTTAAAGAAAAAGTTTTGTTTGTTATTAACTGCCACACCAATTCAGAATGATGTTTTTGAACTGTTTTACCTCATATCATTATTAAAACCAGGGCATCTAGGTAATTATGAGACGTTTCAATCAGCGTTTTCCGCAAGCAAACACAATGTAGAACACGATGAATATTTAAAAAAACTGGTCAATCAAGTGATGGTGAGAAATAGGAGACAGGATACGGGAATCGAATGGACAAACCGTCATGTTCAAATCATACCCATCGATTTTACGACAGAAGAAAAAGAAGTCTACAACCTGATTTCAGAACTGAAAAATGTTTCCCCTGATTTTTCGGATGCTTTCTCCATGCTTACTCTACAAAGAGAAATGTGCAGCAGTAAGGAAGCTACAGCTTTAACCTTAACTAAAATGCTTGAAAAATGCACTCGACCGGAAGATATTTCTTATCTGGAAAGCATTATTCAAAAATTAATGGCACTGGAAATGAACTCAAAAGCGGAAAAGGCTTATGAAATTATTTCAGAGGCAGATGGTAAGGTTATACTCTTTACCGAATATCGCGGTAGTCAAACCTATTTGCAGTGGTATTTACAATCAAAAGGAATCACTAGCGTCCCATTTAACGGAAAGTTCAGCAAGAGTAAACGAGAATGGATGAAACAACTCTTTAAGGAAAAAGCGCAAGTACTGATTGCGACGGAATCGGGTAGTGAAGGGATAAATCTGCAGTTTTGTCACCATGTCATAAACTATGATTTACCTTGGAACCCCATGAAGTTGGAGCAACGAATTGGACGTGTCCATCGGTTGGGGCAAGAGCATGACGTGCATATTTACAATTTAGCCATTCAAAATACAATTGAAGACCATATATTGGACCTGCTCTACGTTAAAATTGGGGTCTTTGAAAAAGTGGTGGGTGAGTTAGATGATATTTTAACTCCTTTCAAAAAGACCATTTGAAATGAAGGCAGAGAGGGAGGAAGGACATGTATCCACAACAAATTCACGGGTATTTGCGACAATTTTTTAGAGAAAACAATTGTCAAATAGTAAGCGACCATGATCACTACATCAGCGTACAATTAACAATTGAAATGGATAAAAAAATTATGAACCGTCCATTTTACTGGAAATACCTAGAAAGTACGGATGGCGTACCAGATCCAGCACGACTAACATTTATTACTGATAGAAATAAAGTTGTTGAAGATGTAAATGGGGAAGTCATCCACTTCGGCTCCCCTCGACTCAATCAATTGTTCCAAGCAACGAAAGAGCTTGGCTCGTTTGTGCAGATGTATGAAAAGGTATCAGAGAATGATGAAGCGCAAACCGTATTAACACCATGGTTAGGGGTTAATTATAAAGTATCGTATTACAGTGATCAAACGAAAGAGATTCTTTATTCGTTAGGCATTAACTTAATGACAGGTATCCTTAAAGAAGGTTTTCAGGAATCGTTAAGTGAAGTGGAATTGGATTCAAGCATGTCAGGAAATACATTTAATTTACCGTACATTATAAAGCCGATTCGTGCCCTGGAACGGTTGGACGCGGTAATTGAAAATGCCATCCAAACAGATGATCACACATGGGCTGAAGAAGCAAAAATGAGATGGCAAAAGGATAGAGAAGTCTTGGAATACTTCTATGAAGGGATAGAAAACAAACCGGATTGTTACGAGACAGAGAAAGAAGCTATGGATCAACAATACGAAGCGAGAATAAAAGTTGAAATTATCAATGGTGGATTATTTTATTTGAAATGAATTTGTAGTAAAATGATGAAGGAAATAAAGGTGGTTCCTGACCTGATAGATAATGTTTTTTGGAGGACTTCATGTGTATGATCCAACAATTTTTGAAAACTTGAAAGTGGCATTTGAAAATCATGTGTATGATTTAGATAATATAGATCAAAAAATAACAATCACAAACCGGATAGATCGAATGGATTTTTCCGTGCTTGCAAGAGATTTCGCTATTCAATTCACACTAGTCAATCAACCGGCCGTAACAGTGGAGATTGTATTAAAAGCATCAGTAAAAGATTTAGCAGGTGAGATATTAGAACTCCCCGGGGAAAAACTTGGTTGTTCCTTGTCTCTACGATTTAACAAACGCGTACAACATGTATCCTTAGAGTGTAAACAGATTGAGCATGCGCTAACGACTATTTGGGAAACTGAAATCCAGGTAACTCAAACATTGAGTTTCGTGTTTGAACAAGAAACGGCAAGTTACCTGGACAGTATTGAAGTGAAATTCAAGTCTAAAATGAATGAGGACCATATGGGCGATATTGCAGATTTTTTAAAACATGTTTTGACGTCGTTGGAAGTATTGAACCGTATCTCAGGATAATGTGGAACACCAGCGCATTTGTAAGGAAACGAAGCTAGACTCCCTATAGAGTAGATGATATTGACATGGATGCTTCAAGAGAATGATTTGTCCAATCCGTTATATTTTTACAAAAGTAATATCTGGAAAAATATATGTTTCGGATTTCCAAGTACAGTGTAAAAATCAATCGTGAAATTGTTTCTCTTTCATGGTTATTTATTGTGCCGTTATTCCTATAAACCCTTTCCTCATCGGCGAAATCCCTATATAATGGAGAGAATTCGGCATTTCTTAGTTGAAGAAAGTGTTGGAAAGGTAGAACCATACTTAGTGAAAGAAAAGGTGTAATACATATGAGTTTATTGACTGTAACAAATTTAAGCCATGGCTTCGGGGATCGTGCCATTTTTGAAGACGTCTCTTTTCGTCTATTGCAAGGAGAACATATTGGGTTGATTGGTGCAAATGGTGAAGGGAAGTCCACATTCATGAATATCATCACGCGCAAGCTGGAGCCTGATGCGGGAACGGTGAGTTGGGCGAAACGGGTGCGTGTCGGTTATTTGGATCAGCACGTCGCGTTGAAACAGGGTTTGAGCATCCGCGATGTACTGCGAACCGCCTTTCAATATCTTTATGATCAAGAAACGGAAATGAACGCGCTCTTTGCCAAAATGGGCGAGGTTGATGCGGATGAACTGGAAGCGCTTCTGGAAACGACAGGTGAAATACAGGAAGAGCTGTCACACAATGATTTCTACATAATTGATTCTAAAGTGGAAGAAGTGGCGAATGGACTCGGACTTGATGAATTCGGTCTGGATACGGACGTTCATGATTTGAGCGGGGGGCAGCGGACGAAGGTTCTTCTCGGCAAGTTGTTGCTGGAAAAACCGGACATCCTTCTTTTAGATGAGCCGACAAACTATTTAGACATAGAGCATATCGATTGGCTTCGCAGTTATTTACAGAACTACGCGAATGCGTTCATTTTGATATCCCATGATCTTCCGTTTTTGAATAGTGTTATTCAGCTGATTTACCATATGGAAAACCAACAGATCACCCGGTATTCGGGCGATTATGATGAGTTTTTACGTGTGCATGAGATGAAGAAACAGCAAGTGGAATCCGCCTTTAAGAAACAACAGAAAGAAATTGCGCATCTCAAGGACTTCGTGGCCCGTAACAAGGCGAATGCGGCGACAAGTAGAATGGCCATGTCGCGCCAGAAGAAATTGGACAAAATGGATGTCATCGAATTGGACGCGGAAAAGCCGAAGCCGCAATTTAGCTTCAAACTAGCACGGACGCCTGGAAGGTTCCTGTTTGAAACAAAGGAACTCGTCATTGGATATGAGGAACCGTTGTCACAGGAACTGAATCTAACGATGGAACGTGGGCAGAAAATTGCTTTGTCTGGTGCAAATGGGATTGGGAAAACAACGTTATTAAAAAGTATTCTTGGAGAAATCCCTGCACTTTCAGGTTTTGTTGAACGTGGAGAGCATTTGGAAATTGGGTATTTTGAACAGGAAGCAAAAACAGAAAACAACAATACATGTTTGGAAGAGGTATGGGCGGAATTCCCACATTTCACACAATATGAAGTTCGGTCGGCGTTGGCTCGATGCGGATTGACAACGAAACACATTGAAAGCAAGGTGAAAGTGTTAAGCGGCGGAGAGCGTGCGAAAGTACGACTATGTAAATTAATTAATCGGGAGACGAATTTGCTAGTCCTCGATGAACCGACGAATCACCTTGACCATGAAGCGAAAGAGGAATTGAGACGCGCCCTGAAGGAATACAAAGGAAGCATCCTTCTTATTTCCCACGAACCTGAATTTTATGAGGGCGTTGTGACGGACGTTTGGAACGGTGAAAATTGGACGACCAAAATGTTTTAATGATTCGCTTACTTCTCACGGAGTGAACGTTCCCTGTCAAGTTGATAGGGTAAATAATAAAAGTGAATTTAACGGCTTGAGCCCTGTATTCTTAAGGGCTTAAGCCGTTTTTTCATTTCTGAAAGTCCACGATTATTTATCATAGTATTACTTACATAATGGACTACTACAAACTTCTTTACCCATAGGCACACCTGTTGGTAAGAAACCTCATACATCTACTAAAGGGAGTGGAAACCCAATCATAACTTCCTTCTATTACGCATATTTATTGATGTGTTAACACATTTGCTATTAAAAAGGCCATATACATATTGCCTGGTTGGTGGCGTCCATATCTAATAGCAATTTCTTTAATCTACCAAATGCCTTCTATTTTATCATTTTCATAAACAACCACTTTTTAATAACTATGAAAGAGAGGACTTGCATATGTATAAATGTAATAGTAATCGATTGCAGGGGTTAATAGAACAGTTCAGTCAATTTGGCGCAACTGCCAATGGGGGCGTAACTCGTTTGTCCCTTTCAAAAGAGGATGTATTAGCGAGAGACTATTTTTGTGAAATTTGCATTGAGTTAGGCATGGATATTCAAGTAGATGATATGGCAAATATCTATGCGATTCTACCAGGAAAAAAAGATTGCCCGCCAATCGTAATGGGATCACATTTAGATTCGGTTGAAAAAGGTGGCAAGTTTGATGGTGTCTTAGGTATTTTAACAGCAATAGAGGCGATACGAACGTTAAAGGAAAACGACATTGTGCTCGAGGTTCCATTAATGCTTGTGAATTTTACGAATGAAGAAGGTGCGCGCTTCGATCCGGCTATGATGAGTTCCGGTGTCATTGCTTCAAAATTCGATAGAGAAAAAATGTTGCAGTCTTTCGATAAAAATGGCATTACTTTTCAAGAAGCATTACAGGCAAGTGGTTACGCGGGGGAGACAGGAAATCGCTTAACAGAAGCCCTTGCTTATATTGAACTGCATATTGAACAAGGACCGGTATTGGCAGCAAAGCAATGTGAAATTGGTGTGGTCGAAGGCGTTTTAGGCATGGTGTGCTATGAAATTACCGTAACAGGTGAATCAAATCACGCTGGAACAACTCCGATGTCTATGCGTAAAGATCCGATGATTGTGGCGTCTCGTATAATTTCGTCTTTGCATGAGCAGCTGGGCAAAATCGATGAAGAGCTTGTGTTCACATTTGGACGTATGCACGTAGCACCTAATATCCATACAGTCATTCCGAACGAAGTAGTGTTTACCCTAGATTCGCGTCATCAAAATCCAGCAGTGATGCGCCAAGTGGAGAAGCTATTGACAGGATTAGTTTCAGAGGAAAACGGTTGCCATATTCGCTCGGTCAAGCTATGGGGGCGAGAGACGGTATTTTTTGATGCAGCTATTTGCAATGAAGTGGAAAACTCATCTCATGACTTTGGTTATTCCTCCCATCGAATGTTCAGCGGTGCGGGACACGATGCACAATATATCGCGAGCTTTATCCCTTCGGCAATAATCTTTGTTCCAAGTATCAAGGGGAAAAGTCATTGTGAGGAGGAAGAAACGACAATTGAAGACTGTGCAAAAGGGGCAGACGTGTTACTGGAAACCGTGTTGACACTACAAAAGAAGTTTAGCATGGGGGAAAATCAGCCTATCCGGCATGGTGATGGCCCAGAATATTAACAGATGGTGATAAATTTTACATTCATTAATTGAAAGGTGAGGGTAGTGTGAAAAAAGTGATTACAGGTGGACTCATTGTGACAGCAACAGATATGTATGAGGCAGATATATTAATAGAGAATGGGGAAATTGTTCAAATCGGAAAAAATTTATCATCTGATGAAGCGGAAGTTGTAGATGCAACGGGAAAATACGTGATGCCTGGGGGAATTGATCCGCATACGCATTTGGACATGCCGTTCAACAATACGGTGACAGACGATGATTGGAAGTCAGGTACAATCGCGGCTGCATTCGGTGGGACGACGACTATTTTGGATTTTTGCTTATCTGCGGGTGAAGAAAAACTTGCGACGGCTGTGGAAAAGTGGCATGTAAAAGCAAATGGCAATTCAGCCATTGATTACGGTTTCCATTTAATGATTGGTGAATTAACGCCCGAAACAGAGGCCGAATTACCGTTGATACTAGAGCAGGAAGGGATAACGTCTGTCAAGGTGTTCATGGCATACGCGAAAGAATTCCAGGCTTCAGACCGTACGCTGTTCAAAGCCTTTAAAATCGCAAGAGACATGGGCGCAGTTGTCATGGTGCACTGTGAAAATGGCTCGGTCATCGACGAATTAGTAGAGGAGGCGAAGAAAGCTGGTCAGACTGCGCCAATTTATCACGCACTGACGCGTCCCGCAGAATTAGAGGGTGAGGCGACGAAACGGGCCATTGAACTAGCGCATATAGCAGGAGCTAAGCTTTATGTTGTACATGTGACGTGTAAAGAGGCACTAGATGAAATTATAGCAGCGCGTGAAAAGGGCTATGACGTCTACGGGGAAACATGTCCACCATATTTAACGCTCGATCAGTCAGCGTTAGCACAGCCAGGCTTTGAGGGGGCTAAATATGTTTGGTCACCACCACTTCGTCCGAAATTTCATCAAGAGCATTTGTGGAATGCGCTAAAAGCCAAACAACTGCAAACAATTGGCTCGGACCAATGTTCATTTAGCTTTAACGGGAAGAAGCAATTAGGGTTAAACGACTTTTCTAAAATTCCAAATGGTGGACCGTTTATCGAAGATCGTTTCAGCATTTTGTTTTCTGAAGGTGTGGCGAAAGGACGAATTTCCATCAATGACTTTGTCGATATGATTTCGACAAGTGCCGCAAAAATTTTCGGCTTATATCCACGAAAAGGAACGATTGCTATTGGTTCTGACGCGGATATCGTCATTTTTGATCCGACAGTAAAACGTGAAATTTCGGCGAACACTCACCATATGAATGTCGACTACAACCCATATGAGGGCTGGGAAGTGACAGGAGAGCCTATCAGTGTACTTGTGCGTGGTGAATACGTCATTAAAAACAAACGATTTGTAGGAGCATTCGGCAGTGGCCAATATATTAAGCGTGCACTTCAGCCGACGACTGCACAAACAATCAACAAGTAACATCAATCCATGAGGGGGAATATTTCAGTGAGTTCGCAACTCGAACGAAATTTTGTGGAAATGAATAGCAGGATGACTAAAAATGAAGCACTAGAAGAAGCTAATCGCTGTCTGTACTGCTATGACGCACCTTGCATTACAGCTTGTCCGACAAGTATTCAAATTCCGAATTTCATTAAAAAAATTGCTTCTAATAATATGAAAGGTTCAGCTATGACGATTATGGAGGCCAATCCGGTTGGTGCAAGTTGTGCGCGAGTATGTCCGACCGAGGAATTATGTGAAGGGGCATGTGTGTTAAATTCCTCAACAAAGCCTATTAAAATCGGGCACTTGCAACGTTATGCAACAGATTGGGCGATGGAATCAGACGTCGAGCTATTTGAGAAAGGTCAAAAAAATGGACAAAAGGTAGCAATTGTTGGAGCTGGTCCAGCTGGCTTATCGGCAGCGCGTGAGCTTAGTCGCTTCGGCTACAGTGTCACAATATTTGAAGCAGAAGCAAAGGCGGGCGGTTTGGGCAGCTACGGCATCGTGTCATTTCGGTTACCGAATGATGTCGTGGATTGGGAAGTGGCGCAAGTTGTAAAGCTTGGTGTGGACATTAAAACAAACACAACAGTAGGCGTGGATATTGCTGCTGAGGAAATTTTAGCGCAATTTGACAGCGTTATTTTAGCGGTTGGTATGGGGGCCGTGCCTAATCTCGGCATTAAAGGTGAGGAACTAGATGGCGTTCATGATGCCATTGACTTTGTAAAGCACACTAAAATGGGCGCACTGACAGAAGACTTAGTCGGTAAACGTGTTGCGGTTATTGGTGCTGGTAATACAGCTATCGATGGTGCAACATGTGCTGTGCGACTAGGTGCGGAGCAAGTGGACATTCTTTATAGAAGAACAGAAAAAGAGATGACTGCCTACCAATTTGAATATGAATTTGCCAAGCAAGATGGCATTGGATTTAAATGGCTGACAGCGCCGCAACAAATTATCGGTGATAAGGCAGGGAAAGTAGTTGGACTTGAATGTGTCAAGATGAAGCTTGGAGTGGCGGATGCAGACGGCAGACAACGACCTGAAGTCATTAAAGGATCTGAGTTTGTTATAGAGGTGGACGCGGTCATTAAAGCAATTGGACAAACGCGCTTTGTCTCGCTCATTGAAACTTTTGGATTGCAGCATACGAACGGAGTAGTAGATATTGACGAAACAACTATGCAAACATCGAATGACAAAGTGTTTGCCTGTGGAGATGTCGTGTTCGGCAATGGTCAAGGGGAAGCAATGGTGGTAACAGCTGCGCAGCAAGGTAAAGATGCTGCTTACATCATTCATGAGCGTTTAAGAAAACCGAGCGAGATCGCATAGGGGGAATGTAGCATGGCAGACTTACGAATTGACTTTGCGGGGATTAAATCACCGAATCCATTTTGGTTAGCATCGGCACCACCAACTAATTCGGGCTATCAAGTGCAACGTGCATTTGAAGCGGGCTGGGGTGGCGCAGTTTGGAAAACATTGGGCGAACCAATTTTAAATGTTTCATCGCGCTTTGCGGCTGTCAGCTTTAACGGACAGAGAGTAGCGGGCTTTAATAATATTGAGCTCATTACGGATCGTCCGTTAGAGGTTAATCTACAGGAAATTCTTGAAACGAAAAAGAGGTTTCCTAATCATGCCATTATCGCTTCATTAATGGTAGAGCCGCAGCAGGAAAAATGGCATGAGATTGTCAAAAAAGTAGAAGCTGTGGGGGTTGATGGTCTTGAGCTTAATTTTGGTTGTCCACATGGAATGGCAGAACGAGGAATGGGGTCTGCCTCTGGTCAAGTCCCTGAATTGGTTGAAAAGCAAACGCACTGGGTGAAGGAAGTTGCACGTACACCAGTTATCGTCAAGCTAACGCCAAATATTACGGATATTACGATGACGGCAGAAGCGGCAGTGCGTGGCGGAGCAGATGCCGTTAGTATGATTAATACAATTAACAGCTTAGCAGGTGTCGATTTAGATTCATGGAATACGGTGCCGCATGTTGGTGGGAAAGGGGCACATGGCGGATATTGTGGGCCTGCTGTCAAGCCAATTGCACTAAATATGGTCGCAGAATGTGCACGAAATCCTTTCGTTAATGTACCAATTTCAGGCATTGGTGGGATTTCAAACTGGCAGGATGCTGCGGAATTTATGCTGATGGGTGCAACAGGCGTACAAGTTTGTACAGCAGCAATGCACCACGGATTTAGCATTGTCGAAGATATGATTGACGGACTTAATAATTATCTGGATGACAAAGGAATTGCCTCGGTCATGGGTATAGTCGGTCAGTCGGTCCAACGTTATTCTGACTGGGGTGACTTAGATTTAAACTACAAAGTTGTTGCAGAAATTAATAATGATGTTTGTATTAATTGCAATAAATGCCATATTGCGTGTGAAGATACGTCACATCAATGTATTGACCTGTACACAGAGAGTGGTCGTCCGATGCTCAAGGTACGTGAACAAGATTGTGTAGGCTGTAATTTATGTGCGATTGTGTGCCCAGTAGACGGTGCAATTTCGATGGTCGAAAGAAAGTCCTCTATTACGCCAATGACTTGGAACGAACGTCAATCACTTATTAGCAATTTTGCAAGATGAAGAAAGTAGGGTGGATTACCGAGGGTCTCATCTAGGATACTAATCCCAGGAGTATAAAAAGAGGTCAATAGTTTGTTTAAAGATAAGAAAGTAAACACTTTTAGACTTGGGGCAGTGTCTAGACTCCAGGCGCAAGCCGCTCGGGTCATAAGCAATCCAGCTATGTGGCAAAGACCGCCACGTCGCTGAATCGACTTATGCCTGTCGCGTCTTAAACAGCGCCTTCCGCTTTTCTTTGTTAACTGGAAATCTAATATAAGGGAGAGGCATGAATGGCGAATGGTGGGAATTATTTAAAATCACCAGATTTACTTCCAGTGACACATCAAAAAAGAAATATCGGGACGTTTGGTTTTTCAGTGATTTGGGTAGGAATGGCCATCGTTTTAGCCGCCTTTGCAATTGGCGGAACAGGTATAATGAGTTTGTCATTGCCGATGGTAATTTTAGCGACAATGATAGGTTCCGTATTAATCGGCGTATTTATGACGTTAATTGGTGATATTGGTATTGAACATGGCTTGTCCTTCCCGGTTTATATGCGTGCCCCATTCGGTACAATTGGCACGCATTTACCATCGCTCGTTCGTGGGGTGACGGCTGCTTGTTGGTTCGGTATTAACACCTATTTTGGCGCAATGGCCATCAATGGGATTTTGAATTTATTATTCGGCTTTAATAATTGGTTTTTATGTTTCCTTGTTTTTGCGGCATTACAGTTATTTAACACATCGCTCGGCATTAAATCCATTGAGCGCTTTGCGGATTTTGCGGCGCCGATTATTATTTTAATATCGTGCTGGATGTACATTACGCTTGCCGATCACGCAACGGCTTCAGGGAAAGACGTGTGGACTTGGGTGGAATCGCCGACGACAGGGATGGCAGCTTTTACAGCATTCATGGTCTTGATTATGGCGAACATGGGATTCTGGGCAACGTTAGCAGCTGATATGCCATCACTATCACGTTTCTTTAAAGCGCCAAAAAATGAACGCAATTGGTTCAAGCGCAATAAAACACAGTTAGTAGGCTCTTTAATCGTAATGCCGATTACGAATACATTTATCGTAGCCATAGGTGCAGTGTGTTATATGGCCGTGGCATCTGCTGATCCGATAAATGCCTTGCAGCAAAGTGCAAGTGGATTTGTGTTAGGAATTTTATTGCTGATGATTGTGTTAGCGCAATGGTCGACAAATACATCTGCAAACGTTATTCCTGCGGCAACGATTTTCTCGAACATTGGTGGACCAAAAGTGCCGTTCTGGGTCGGGGTTATTGTCACAGGGGTTATTGGGACTTTGGCACAACCTTGGAGCTTATTTGACGTCTTAGTGAATGCGCTATTAATCATTGGCGGTATTTTAACAGCAATAGTGGGGATATTATTCGCCGATTATTATTTAATCCGTAAACGTCGTGTGAACGTAAAAGATCTGTACGAGTTAGACGGTCAATATAAATATATGAATGGCTTTAACTTAGCGGGGTTAATCGCTTGGGTGATTGGTGGTGTCGTAGCGAATATGTTCCTAACGTATTCTTCTTTAGTGGGCTTTATCGTGGGGGCACTTGTGTATTATGTCTTGGCGAAATATTGGTGGTTCAAAAAGTACCCGCAAGCCGAACTAGACGATCCTAGTGACGCCAAGTATTTAGGTATTACAGTTGGTCACGATTGGGACGATATCGCCGTGCAAAAAATCGAAGAAAAAAGTGCTAAATAGAAAAGCGAGGTATGTGTATGTCGGATCATTTACTAAGCATGGATGAAATGAAACAAGTAGATGACTATTTAGACAGGGGCTTTAAAGTCCATTATGTGTATGAAAATTTAAGCGGGATGTTTGTCGAGTTTGAAAGACAGGAAGAAGAAGTCTGTTTGCAGATTCTTACCGCCGAAGCGCGTAAATATCTTTCCTCAAAGCTGCAAGAACAAACGTTGTTGTAAGAAGATTTATCAGTTTAATAAGAAGTGGTGAAAACTCTATTCTATTACAAATTAGAATAGAGTTTTAATGTTGTACTTTTATCTTTATTAGCAAGGGTTTGAACTATTTAAAAGTATCAATTTTGCAAGAAGTGCAGAGGTTTATTTGTAGGGGAAATCAAGTGTTAGATTCAGTTTTGAAGAATATATGCCTGAACTGTAAATAGGTAATTTGTTAGACAAGTTCCTAACGGGTGTTGGGAGTGTTAAAATATAGGCACGGATAGTATGTTAGTTGACAAGCCTTAAGTTTGGTCGTAATGATTTCTTTGAGTTGGAAGAGGAGGCATTTCCAAATGAGAAAAAAAGACTCGTTAAAGCTAGCAAACTATGTAAAATCAATTGAAGCACAACAAAAGCTCTATAAGCGGTCATTAATCGTTGTCGTGATGTCTCAAAAATATTTGGTGGGGCGGGACTTGCAGCTGGTATTACTGTGGGCGCACTCATTGCCAGGGATATGTTAGGCACCGCAAGCTTTGCGGGATTGCCGGCTGCCTTGTTTACGCTAGGTTCAGCGCTTGCTGCATTCTTAGTGGGCAGAATTTCACAGCGATTCGGTCGTCGATATGGATTGTCACTTGGGTTCATCACAGGTGGGATCGGGGCAATGGGTGTCATACTCGCTACAACAAATGACAATGTGTTATTATTGTTCATTTCGTTGTTCATCTATGGAGCAGGAACATCAACGAATTTACAGGCGCGTTATGCAGGAACAGACTTGGCAAGTGATAAGCAACGTGGGACCGCCATTAGTATCGCAATGGTTTCAACGACTATTGGTGCAGTGGCAGGTCCGAATTTAGTGACACCGATGGGGAACTTTGCAATGACGCTAGGTATACCAGCTTTAGCAGGGCCGTTTATATTAGCAGCGGCTGCGTACTGGGTAGCTGGAATAACATTGTTTCTCTATTTGCGTCCTGATCCATTTTTGGTTGCAAGAGCAATTGCTGTAATGCAGGAAATACAAATTAAATCAAACAGCGCAGAAGTAAATAAAACACGACAAAGTGAAATAAACAGAATCGGTATTTTTGTCGGCACAATGGTTCTCGTCTTGTCTCATCTCGTTATGGTTGCGATTATGACAATGACACCCATTCATATGCAAAATCATGGGTCTGGACTGACAGTCGTTGGAATGGTGATTAGTCTACATATTGCCGCGATGTATTTGCCGTCGCTTGGTACAGGTCTATTAGTCGATAAAGTTGGCCGTACGGTTATGGTCATTGCTTCGGGTGTCACGTTATCAATTGCAGGCTTAATAGCAGCCTTTGCTCCTGGCGATTCCCTCGTCTGGTTGACGATTGCATTGATAGTGCTTGGCCTTGGTTGGAATTTTGGCTTAATCAGTGGAACAGCGATCATCATCGATTCTACGGATATGAACACACGTGCAAAAACACAAGGTTCTGTTGATGTATGGGTTGCTTTAGCTGGAACAGCAGGAAGTATAGTGTCAGGTATTATTGTAGCCAACTCAAGCTATGCCGTTTTAGGCTTGCTTGGTATGTATCTCGCATTGTTGTTAATCCCACTTATTGTTTGGAAACGGTTTAAAGATAGACAAGAATAATAGTGAATGGAGAAGGTTTCGTTTGTCTAACCTATGTTTGAAGTTGAATGGTACCTTAACTTAATAATAAATAGCAGCTATATTCATTCATCCATTTCCTTCTTCTTTAAATCTTGAATTTCCTCTTTCAACGGTTTCCTGTCTATTTTTCATTTCTATTTGATATTGCTCTTCTACATCACTTGTCGCGGGAATAAAAGGTTCATCATTGTAGTCGGTACGTTTACCATATCGCAGCATTTCATAAATGATCATTCCGTTATTGGGCTTCCCATTTACGGTTATCATAGGAATAATGTCAAAAAGTAAATAATAGAAGGCATAGAAAACAAACCGATCCCAAAAAGTTTTGTATTCTTGAAGCATTCCGTTAGCTAGAAGAGCATTGATAGTGACAGCAAGTACGAGATTGAATATAATCGGACTTGCGTAAATACATATATATGCAAATTTACTATTCTTTTTTAACGAGTCGTAGGAAAACCAACTATACACATGATAATATTTGCGTACGTCGAAAACGCCTATCTTGAAAATCCGAGGGCCAGATCCAATCGTCAGTCTTGGGTTCTTAACCCTGAAAATAGCGCTAACGATAAGGTAACCGAGTTCCCTTAAAAATATAACAACCGGTAAGATTATAAATCCTGATATAATTAAGGAGACTAAATCTGCAAGTCCAAACATATTTCTATTTCCCTCCTATTAAACAAACCACATCTTGTAAAATACCCATTGAAGAGGAAATCGAATCCTTTATCTAGGGAATTCGAATTTAGCTACATCATTTCGTGAAGTGGTCCGTGGAAATCAATGGATAAGGACAAACGAATAATTAGGTTAAGTCAAATCATAAAAAGAGGTTATTAACATGAATGAAATTAGTTTTGAAGATTTTAACTTAAGTGATGAAATAAAAAGAGCACTGATTCTATTAAAATACGAAGCCCCCACAGAGGTTCAAAGTGAAGTGATACCAAAAGCATTGAAAAGTCAGGATCTCGTTGTGAAGTCTCAAACGGGTAGTGGCAAGACAGCTTCTTTTGGAATTCCACTTTGTGAAATGATTGAATGGGAAGGAGAAAACCCGCAGGCATTAGTTCTGACACCTACTCGCGAACTTGCTGTTCAAGTTCGCGAGGATTTAGCAGATATCGGACGATTTAAAAGAATTAAATCTTTGGCAGTTTACGGCAAAGAATCATTTACAATACAGGCTGAAGAGCTAGAACAAAAAACACATATCGTCGTCGGTACACCTGGGCGTGTGTTGGATCATATTAATAGAGAAACATTAATCTTAAATGATATAAACTATCTCATTATAGACGAAGCCGATGAGATGCTTTCCATGGGTTTTATCAACTTGGTAGAAACAATATTGAATAGGCTCCCCTCAAATAGAGTAACGATGGTATTTTCCGCTACATTGCCTAAGGGTGTTGAAAATCTTTGCCATAAATATATGGAAAATCCTAAAACCATTCAAATTGCTTCTGCAGGAACTACAACTAGCACGATTGAACATCATGTTATAGAAGTGAAAGAAGCGGGGAAAATAGCATTGCTTAAAAACGTTACACTTGTTGAAAATCCTGCTAGCTGTATAATCTTTTGCAAAACTAAAAAACATGTCGATACGGTGTTTGCAGAACTAGAGAAATCCAACTATTCTTGTGAAAAAATACATGGTGGAGTCGTACAAGAAAATCGATTTTCGGTGATGGAAGGCTTCAAAATGGGGAATTTCCGTTATCTTGTGGCGACTGACGTAGCTGCAAGGGGAATCGATGTAGATAATATAACACTTGTGATCAACTACGATGTCCCTTTGGAAAAAGAGAGCTATGTTCACCGAACAGGCAGAACCGGTCGTGCGGGTAAGAAAGGTAAAGCGATTACCTTTGCAACTCCTAATGAAGGTAAACTCCTAACAGTAATTGAACAATATATTGGCTTTGAGATACCACGAATGATAGTTCCGAAACAACGTGAAGTAGCACCAAGAAAAAATGCTTTATCGTCAAATCACGCAAATCAAAAAACAGTACCAAAAAACAAAAGCATCACGAAACTTCATTTTAGCGGTGGAAAAAAGAAGAAACTTCGCGCTGTGGATTTCGTAGGAACGATTGCGAAAATACCTGGAGTAACAGCGGATGATATTGGTATTATCAGCATTCAGGATAGTTTGACGTATGTCGATATTCATAATGGAAAAGGCTCAATTGTCTTGTTGGCAATGGAAGAGTTAACTATCAAAGGGAAGAAGCTTAAAGTGAGTAAGGCGAAGAATACTTGAAGGTCATGGGGAAAAGTATGGAAATTATAGGGCTAATCAAAATGTAGTTAACTAGTGGACACTTAACAATCTTCCAAATACATGCAGCAAAACGCGCTTACCTAATAAAAATAGAACGTAAAACATACTTAGGCAGTATGTTTTACGTTCTACTATCTCTTAGTATTGCTTCGAACCAATAGCTTCAAGTCGAAAAAGTGAGGGAGATTGAACTGCCAGGACGCCATGTTCCTTGAATGGCGTCCTTTTGTTCGACAAAATAGCATATCACTTCATAACGATGGCTTCACCATCAATGACAATTTCATCATGTTGGTTTTTTACAATTGTACGAAGTCTGATAATATTTTTTGAATCTCTCTTCTCTAACACTTCAACTTCCGCATTGACAGTATCACCAATTTTAACGGGAGCTTTGAATTGAAGATTTTGTGATAAGTAAATGGTGTCTGGACCCGGTAATTTCATCGCTAGCACTGATGAAATAAATCCAGCCGTTAAAATGCCGTGTGCGATGCGTTCTTTGAAGACTGTCTTTTTCGCATATTCATCGTCAATATGCAAAGGATTGAAGTCTCCTGTAATTCCGGCAAATTGGTAAATATCAGATTCAGAAATGGTTTTGGAGAAGTTTGCCTTATCACCGATTTTTAATTCATCATAGGTTGGCATTACCTAACTCCTCCTAGTAAACCTGAATTTCAGTTGCAGGTAGTTCAAATTTTTGGATATTAAATAGATGGTAGGAGTCCTTTTTGCGATTCTTTTATTTGCTCAGTTAATTTCTCAACTGTTTTCAATGCTTCAGAACGCACTTGTTGTTGTTGCTTCAATGCTTCTTTCACATTAGATTCCAACTGGTCTTGAGATTTCGAAACAAAGTCCAACATGATCTTGCTAGGGTTCCAAGAAAGAGCTTGAACCGAATTGTTAATCTCCTCAATTTGGTTTATCCAAGTGGAAACAGGTGATCCGACTTGATTTATCTCAATCGTTTTTAAAGTATTTTGCAAACTTTCTTTTACTTCTGCAGTTATCTTATTAGCCTCTTCTTCTAGCTTGCTCAGTGTTCCGCGTGTAGAATTTAACACTTCTTTTTGACTATCGATTGCCTGTAATGACTTTTCATCAATTTCAGTTTGGAATCCTTGAAGTGTTTTAAAACTATTCAACCAGCCATTCCAGATAGAATCGATAGCATTAGGTGATTGTACCTCGTTAAGTGAATTTACCGCAACAAGTGAATTTTGAGCTTCTGTTAATTTCTTCGTCATAAATAATTCCCCCTTTTTAGTATAAACGTGAAACATAGAACCCTATATGGTTGCATGCAACGAATGTGCATTGGACCCTCTTTTAATTCTCCTTATCTGTGTCTTTCGAAGGCGACATGAAAGGAGTGAAAAATGGATTGTATAAAGTGAAAAACTGATCTAGCATTTTTTGGTAATGCCCAAGCGAACCTGCCCAAACCTCTAAATATTGCTCACCGGCTGCTGTAATCGAATAAATACGTTTTGCTGGTCCACCGGATGTCGTATCCCAAACTGATGTGACCATCTCATCTTTTTCAAGTTGTCGTAGAATCCGATAAAGGTTCCCTTGATCAACTGAATCGAACCCGAATTGCGTAATCTTTTGCATCAATTCATAGCCATGTGAATTCCAATCGCGTAGATGTAATAGCATGATTGGAATTAGGAAGTTTTTTGGAGTTCCTAAATTGGTAGTTTTGTCATTCTTGGATGTCCCCTGATTTGAATCCACCGTTTATCACCTCCAATCACAGTAAATGTCTATAGATGTAATTTACACCTATATGTTTATTTTGTCAAACATGAATATTGGAAAAATATAAAATCGGGTACGTAAAGAATGTTATTACAAAGTTGAATTAACAATTTACTAATATAAAACTTTGGTAAGTAGGGATTGAAGAATGCAATTTCCACTGTACTAATTCCGGCCCGCTTTCGGCGAATTAATCATGACACTTTAACGGAGGGGTAAGTCTGTTGTAATTAATCGTCTGTCGCATTCCTCCAATATTCTAGTGAAAATACAGTTGCTCTGAAAGAAACAAGTAGATTAGCTTCTATACAGAGCGGAAGTGCTCGAAAATAATTTAGAAGTCGTTAAGTCCAAAGTGATCCAAAAAAGCTTATACACGTAGTGCCCAGTGTATGATTAAGATATTCACTGGTTATTTCTGGTTTATTGTATAGAAGTAAAAAAATCTCAACTAAATTATTGTCTTACGCATATGTATGAGCCAACACTCATACATTGGTAAAGTCGTCAAGAAGTGAAACGGAGCTTAACTTTCATTTTGTAAGAACGTGATAAAACCCTATCTTATCGCGTTATATGTCGAATTGTGTTGAATAACCGAGTAGAAGTGAGAATAGATAGCCCTTTCTGATTATTCATTTAAAAATCGTCAATCAGTATAATTATGTACAGGGGGTCAGTTGGTACTTGCTGAGCTTATTACTTAAAAGGAGATGAAGTTTATTGTCACAAACATTGCCACTAGATCCGTTTAAAATGTGGAAAAACATTTACGAACAAACAGAGGCGAACTGGAACGAAGCAATCCAAGAATCGTTGAAGAAGGAATCTTTCTCTGAAGGAATGGGAGAGACCCTAAACTACTACCTGCAATTTCAGGAGTATTCAAATGAGGCGACTGAGTCTTATTTGAAACAAATGAATATGCCTACGCGAGCAGAACTTGCGGATGTTGCATCTCTCGTCATTAATTTAGAAGGCAAAGTTGACAATCTTGAAGATAAATTCGAAGAAGAATTAGGTAAATTAGATGCGACAAAAGAAATTAGTCAGTTAAGAAGGTCTGTCCTAAACTTGGAGAGAAAACTGGATAAAGTTCTTGAGGTGCTTGAAGGTATAGAGAAAGAAAAAACGGTGGTCGCACCGAAAGAGTTGAAAAAGTAATAGTAGATTTGTTCAATTTAAGGGGTAAAAAATAGAGTGATGGGAAGTGTGTGGGAATATGACTATACAAATAAACGAAGTAACTGAAAAAAGTACGATTGGCAAACCACTTGCGGGGAAAGTGGTAGTAGTAACTGGGGGTTCACGCGGAATTGGTGCTACAATCGCTAAAGTATTAGCTGAAAATGGTGCATCTGTTGCGATTAATTACCAATCTAGAATTGATAGTGCAGAAGCAGTTGTAAAGGAAATTGAAGAACAAGGTGGAATTTCTTGTGCAATTCAGTCTGACGTGTCTAAAGCGGACGATGTAAAGAATTTCATGGCTGAAGTTATCAATCGTTTTGGGAAGATTGACATTCTCGTGAATAATGCAGGTATTACAAGAGACCGTACATTCCGTAAACTTTCTAATGAGGAATGGAATGAGGTAATCAATGTCAATCTAAACAGTGTTTTCTATACAACATCGGAAGTAATTAATCATATGCTGGAGCAAAAGTCTGGACGAATCATTAACATAAGCTCAATCATCGGACAGGCTGGCGGATTCGGTCAATCAAACTATGCGGCATCAAAAGCGGGATTGATTGGTTTAACGAAATCACTGGCATTAGAAACAGCTAGAAGTGGAATTACTGTCAATGCTGTTTGTCCTGGATTTATCGAAACGGAAATGGTTGGAGAAATGCCTGAAAATGTAAAAGAGGGTATTATTGCAAAAATTCCAATGCAACGTTTGGGCCAAACGGAAGAGATTGCAGAAGCTGTATTGTTCCTTACACAAGCTAAGTATATTACGGGGCAAACAATCAATGTGAATGGCGGATTATACATGTAATAACCTACCATTTTTTACTTATGGAAAGGGTCTTCTGCAAGGAAGCCCTTATAAATGATTGAATTTTGATAGGAGGAAAAAAATGGGTTATTCTAGTATAAAAGATGCTGACAAATGGATGGATACAATGCCTGATGATTTGAAGGTAGGTTTTGAACGAATTCAACGGATGACGTCGGTATTGACAAATGAGCCGGAACCAAAAGTCGGTCAAACACCTAAAGAAGTTATCTGGACAAAGAATAAAGCGAAACTATATCGCTATCAATCAACAGTCAAGAAAACAAATAGCGTTCCTATTTTAATGGTTTATGCATTGATCAATAAACCTTATATATTGGATTTAACGCCTGGCAATAGTCTAATCGAACATCTTACAAACAAAGGCCACGATGTTTATTTACTGGATTGGGGTACTGCGGGTTATGAAGATCGATATATGAAATTAGATGATTATATCTTAGATTATATTCCGCGCGCTGTTAAGAAAGTATTGAAAACGTCGGATGCCAAGGAAATCA
The DNA here is from genome assembly GCF_056786515.1 of Sporosarcina sp. Y838. Taxonomy (NCBI): domain Bacteria; kingdom Bacillati; phylum Bacillota; class Bacilli; order Caryophanales; family Caryophanaceae; genus Sporosarcina; species Sporosarcina sp. Y838. The sequence continues at coordinate 183,836 of NZ_JBXCJD010000003.1, read as the reverse complement.
GTTTGCTCGGTTATTGTATGGGTGGGACGATGACTTCTATTTTTACGGCACTCCATCCTACACTGCCAATTCGTAATTTAATCTTCATGACGAGCCCTTTTGATTTTTCGGATGCAGGTTTATATACGAGCTGGTTAGACAAACGTCATTTTAACTTGAATAAACTAGTTGACACACTTGGTTTGATTCCTCATGATATGATTGATTTTGGCAACAAGCTGTTAAATCCGATAGCCAATTTTTATGGTCCTTATATCAGTCTGGCGGATCGCGCGGATAATGAGGAATTCGTTAACAATTGGAAGTTGATGCAGAAATGGCTGAATGACGGAATTCCGTTTCCAGGTGAAGCCTATAGGCAATGGATTGGTGAGTTTTATCAAGAGAATAAATTAATTAATGATGAACTCTATATTAGAGGACAGAAAGTGGAGTTAAGCAAGATTACGGCAAATGTATTAAATATTGCCGGAAAGCATGATGTCATCGCTTCTCCTAACCAAGTAGAACCATTAAACGCTAAAATCTCAAGTAGAGATAAGACTTTCCATCTGACGGATACAGGTCATGTCTCAGTTGTTGCTGGTAGAAGAGCCATTAACAATACGTTTCCGTTGATTGAAGAATGGTTAACAAAACACTCTATACAATAATATAATACGAGTGAAAGCTGCTAACATGATTATATAATTGTGTTAGCAGCTTTTATTTTTTTGAAATCAGAAAAATAAAAATAATAAGGAAAAGAATATTCGCATTTTACGAAAAAGTCCTTGACTGATACGAGTTATAACGATAGGATAATCATAGTTAGTAAAACTGAATATTAAATTCTTATCGAGAGAAGTCGAGGGACTGGCCCAATGACGCTTCAGCAACCAGCCATAATATGGTCAGGTGCTAATTCCAGCAGGAGAGAAATGTCCTGAGAGATGAAGAAGAACGAATTTTAAATCGTTAAGTCTTCTTTTCATGGAAGGCTTTTTTTGTATTAAAGGGGGATTGGGTGGAATGGGCTTACTGGAAGAACTACAGACAAAGATATTAATTGCGGATGGGGCTATGGGGACGCTGCTCTATTCATATGGGATTGAGTACTGTAACGAAGAGCTGAATCTACAGAAACCGGAGATTGTGGAGAAAATTCACTTAGATTATATTACGGCTGGGTCAGATATTATTCAGACCAACACATACGGAGCCAATCTTCTTAAGCTGGAGCGTTATGGTTTAGAAAATCAAGTAAAAGAAATTAATGAAGCAGCAATTCAAATTGCAAAAAGAGCTGCTGCACCAGGCGGACAGTTTGTACTTGGTACGATAGGTGGTATCCGTGGGATTCGTAAAAGTGATGCGACGGTTGAAGAAATAATAAAAATGATTGATCAGCAAGCCAATCACTTATTGGCAGGGGATCCGGACGGGTTACTCCTAGAAACCTATTATGATTTTGAAGAACTTGTTGCTACTGTAAAGCATTTACGCAAACTAACAAATACGCCAATTATTGCCCAAGTATCAATGCATGATCCAGGCATTTTGCAAAATGGAATGCTGCTTAACGAAGCGTTTGATCAGCTTGAAGCACTGGGTGCGGACATAGTAGGAGTCAATTGCCGACTGGGACCACATCATACGATTCAAGCTTTCGAACAAGTAACACTTCCTGAAAAAGCATTTCTTTCCGCTTCTCCAAACGCAAGTTTAATGGATGTTGAGGATGGACGGATTGTCTACGAATCAGAAGCTGATTATTTCGGGAGAGCTGCATTGCGTCTCCGGGAAGAGGGCGTGCGCTTAATTGGTGGATGCTGTGGAACGACGACAAAGCACATTGAGGCTGCGAAAAAATACATTGGAAATCTAGCACCCATCTCGGAAAAAATAGTGACTCCAAGAAAGCCGATTGTAATTCGAGAGGCAGAACCGCAAAAAACAAAGCCGCTTCATGTAAAAGTGAAGACAGAAAGAACAATAATTGTAGAGTTGGATACACCACGTCATTTAGATATTACTGGATTCATTGAAGGTGCTAAGGCGTTAAACGCGGCAGGCATAGACTCTCTCACAATGGCAGATAATTCATTAGCCTCCCCGCGCATTAGCAATTTGGCGATGGGATCGATGTTGAAACTGGAGCATCAAATTAGCCCACTTGTTCATATTACATGTCGGGACCGCAATCTAATCGGGCTCCAATCTCACTTAATGGGACTAGACGCACTTGGATTGCATGAAGTATTGGCGATTACCGGTGATCCTACGAAAATAGGCGATTTCCCAGGAGCTTCAAGTGTATATGATGTGTCTAGTATGGAATTCATTCAATTGATTAAACAGTTGAATGAGGGCATTTCATTCTCAGGTAAACCTCTTCGCAAGAAAGCGAATTTCTCTGTTGCTGCAGCGTTTAATCCGAATGTCCGTGTACTGGATCGCGCAGTAAAACGCTTGGAGAAGAAGATTGAATCAGGCGCAGATTATTTTATCTCACAACCTGTATTTACAAAAGAAAAAATCATAGAAATTTACGAGCAGACAAAGCATTTACCTACACCCATTTTCATCGGTATTATGCCACTCACTAGCATCAGAAGTTCGGAATTTCTGCATAACGAGGTACCTGGAATTAAGCTCTCAGAAGATGCACTTGAAAGAATGCGTGCGTGTGGAGATGACAAAAACAGAGCGACTGCAGAAGGTATTCAAATAGCGAAGGAACTCATAGATACAGCGGCAGAATTATTTAATGGAATTTACATTATCACGCCTTTCCTCAGATATGATACGTCACTTGAATTGATTCATTATATTAAAGAAATAGATGCACAGAAAGAGAGAGATCACAGTTATGTCTAAGAGTTTACTTGAGAAAGAACTTCAAAAAAGGATATTAATTATTGATGGTGCAATGGGAACGATGATTCAAAATGCGGACCTTTCTCCGGAAGAATTCGGCGGGGAAGAATATGATGGATGTAATGAATATTTAAATATCGTAAATCCAGAAGTTATTGAAAACATACACCGTGGATATTTAGAAGCAGGTGCTGATATTATTTCTACGAATACGTTTGGTGGCACGCCAGTTGTATTGAATGATTATAATTTAGGAGACCAAGCGCATGAGATTAACTATCGTGCAGCCCAATTTGCAAAAAAATGTACTGCAGAATTCTCGACAAATGAATGGCCTCGATTTGTAGCAGGAGCAATTGGGCCGACGACAAAAACACTTTCTGTAACAGGTGGCATTACATTTGATGAGCTGAAACATGACTTTTATATCCAAGCGAAGGCATTGATTGACGGTGGAAGTGACTTGATATTGCTAGAAACAAGTCAAGATATGCTGAACGTAAAGGCTGCTACACTTGGTATTAAAGAGGCGTTTGAAGTGACTGGAATAGAACTTCCCATCATGATTTCAGGGACAATTGAACCAATGGGTACGACGCTAGCCGGACAAAGCATAGAAGCTTTCTATATTTCCATTGAGCATGTGAAACCACTTTCTGTAGGCTTAAACTGTGCAACGGGTCCTGAATTCATGCGAGATCATATCCGTTCACTATCAGAGATATCTGACGGCTATGTCAGTTGTTATCCCAATGCAGGATTACCCGATGAAGAAGGACATTACCATGAGTCACCAGAATCACTTTCTCAAAAGCTAAGAGGCTTTGCAGAAAAGGGTTGGTTAAACTTGGTAGGCGGATGTTGTGGAACGACTCCAGCTCACATTAAAGCTTTGCGAGAAGCTGTAAAAGATTTGGCTCCACGTAAACCGGTGGTTGAAAGTCATGGTCACGTTATAGCTGGAATTGAGCCGCTACAATATGATGAATCGATGCGTCCTTTATTAATCGGAGAACGTACAAATGTCATTGGTTCCCGGAAATTTAAACGGCTTATTATAGAAGGAAAGTTTGAAGAAGCATCTGAAATTGCACGCGCTCAAGTGAAAAGTGGGGCACATGTCATTGACATTTGTCTTGCGAACCCGGATCGCGATGAGTTGGAGGACATGGCACAATTCATGAAGGAAGTTGTGAAAAAAGTGAAAGTCCCTCTCGTTATTGACTCAACTGACGAAAAGGTGATTGAAGAAGCGTTAAAGTATTCACAAGGTAAAACAATTATTAATTCTATCAACCTAGAAGATGGGGAAGAACGATTTGATGCCGTGATGCCTCTTGTGAAAAAGTATGGTGCAGCTGTAGTAGTAGGGACGATCGATGAAATTGGTATGGGTGTTACACGCGAACGAAAGCTTGCAATCGCAGAGCGTTCATATGATTTACTTGTGAATAAATGGGGGTTAGCGCCGGAAGATATTATTTTTGATCCGCTCGTATTCCCAGTAGGAACAGGCGATCAACAATATATTGGTGCTGCAGTAGAGTCAATAGAAGGTATTCGTTTGATAAAAGAAAAAATGCCGAGATGTTTAACGACACTAGGTGTAAGTAATGTATCATTTGGACTTCCGCCGGTTGGACGTGAAGTATTGAATGCCGTTTATTTATACCACTGTACACAAGCAGGTCTTGATTATGCCATTGTGAATACTGAGAAACTAGAACGTTTTGCTTCTATTCCTGAACAGGAAATTGCTATGGCGAACGAGCTTTTATTCACAACAACGGATCAAACTCTCGCTGATTTCACAGATTTTTACCGTGGTAAGAAAAAAGAAAAAACAGAAGATGATATTCCTAAAACGGTTCCTGATCGTCTTGCTTATTATATTATTGAAGGAACAAAAGAAGGGCTTATTCCTGACTTGGAAGCAGCGCTTCAAATGTATGATACCCCGCTTGATATTATCAACGGACCACTGATGAAAGGGATGGCCGAGGTAGGTCGGTTGTTCAATGAAAATAAGCTCATTGTTGCTGAAGTACTCCAAAGTGCAGGCGTTATGAAAGCATCAGTAGGCTACTTAGAAGGTTTCATGGAGAAAAAAGAAGATGATTCTGGTAAGGGGAAAATCGTTCTTGCCACTGTTAAAGGCGACGTTCATGATATTGGGAAAAACTTGGTTGAAATCATACTGAGTAACAACGGCTACAAAGTGATCGATGTCGGTATTAAGGTGACACCCGCTACACTGATTGAAGTCATTCGTAAAGAAAAGCCCGATATGATAGGTTTGTCTGGGCTACTCGTTAAATCCGCTCATCAAATGGTTATTACAGCGCAAGATTTCAAAGAGGCGGGTATCGATGTACCGATACTAGTAGGTGGAGCAGCGCTGTCTCGTCGTTTCACGGAAACGAAGATTTCAGCTGAATATGATGGGCCAGTGTTATATGCAAAAGATGCGATGCAAGGACTTGACCTAGCCAATCGATTACAAAATAAGGAAGATAAAGAGCTTTTGTTAGAGGAACTTGTTATTTCAGCAGAGAAGCGTATTATATCAGAGGCAACTCGTGCATCTAAACAGGCAGTTGCTGTTTTGGAGAGGCCTGTGAAAACGGTTCGAGAAGATGTACAAGTTTACATACCGAAAGATCTTCGTCGTCATGTGATGAAAGATTATTCAGTTGCTCACCTTCATCCTTATGTAAATATGCGCACATTGATTGGCCATCATTTGGGTCTAAAAGGATATAATGATAAATTAATCGAACGGGGAGATGAGCGTGCAAGTGGGCTCCATGAACTAGTAACTGGTTACTTACGATCGGATCTATTAAAACCCCGGGGCATATATCAATTCTTCCCTGCGCAATCAGATGGAGATGATGTAATTATTTATGATCCTGCAGACGCTAAAACAGAGATCGAACGTTTTACTTTCCCGCGCCAATCTGTAGAACCTTTTCTATGTCTAGCTGATTACTTAAGAACAGTGGAAAGTGGAGAAATGGACTATGTTGCGTTCATGCAAGTTACCGCAGGTCATGGCGTGCGTGCGGAAGCAACTAGATTAAAAGAACAAGGAAAGTTCTTAGAAAGCCATGCATTCCAGGCGACTGCCCTTGAACTAGCTGAAGGGTATGCTGAACGGATTCACCAAGAAATTAGAGATCAGTGGGGTTTCTCAGATCCAACGGACTTTACAATGAGAGATCGTTTCGCTGCCAAATACCAAGGGCAACGATTCTCCTTCGGTTATCCAGCCTGTCCAAATCTAGATGATCAAGCTAAGTTATTTGGTTTGATAAAACCCGAAGATATTGGCGTAGAACTAACAGAAGAATTCATGATGGAACCGGAAGCTTCGGTTTCAGCAATGGTATTCGCTCATCCAGATGCTAGATATTTTGTAGTTAATTAATCAGAAATAAAAATACACCACTTTCAGATTTCCATTCTGAAAGTGGTGTATTTTTTGGAAATGGGGCGAATATTGACTGAAAGAATAGTCACAAGCTGGTATTTTAAGCTTACTAGAATGTGAATGGACTACTTCAAATAAAACTCACCCTGTTAAAACAAAAATGGGATAACACGACGGGGAAAACTCTGCCGTTGGTCGTTGGAATTATATTTCCTCTATTGTTGCCTATCGTTTACGGAATACGAAGGAAGAGTTTTAAGAAAGAACTTAATAAATAACAGTACATAAAATGATCATATTTGTAGCTGAAGCAGCAACGTCTTGGGTATTGTTCTGCACTATTGCTTCTACTTTCTTGTACTTGTTTGAAGACAAAAGCGTTTAAACAAATGAATTACAGATGACTGATTGAAAATCGAAATGACGTCGGGTATATATTGAAAAAACGAGTCCATTCAATAATGAAATAATTGAATGGACTCGTTTTTTTCTGATTTTCAATACCTCTAATCTCATTTGAAAAGCAATCACCTGTGCTGTTATAGATAACCGTTAATTCGTGATTTGTCTTCTTCAATTACTTCATTTTGTAAATCTACAATGCTTTCTTTGCGTCGTGCATTTTTTTCCTGGATTGTAGCGAGTTCTTTCCCCTCGGCGAATTCCATAGCAGCTTCTGCAGCTTCTAGGTTACTGATTGTTTTCTTTAACCTGTCTTCATTGTCGGCTGAATCGTTCGGTTTGGGATTGACTTTGGACAATCGACTTCCTCCTTCTTTATAGAAACCTTCATAAGATAGCGTTCCCAAATCGACAAAAACTATTTGTAGAATTTAGTTGTCTCTTTATTTTGAAAATGTGTGTGAAAGGGAGGAGAGGTGATTTTTTTCATGGCGAATAGAAGTAAAACGATTGAAAGGAGAAACAAACTAGATAGTTAACGGAAGAGTTATTTATTAAGTCCTAAAAACAATCTCTGTTCGTCGCCGTATATTGCTCTTCATCCACTAATATGACGTTTTGTCGGAAAGTGAAGACAAAAATAAACCTCTGTTATATAGTAGTTATTAAGAATACTAACTGTTTCACAACAAGGTTAGTACAACAATAAAAAATGGAGGAGATCTATTATGGAGAAAATCAAAAATAATACTGAAAAGCAGTGTACAGAATGTGGAAATGAAATCGTTGAGAAGCATGAATCGGTACTTTATGAATGTGAGCGATGCATCGGCAAGCATGAACATTAACTAAACACTCTATTTCCAGGAAATGTGGAAATAGAGTGTTTTTTTGACTTCAAATGAATGAATCTGTGTTAGGGATTAGTGTACTGAATTTATGAAAAACCGATTGCTAATCTAAGATTTTTGTTAAGTCAATTACCGAAAATAGACCTATCCTGTAACCTCACTTGTCGCTGTAATAGAGACTCCATTTAGCGCCTGTGTCGCCAGTCGATCGGCTTCTGAATTCAGTTTTCGTTGCACCAGTTCGTACTCTGGCTGGATACCGAGGTCTTTCATCTTCTGTTCAATTCGGTCCGCCCAGCCTGACAGAACTTTTTCGAGTGCCGGCCATTCTCCAGTCAGTTGGTTGATGACTACTTGTGAATCTCCGATGAACCGAACCGGTAGATGATGGACATTTAACAGTTCAAGCTCTTGCAGGCATAAGTGGAGTGCGGCATATTCTGCTTCGTTATTCGACATAAGTTCGGCGGAAGGAGCATTACGACGGAGCCTGTATGATTTTCCACTTTGTTCATAATAAATGACACAGCCCATACCTGAACTGCTCGTTGTCCGATCGAAGCCTCCATCGAAATAGACCTTAACGTTATGGGGTTCAGTTTCGATTCCTTTCAAATAGCCCTTCATCTCTTTCACCGTCCACATGCTGTCAAACCGGTCAATGAATACTACGCTTTTGGCTCGCCCAATTCGCTCAATGTCTTCTGCAAATAGCATTGCTTGTGCTGCCGGCATTTCTTCAGAACGAAAAATTTTTTCCACGCCTTTAGGTGTTCTGTAAATCCATTCGATTAAAATATTCATGGTCATTCCTCCTGTCTCAGTCAGTCTATATATGTATTTCTTAAATACAATAAAAGTCTACCCCATGCAGGTGATATTTATGGGTTTTATTACGAATCTAATCGTAACTATTGAGCCAACAATTTAATGGGATTACAAAAGAGTTGTATTTGACATTTATCCTAACACATGGCATGAAATACTCCTTAAAAGATAGACATAATCCATTTGTCCTTATTATACGAATGAAAGACACTGGTATACAATAAGAGTGGGAACTGTATTCATTATGTTATTAATGAACCTCCCACGACTGAAGTCACGGGTTTCAGGGTTGGTGCTATTGCACATTGACCACTTGAGGCTGGGAACACACAGCCGCTATACCGTTAGCGAATGCTTTCGGCACTACTTTTCTTAGGATGTTTGCTGCACCATTCACATCTGCATTTATTAATATTTTACTTTTTGTACGGTAAAGTCCGCGTTTTAATCGTTTTCCACTGAAAATATGATTTGTATTATTCCCCGATTTGTAGGTCGGAATAATGTCTTCATCTACAAAACTTGCCTGAGATGTGTAGCTTTCTTCAGTTACAATTACTGAAATACCCTCGGCATTCGCTTTGTAAGAGATTAATTCTATTAGCAATGAGTGTGGTACTTGGACAAAGTTTTGATTGTTTCTTTTCCCTAATTCTATTTTTTGTTTCCAACCCGCATTTTTACCGATGACAATCGTATCAATGTTATTTCCCACCGCTATTCGCACGATATTGAAACTAACTTTATGGAAAAAGTCTTTGATTTGTCTATGTCTTGCGGAATCTAATTTCACTATTTTTTTTGAATAGAAATGACCTTCTTTTGGTTTTTGACCGTTACGAAGAGCCGCGTAGTAATAAGCACGCATTTTGTTGTACCACTGATTGATCGATTTAACTTTACCGCCTTTAAAAAGGACTGGAACGTGCTCTGTATTAAAAACTAGCGCTGCAATGTTATCAAGACCTAAATCGATACTCATGCATTGTTCCGTTTTGTCGGATATTTGTTTTTTCAACTCGATTAAAAACACTAATTCAACAGTAAAACAATTGTGATTGGGTACGATTCTCACTTGTTGAAACTTACCGTTGAAATTTGCTAACTTACCGATATTTATTTTTCTTTTGGTTTTTGGAAAGCTCAGGAATTTACCGTCTTTAATTTTGCAAATTTGATTTGAAAGAGTTGATTCTTTCCTGCTTCCTTTTGGTAGGTAACCAGGAATAGAAGGTCTTCCTGTATATTTTCCTGGATTCTTTTTGAAGTCTTTCAAACTTGCGAAAAAACTAGTCCAATTTTGCACGACATTTCTAACAACCTGTTGATTTATCTGACCTGGTAATGAATAATAGTCTTTTTGTTTAATTGTTTTAAATAAACAATCCAGAAAATTGTAAGCTAAGAAGGACTTTTCTTTTGAAGGCAGCTCAAATAGATTTACCTTTATTTCTTTTTGTTCGTCTCTTGGTTTCATTTGTTCTTTTTCTAATTTTTTGCTATATTTTCTTTGTTGATTTGCATTCATTTTATCAATATTGTCACGAATTGTGTCCATTACTTCTATTTGTAAAGGTTGTAACACACCTTCATTGTTTAAAGCAGTATATACTTGCCTGATAAAGAAGTTTGTCGTGTTGTATAGGTTATTACTATTTAGACAAAGTTCATCAAAATAAGAATACATTTTATGGCCATTTTTAATATTGATTTGAAAAGTACGATATTCTTTATTCGGCTCCATAGTCTGTCACCTACCTTATTTAAGAATATTCTACCAAATAGAACATAGGTTTGCATAGTGATGTTACTTTAGAACAATAAAAAGAAAGCCAATTCATCCCACGACTGAAGTCACGGGTGTTCTTGGCTTAATCATAAAGGAATCCAGCTAGTCATAATTCCAACGGCTTGTCAGTCAGCTTAGGCAAATCAATTCATTTCATTGAACAATAAAGGAGCGTACAGGGAGCACAATTCCTTGTGGAAGAGTCAATGATGAAAGAAAAGGCTTTCACAGTTGTAGCGAGTGATATTAAGTATTCGAGAGGTGGGAAATTGAGGAATGTGAATACAATCGTAGTTGATTAGGGGACTAGTAGATAGCAATTTATTCACGACAGGCAATGTGAGTTACAAAATCAAGTCCTAGGGGATTGTTAGATATCCATCGTTTGGGGTTAGGATATACGGGAGGGAATAGAAATGAAATCAACAATCGCTGTTTTAGGTGATACAGCCGTTTCAAAAGTAAGTCAATTACATACGAGCAAAAGTAGATATTTAACTATGACAATGTTGGCTGGAGTATTTGTTGGATTTGGAATCATTTTGATTTTTACAATCGGTGGGTTACTAGCGCCAGTAGATTTTCCAGGAACGAAAATTATTATGGGAGTTTCATTTGGAATCGCATTAAGCTTGGTTTTAATGGCGGGAGCCGACCTGTTTACAAGTAATAACATGATTATGACAATTGGCACTTTGACCAAAAAAACGACTTGGACTGAAACAATACAAGTTTGGACATTTAGTTATGTAGGCAACTTCGCAGGATCGATTCTCATTGCAGCACTTTTTTTCTTTTCGGGCTTGGCCACCGGTAGTACAGCCGACTTTATTAATATGGCAGCAAGTGACAAAATGAGTCTACCTTTCATGGAGTTACTCGTTCGCGGCATTCTTTGTAATATACTTGTCTGTTTAGCCGTGTGGTGCGCATTTAAATTAAAAGAAGAAACCGCAAAATTGATAGTCATTTTTTGGTGCTTATTCGCTTTTATCACTTCAGGTTTCGAACATAGTGTAGCAAACATGACCTTGCTATCTATTTCGTTGATGATACCTCATCCTGAAACTGTTTCATTAGCAGGGTTGGCAGCAAACTTAGTACCCGTGTCAATAGGAAATATAATCGGTGGAGCTTTGTTCATAGGAGCCGCATACTGGTACGGGAATTCGAAGAATAGTGTTTAATATAGAAAATGCGTGCACGTTTGAACGATTGGCAAATATCTTTACAGTCGATTTTTGAAAAAATCCTTTGAAAGTATAATAATATTTTTTCCTATACATTCGAATAGGTATATGTGGGTATTGAAAGTGGGAGAATGAATATCAAATATGAATGAAAGGTTCCAGTACATGTTCAAGGAGATGGGGTTACAGGAGATGACTAACATGAAAGAATTTAAAGTGACTTACTTTTTTTGTGAAGAGCATTACATTAGAAGGTTTATCCATATGGAATCCCAAGAGGAAGCAGAAAAGTTAATTCAAAGTGAACGGGATCAATATATTACATTCCGGGATAGCAGAGGAATATATCATGAGCTAAATACGAAAGGTGTTAGAGTTACTCAGCTAGCTGAGTATCACAGGACCGATAAGAAATAATTAGAGTAGAGTGCATGTAGAACATTTAACATAGAAATTGTATTCATTTTTCCTACGCGAGCAATGTCTTTCCCCATTCAGAAAAGGGGAGGGACATTGCTTTTTAAATGAAATCACTGATTATAATCACTATTTATTTACTGGGGTATTATGTACTTGTTTGGTCATAGATCGAAATAAACAGAAGAAAGAAATGAAAGGCATCCAAATGTTTACATTGTAGCCATTAACGTATTTTTCCTTCATATCATGTGAATGCTATTACAAGAACGAAGTAGAAGGAGGAAAAAATATGTTGAAATTACAAACTGAGCTTGAGGGGAAAAGTGCCTCTTTTGGGCTTGTAAACGAATGTGTACGGGAGCTTGGTTACCATTTGGGCGGGAACTGGGATTACCATAAAGGCAGTTTTGACTACATTTTATGTAGCGAAGGCGGTGAAACCATCTATATCCGAATTCCATTTGTTGTCACGCAAGGAGAACTTGATCAATTCGATGCTTCTATCAAGTTCGAAACACCTTACGTAATCAAACATGTCGTCCATGTCGGTCTAGATAGTGATGGAAGTTCATTACTAGATGCTACTGGGTTTAGTCAATTTCAGGAACCGATTGATAAAGACGGAAAAATCATAAATAAAAACAGATGGATTCATGCAGGCGAAGTAGCTGTGAGTGACCTGTTAAATTGTCTGTATGAACAGGAGCACCTCAAGTCTAGTTAATGGTAGCTGTAATTTCATCCTTTGGCAATCTGCACTACGCAGAAAATAACTAGATTCTATTTTTAGGATTATATGCACGATATCTTAAATTCACAATAAGAAGAGTTGTCTTTAGTCGAAAGAAGACTTAAAGACAGCTCTTTTTATTGTCCTGACTAAATGTATACATAGCCACTGTGACTAAATCGATATCTGAATGTTTACAACGTTCAGTAATTAATATTGACTTATGAACTGAAGGCTATTAATCTATATTTATTACTCTTAGGCAGAGTGTCGTTTGAAATCAGTTTCATTATAGAATTGATAAAAATTTAAGCGGTAGATAGTGATTTTGTGGAAATTCAATGTAGGAAATGTATGCGGATATAAAGGGCCTTTATGTGATTAGACATAACGGGCACGGATATATACGTTACTGTATTGTTATATAAAGTTACTAAAACACATACCTTACAGGAGGGGGTTAGAGATGATGGAAATGTATAGTTTGGAAGAAAAACATGCCCATTTCATGCGAAGAATTGAAGCAGGGGATAAAATCGAAGCGGATGATTGGATGCCCGAAGAATATCGTAAAACATTGATTAAATTGATATCAATGCATGGAATGAGCGAAATTATGGGGGCTCTCCCTGAAAAAGAATGGGTACCAAAAGCTCCGTCCCTATCACGAAAATTAGGCATTATGGCAAAGGTGCAGGACGAAATGGGACACGGTCAGTTGCTTCTCCGAGTTACGGAAGACTTACTCAAGCCATATGACAAGAATCGTGGAGATTTAATGCAGGATTTATTCAATGGAGATTTGAAATTCCATAATGTATTTCACATGAAAACAACTACCTGGGCAGATGCCGGAATTATCGGTTGGCTTGTTGACGGAGCAGCAATCATTACTCAAACAAATATGCTTAGGGCTTCTTATGGACCTTATGGCAGAGCATTACAGCGTATTTGCGCAGAGGAAGTGTTTCACGCACAGCATGGTGAATCGATTATTATGGCACTTGCGGAAGGTACAGATTATCAGAAAGCTATAATTCAGGATTCACTCAATTATTGGTGGGAATCGCTGTTAATGTTCTTTGGACCCGCGAGCAAAGAAACAACGGGTTCATCTAAACAAGATTTGACTATAAAATACAAAATTCGGACGAAAACAAATGAGGAGTTTAGGCAAAACTTTTTTGATAAATATATCCCTCGAATTTTATCCCTCGGTTTGATAATTCCGGATGAGTCAATACACTACGATGCAAATACTAAAATATGGAAGTATAAACAACCGGACTGGAATGAATTCAAGAAAATCATTCGAAATGAAGGCCCTCGGTCAAAGGAACGTCTGAATTTACGCCGTACTTCTTATGAAAATAATGCATGGGTGCGTGATGCATTAAGTGCAGTCGTTGAATAATGGAAGGAGTCAGTAAAATGAATGATGAAAAAACGTTTTATCAAGAATATGAAGTTAATAACTAGAGAAACCGAACTCAGCATTTCAGTATCCATTTAGTTTACTGGCTCCAAATAGAGAGAGGTGTATAGCATGACTGCTTCTATTAATCTTTCAACCAAACAAATTTTTGAGGTACTAATGAATGTTAAAGACCCGGAAATTGATTCAGTGAGTATTATTGATCTTGGTATGGTAAGTGAAGTTACTATCGAAGGGGGAAACGTTAGAATCTCTCTATTACCGACTTTTTTAGGATGTCCAGCGTTAGAATTTATTAAGACAAATACGGTAAATGCTGTAAAGAAACTGCCGGGAGCGGAGAGTGTTGAAGTCGAATTCGTTTTTCATCCACCGTGGACTTCAGACCGCATAACGGAACAAGGACATGTGAATTTGCGGAAGTTTGGAATCGCCCCTCCGCCCCTCTATTTCGAGGAAGATGGTTCATGGCATGTGAATTGCGCATATTGTGGTTCTGAATATGTAACGATGGAAAACATTTTTGGACCGACAGCTTGCAGAAGTATATTGTACTGCAAAAGCTGTAAAAACGTATTTGAGGCAATGAAACCGGTATCGACATTAATGTAAAATGATGAGAAGAAAAATGACTAAGCTATTCCCATTATACAATCACCCTGAAAACAAAGAGGCTTTTGATGAACATTATTTCAATGCACTCACCGCTAACGGAAAAATTCCTGGACTACGTGAAATGAAAGTTACAAAAATAACGGGATTACCAATGGGAGGAGAATATAAATACTACCTCACTTGTGAAATAATGTATGACGATTTTGAAGCATTACAACAAGGATTACGCTCTCCAGAAAGGAAAGCATCTGGAAAAGACTTTATGGAATTTGCGGGAGATCTAGTAACATTAATGATTGGTGAAGGTGAGTAATGAACAGTTTTGAATTCATTGAATCTACATTAAGGGGAAGTATTGTGGAGGTTGAATTAAATCGCCCGCGCCAGTTAAATTCAATGAATCGAAAAATGGTTAATGAGCTAGTCATTGCTATGGGAAAGTTTGACCGAAATGATAATGTCCGCGTCATCGTGTTGACTGGAAAAGGACGCGCATTTTCGGCAGGAGCTTACATTGATGAAATGACTAATGACAATCCAATCAGTCTGGAACTAATGCATGAAGCACAAGGGCAGCGGTTAGGTGGATTAACGAACAATCACCGTGAAGGTGTTGCGGCATTTATGGGAAAACATAAACCTGTTTTCACAGGGCTATAGGAGGAAAAACCATTGACGACAATTTCAGAAGGAACATTAGACCAACAATCAATGAAACGTGACTTTTACAAACTTTTCATTAACGGTGAACAAGTCGAAAGTAGCAATGGCGAACGCACAAAAATTTACAATCCTGCGACGGGTGAACTTCTTGCGGAAGTAGCAAAAGCAACACAAGAAGATGCTGAAAGAGCTGTTCAAGCTGCCAGAGATTCATTTGATAATGGAAAATGGAAAATAACGCCTTCAGGACGTCGTGCACGTGTACTCAACAAAATTGCAGCAATTATGGGCTCACGCTTTAATGAGCTGGTAGAACTTGAAATTTTAAATACAGGTAAATCACTTGCAGCTGCTAAAGGCCAGATTTCACAAGCAATTGAAGACTTTGAATTTTACGCGGGCGCAATTGTTGGCCTCGGTGGATCTGTAAACAACGTACCTGGTCAATTCCATAACTACACAGAAAAAGAACCACTTGGTGTATGTGCGCAGATAATTCCGTGGAACTACCCACTTATGATGGCCGCTTGGAAAATTGCTCCGGCGATTGCAGCAGGTTGCTCGGTTGTTATTAAACCGGCGTCACTAACGCCGCTTACAGCTATTATTCTTGGGGAAATTTGTTTCGAAGCAGGCGTTCCAGCCGGCGTTGTTAACATTTTACCAGGATCTGGTTCTGAAATTGGTAACTACTTGGTAGAACATGATTTAGTGAATAAAGTTGCGTTCACGGGTTCTACACCAATCGGAAAAGACATTATGGCAAGAGCAGCAGGAACTGTAAAACGCGTAACACTAGAACTTGGTGGGAAATCTCCAAGCCTTGTTTTTGAAGATGCAGACATTGAGGCGGCTGTTGATGGTTCACTCTACGGTGCGTTCAATAACACAGGCCAATCTTGTGATGCACGTACGCGTATCTATATTCATGAAAATGTGTACGATGAGTTCGTTG
This sequence comes from Sporosarcina sp. Y838, assembly GCF_056786515.1. Lineage (NCBI taxonomy): Bacteria > Bacillati > Bacillota > Bacilli > Caryophanales > Caryophanaceae > Sporosarcina > Sporosarcina sp. Y838. Next base: position 167,666 of record NZ_JBXCJD010000003.1, on the reverse strand, counting down.
AGAAGTTTATTGCTAAAACAGAAAAACTAGCAATTGGAGATCCATTTGATAAAGGAACACATATGGGCGCGGTTATCGATCAAGGACAGTTGGACACAGTGAAAATGTATGTTCAATCTGCGATTGATGAAGGTGCGGAAATCCTTACTGGTGGGAAAGAATTGAAACCAGAAGGCTTTGAAAACGGGTATTGGTATGCGCCGACAATTATTGGAAACGTAACACAAGAAATGAAGGTTGTGCGTGAAGAAATCTTCGGACCAGTTGTTGTAGTATCGAAGTTTAAAACCGAAAAAGAGGCAATTGCATTAGCGAATGACTCGGAATTTGGTCTAGCTTCTTCAATCTGGTCAACAAATAATGCAACAACAACACGTGTCGCGAACCAAATTCAAGCAGGAATCGTTATGATTAATACACCATTCTCTGCATTCCCAGGTACACCATTCGGTGGCTATAAACAATCCGGATTTGGCCGTGAACTATCAGTCGGATCGCTTGATCTTTACACTGAAACAAAAAGCATCATGTCGTACTTCGGCAGCCGTCCAGTAAATCCATTCGGACTATAATTGAAAAGCGTAAGGCGCAGTTTAGCCACGACGGGCATAAGTCAAAAGGAAGGCAGCCTAAGATCGCGACGTCCTGTCGCAACGACTGCATACCTGCCTCCTTGCAGGCACGGCGTGGCGCACTTTGCCACATAGCTTGAATGCTTATGACCCGAGCGGTTTCCAGTTTTGTCTCTGTAACTTTTCTAACTAAAAATCTTATGAATCGCTAACCAATAGAAGTAGCTCTACTAAAATCTTGAATTATGAATAAGGAAATTCGGGTATTGTATTTTCTATTTCCGTAGACTCCATATAACTGACTACATTATTTCAAATTTATCTTTTGTAAGCGCTTTCAACTTGGTTTCGGATAGGATAAAGAATGTATCTACTTTTTACTGGTTTTCGGTATTAATTTGAGTTGTTCAGACTATAACGTTAGTAGGGGATAGAAGATGAAGCAAGGTTTGGAAGTAGGTAGAGAAGAATCGATTGAGATTATTGTAACGGAAGATATGTTTGCTTCATTTGAAGGTCAAGTTGTACATCCTGTCTATTCAACGGTAGCGATGACATATCATATGGAGTGGGTTTCGCGGAAAATAATTCTTCCATTTTTGGAAGACAATGAAGAGGGAATGGGTGCATCTATTCAGTTAAAACATCTTGCTGCATCTCCGCTTGGATCTGTCATTACAATAACTGCAGTTTTAGTCAATCTTCATGCCAATAGGGTTGTAACCAGCGTAACAGTAGAAAACAATTTAGGTGTAATTGGAAAAGGTGAAGTAATGCAAGTCATTTTGCCTAAGGAAAAGATTGCTGAGAAACTGAAAGAGGCGTCATCCTAATAGAGATACTGTATGTCCAATCCTAAGGGGGAAATTTGAGTGATGCTAGCTGATAGAACTTCAATTACTAAGGAATTTGAACTTTTCGATCGAATGAGTGAGCATGAACAAGTCGTTTTTTGCAATGATCCTTCAACAGGTTTACGTGCAATTATTGCGATCCATGATACAACTCTAGGACCCGCACTTGGTGGATGTCGCATGCAACCTTATAGCAGCATGGAAGAAGCTTTGGAGGATGTTCTTCGCCTATCTAAAGGTATGACGTATAAATGCGCAGCTGCAGATGTCGATTTCGGGGGTGGGAAAGCCGTTATTATTGGCGATCCCACAACGGACAAATCACCGGAATTATTCCGCGCATTCGGCCAGTTTGTGAATTCTCTAGGTGGACGTTTTTATACGGGAACGGATATGGGAACGACGATGGATGATTTCATTCATGCCAAGAAAGAAACGAATTTCGTTAACGGTCTCCCTAAGGAATATGGAGGCGGTGGCGATTCATCTATACCCACGGCGGAGGGTGTTTTGTACGGAATAAAAGCTACCAATCAGATGCTCAATGGTCATGATGAATTAGGTCAACATATATATGCAGTTCAAGGTCTAGGAAAGGTTGGTTTCAAGGTTGCAAGTGGATTACTCGAAGCAGGTGCTCACATTTATGTAACCGATATTAATAAAGAGAATGTAAGGGCAATTGAAAAAGTGGCCGTACAAACAACAGGTAAAGTACAATTCGTTGCTAACGAAGATATTTATTCACAGGAAGCTGATATATTTGTTCCGTGTGCATTTGGAGGAATTATTAACGACGCTACAATTCCTCAGTTCAAAGTGAAAGCAATCGTCGGATCGGCTAATAATCAGTTGCTAGATAATAGTCATGGAAAAATGTTGCGAGATAAAGGCATTTTATATGCACCGGATTATATCGTCAATTCGGGTGGACTCATCCAGGTGGCAGATGAATTGTATGGTATTAATCATGAACGGGTGCTTGCCAAAACAAGACAGATCTACGATGCGATTTTGGAAGTATACAAGGAAGCTGCTAACACTGGGGAAACAACAGAGGAATCGGCAAATGCAATGTGTGAGAAAAGAATAGCATATAGAGGAAAACGAAATAGCTTTTACACTGCACCAGCAAAACCAAAGTGGTCGATTCGAAATCTATCATGACGGGAGCAAGTTAAGTGGAAAATTACCCTATAAAAAGAATAATAGATGATTTGGGCTTTCTTGTAGACTCGAGTATTGAAAAACAAATAGATGAGCAATTAGTTAAAGATTTGTACTATCATATGCTACGAATTCGTACATTTGATAGAAAAGCTGTTAATTTGCAGAGACAAGGGCGTCTAGGAACTTATGCACCTTTTGAAGGGCAGGAAGCGGCTCAAGTTGGTAGTGCACTTGCATTAAACCCTGACGACTGGGTTTTCCCTACGTACCGTGATCATGGCGCAACGTTAACGTTCGGAAAAAATATGACAACAACGTTTTTGTACTGGAATGGTAGAGCAGAAGGTTGTGTAGCTCCCGCGGATAGAAATATCTTTCCACCAGCTGTCCCCATTGCGACTCAGATACCTCATGCTGTGGGGGCTGCATGGGCTGAAAAAAGGAAAGGTACACAAAATGCAGCAATTGCATATTTCGGGGATGGTGCTACTTCGGAAGGCGATTTTCATGAAGGATTGAATTTTGCAAGCGTGTTCAAAGTACCAGTCGTTTTTTTTAACCAAAATAATGGGTATGCAATCTCAGTTCCAATTGAAAAACAGATGAATTCTGCAACAATCGCACAAAAATCAGTTGCCTATGGAATGCCGGGGATTCGGATTGATGGTAATGATTGTTTCGCAGTGTATTTTGAAACTAAAAAGGCTTTTGACCATGCTAGGGGTGGAAATGGCCCGACTTTGATAGAGGCAGTTACATGGCGAAAAGGAGCCCATACAACTGCAGATGATCCCTCTAAATACCGTTCTGAAAAACGAGGAGAGAACTTTGTTGACCCTCTTACCCGGTTGGAATTGTTTATGAAAAATTATGGCTATTGGAAAGATGAATGGATTCAAACGACTATAGAAGAAACGACTCGTGAAATCGAATTAGCTGTGGAAGAGATGGAGCAGTTTCCACCGCCGAACGTAGAAGACGTTTTTGATCATGTATATGCTGAAATGCCTGCACACCTAGTTGAACAAAAAGAAGCATACCTGGCACATTTAGGGAGGCTGTAAATGAATACAACATTGAAAGGGTCTGAATACAAAAATGAAACGACAAAAAAAATGACGCTAATTCAAGCGATTAATGATGGCATGCGTTTAATGTTAGAAGAGGATGAACGAACTATATTACTCGGAGAAGATATCGGTAAAAATGGAGGCGTATTCCGTGCGACAGAAGGACTCCAGGATTTGTTTGGTGATGATCGGGTAATCGATACACCGTTATCAGAAGCAGGGATTATTGGAACTTCAATTGGTCTTGCTGTGAATGGTTTTAAACCAGTTGCGGAAATCCAGTTTCTCGGTTTTATTTATCCTGCTTATGAACAAATAATGACACATGTCTCCCGAATTCGAATGCGATCGATGTCTCGTTTTACTGTGCCTATGGTCATTAGAGCCCCATACGGAGCAGGTGTTCGTGCGCCTGAAATACATTCTGATAGTACAGAGATCTTATTTACTCACATGCCAGGCATCAAGGTAGTGTGTCCTTCTAATCCATATGATGCAAAAGGATTGTTGATAGCGGCAATGGAAGGTCCTGACCCGGTCCTTGTTCTCGAACCGATGAAAATCTATCGTTCAAAAAGAGAAGAAGTACCGATTGGGAAATATAGTGTTGAAATCGGAAAGGGGAAAATCGTACGTGATGGCACGGATGTCACACTTATTGCCTGGGGAGCTATGATTACAATTGCTGAGAAAGCAGCTGAACTGGCCGAGAAGAAAGGGATCAGTTGTGAAATTATCGATTTAAGAACATTGTATCCAATTGATCGTGACATGATTGCTGAGTCCGTACAAAAGACAACGCGAGCGGTCATTATTCATGAAGCGCATAATACGGGTGGACTCGGAAATGATATTGTGTCGATTATAAATGATACAGCATTCCTTTATCTACGTGCCCCAATTGAACGTGTAACAGGATTTGACGTACCCGTTCCATTCTTCACATTGGAAGAACACTATCTGCCAACACCCGCTCGAGTCGTTGAAGGAATTGAAAAAGTGGTTCATTTTTAAGGAGGAAATGAAATGCACGAAGTAAAGTTGCATGATATCGGGGAAGGCATGACAGAAGGGGAAGTGCTCCAATACTTAGTCAGAGTTGGAGAGCAGGTTATTACAGATCAGCCGCTGGTTGTAGTTCAAACTGATAAAATGATAGCTGAATTAACTTCACCCTGCTTAGGTATTGTGAAAGAGATTAGAATTGAAGTAGGCGAAACTGTTCAAGTGGGAACGAGTTTACTCTATATTGAAGCTGATGGAGCCAAGGGGACAGTACAAAGTTCACAAGTGGAAACGGAAAGAGTTACCGAGGAAAAAGTGATACGTTCTACTAAAAACGATGAAAAGTCTTCACCGTTTCCATTTAAACGAGTACTTGCAACCCCGTACACACGTAAATTGGCCCGCGACAATAATATTTATCTTGAAGATGTCCATGCTACTGATCCCTCTGGAAGAGTCACTGAAGAAGATGTTGTTCGGTTTTTGAAAGGGGCGCAATCTAAAGTAGAAACAGTGGAAGACGTTAGGCAAGAAGCAGTTAATCATTTGATTCCAGATGAAATCCCTTTCAATGGGATTCGAAAAAAGATTGCAGAAAAAGTATCAAAATCACTTTTCACCATTCCGCATGTCACACATTTTGATGAAGTCCGTATGACGAATTTATTTATGATAAGGGAACAAATGAAAGCAGCTGGAGAATCGGTTAGTGTAGCAGCATTTCTTATTAAAGCATTAGTCATATCATTAAAGGACTTCCCAATATTCAATGCCGAACTAGATGAAGCAAATAATCGAATACTCCTTAAGAAAAACTATCATATTGGAATTGCAACAAATACTGAAAGTGGACTAATTGTTCCCGTAATCCATGATGCCGATAAGAAATCTATCAAGGAGATTAACAAATGCATTAAAGGATTAACAGAAAGAGCAATCGCAGGTAAATTACAATCGTTTGAAATGCAAAATAGTACATTTACGGTGAGTAATGTTGGACCACTCGGAAGTACGGGTGCAACACCAATTATCAACTATCCAGAAACGGCATTAATTGCATTCCATAAAACAAAAAAACTGCCAATCGTCAATGAGCATAATGAAATCGTTATTGGGCATATCATGACACTCTCCATGGCTTTTGACCATCGGGTTGCTGATGGAGCGACAGCCGTTGCTTTTACGAATCGCTTTGCTAGTCTAATTGAACAACCTCACAAACTGCTGATGGAGATGATATGAAATGGTTGTTGGCGAAATCACTCAGGAAAGAAGTCTAATTATTATTGGAGGCGGACCTGGTGGCTATTCGGCTGCCATACGAGGCGCGCAGCTTGGACTTTCGGTCACTTTAATCGAACAGGCTGATATGGGTGGTGTTTGTTTGACTGAAGGATGTATCCCATCTAAAGTTTTTACACACGCAGCAATGAAACGATCTGAAACAGCTCATTTGCAACAACTTGGGATTGTTAGCTCGGATAACTTTTTCGATTTAAAAAAGCTACTTGGTTATAAAGCTCAAATTATTAATCAGCTAAGGTCTGGTATTGAAAGTCTATGTAATGAAAATAAAATTGAAATAATCCGTGGAAAAGTTACATTTCTCTCAATAGACAAAATCGGTGTGGAAAATGGACATCAATTCGATATTTTTGAATTTGAACAACTAATTATTGCGACAGGAAGTTCCCCAACGTGGCCAGCTATTTTGACTAAGAAAGGGGAAAGAATTCTATTGCCACATGAGCTGTTTAATCTGGAAAAAATACCAAAGCATCTTGTAGTAAGAGGTCAAGATTACATTGCACTGGAAGTTGCCTCTAGTTTTGCAGCACTAGGGGCACAAGTCAGTATAATCATTGATGACAAAGTTGGCTTTCCTTTCGATGAGTCCATCAATAAAGAGTTAACTCGTCTATTTAAAAAGCGTAAAATTAAAGTGTATAAAGAACATGAATTCATTTCATCAAATGAGACGGAAGACGGAATTACAATAAGGTTTTTAACTGATAAAAATATAGAAGAGACAGTTCAAGGTTCACATCTATTCATGTCCGGAACTAGGCAACCCAATTTGAAGACTTTAGGAATATGTCGTTTTGGAATTGAACAAACAGCTGAGGGCTTTATAAAAGTAGATAAGAATATGCAGTCATCGATACCTTCTATATATGCAATTGGTGATGTAACGGAAGGTCCAATGCTTGCTGTGAAAGCCATTAAACAAGGAAAAGCTGCTGTTGCATCAATTGTAGGAGAAAAAACGGAAGTAGATCTTACTTTTATGCCAATAGTTGCCCATACAATTCCACCCGTTGTTTCTGTAGGGATAACAGAACAAAATGCACAGGATTTGGGTCTTCAGATTCGAGTCAGTCAATTTGCACTTGGCGGCAATGGTTATGCAACGATTACCGGTAAAAAAGATGGGTTTATCAAGGTTATAGCTGATTCAACAACAGAAATCATTCAAGGCATTCATATGATTGGAGAAGGAGCTGTTGAAATGGCAGGCTCCTTCGTGCAGTTGCTTGAAATGGCGGCAAAAGAAGAAGATATAAAGTTCCCACACTATGCACATCCAGGTTTCAATGAAGGACTCCTTGAAGCGGTTGAGGGGTTAATCGGACAAGCAATTCACGCTTCGTCTGCTAAAAGAAGAACCTATTAAAAATCTTATGACCCTAAACGTGGAGTCTCCGACTTCCGTTACAATCGACGGAACTCATCCATGCAAACGAAAAATCAATAATAAAATATAGTTAATGTCAGGGTTTTTAATTAATATTAATAATTTTGAAATTGCATCTAGTATAAAATAAACATTTAAATAGACGGAATCTTCAAGAAATACTACCTAAAGTAGTTTAATAAGGGGGAAATGGAATGAATAATGGGTGGAAAAAAGTGGTGGCTATTATTCTTGGCACTGCATTAATACTTTCGGCATGTGGCGATGAAGAAGTGAAGGAAAGTGAATCATCCTCGAAGACATATAAAATAGGTGTCAGCCAAATTGTAGAGCACCCGTCACTAAATGCAGCTTATGACGGCTTTAAGAAAGCGTTAGAAGACGCAGGAATCGATGCGGAATATGATGTTCAAATTGCTCAAGGTGATAACAGCGCCAACACGACCATTGCGACGAATCTGGTCAGTGCAGATGTAGATCTAATATTCGCAAACTCAACACCTAGTGCGCAGGCGGCAGCCAGCGCGACATCAGAAATACCTATCATTTTCACTTCAGTAACAGATGCAGTTGGAGCAGAGCTTGTTGACTCAATGGAGAGCCCAGGAGGAAATGTAACGGGTACAATTGACGCTCATCCTGACGCCATTTCAAACACAATGAAGTTTCTAAAAGAAGAATTAAGTGCAAAAAACGTGGGAATGGTGTTTAACTCTGGAGAACAAAACTCTCGTGCCCAGGTAGATGCAGTAAAAGAAATGCTGAAAGAGATGGACATGACTGTAGTGGAGGCATCGGTCGCTACATCTGCTGATGTGAAACAAGCAACTGAGTCATTGCTAGGTAAAGTAGACTCTATGTACATTATTACAGACAATACAGTTGTCTCTGCACTTGAATCTGTCATTTCAGTTGCCAATGCCAATGAAATTCCAATGATGGTAGGTGAATTTGACTCTGTGAAAAGAGGTGGCTTAGCAGCATATGGCTTCGAGTACTTTGACATTGGCTATGAAGCAGGGCAAATGGCAGTCAAAATCTTGAATGGCGAAAAGAAACCGGCTGACTTACCTGTTCAAATCCCACAAAACTTAAAGTTAATCATGAATAAAGATACTGCTTCTACTCTCGGTCTCGAGATTAAAGACGAATGGAAAGTTGAGTTTAGTGAATAGATTGGAGGTAAATCAATATGTTTTCAGCTGTGTTTGGATCAGTAGAGCAAGGAATTATTTATGCGATTATGGCACTTGGTGTTTATATTTCATTCCGAGTTTTGGACTTTCCAGATTTAACAGTTGACGGAAGTTTTGTAACAGGAGCTGGAGTAGCTGCCACTATGATTATCTTTGGATATCATCCAGTGGCGGCTACTGCAGTAGCCATTGTTATTGGTTTTCTTGCTGGATGTGTAACAGGCCTCCTACATACAAAAGGCAAGATTAATGCACTCCTGGCTGGAATATTAATGATGATTGCTTTGTATTCCATAAATTTACGCATAATGGGTTTAACATCTGAGAATTCAATTGGTCGTCCAAACATACCATTATTAAATGCCGAAACACTATTTATTCAATTCCAGACATTTTGGGGTTCTTTAGGTATTGACAACGCTATTAATAATTTCTTCAGCAAGCTTGGGATTCAATTCTTGCCTTCCACCTGGGGAACATTGTTCATCATGATAATCATTGTTTTGTTAATTAAATTTGTCGTCGATTGGTTTCTGAAAACGGAAGTCGGTCTTGCAATAAGAGCTACCGGTGATAATAAAAAAATGATTAGAAGTTTATCTGCTAATACAGACACACTCGTTATTATAGGTTTAGGCTTTTCCAATGCACTCGTAGCTTTTTCTGGGGCGCTAATCGCTCAATACTCGAAGTTTGCTGACATTGGAATGGGAATTGGAATGATTATTATCGGACTGGCTTCCGTAATTATAGGTGAAGCAATATTTGGAACAAAAACGATTATGCGAACCACATTTGCCGTAATTGCAGGTGCAATTATTTATAGAATAGTGCTCGGTCTTGCGCTTAGAGTCGACTTTCTCGATACGGGTGATATGAAACTAATTACCGCCGTCATTGTAATTGGCGCATTGATCTTGCCACAATACTTTGAAAAGAAACGAGAAAAGAGCAGAAAAGCAAAACGCCATGCTGAACGCTTAGTAGAGCATACACATTTGCTGATGAAAGAAGGAAATGCCGATGCTAAAACTCAGTCAGATTAACAAACTATTTAATGAAGCAACACCTGATGAAAAAATCGCATTGGACCAAATTAATCTTAAGTTACAAATCGGTGATTTCATGACTGTAATCGGGAGCAATGGCGCAGGAAAATCGACGATGCTGAATATGATTTCTGGTGCACTATCTCCTGACTTTGGAACAATTGAAATTGCCGATAAAGATGTAACAAAATTACCGGAATATAAGCGTTCACAAATGATCGGAAGGGTTTTTCAAGATCCAATGGCGGGAACAGCTCCAACGATGACAATTGAAGAAAATCTTGCTATGGCCTTTTCAAGAAATAAAAAACGAGTGTTAAAACGAGCTGTTGATAAGAAACGTCGTGAACTGTTTCGTGAATCACTTGCAACGCTTCATTTAAACCTTGAAAACCGATTGAATGCAAAAGTAGGAATGCTTTCTGGTGGAGAGAGGCAAGCTCTTTCTTTATTGATGGCAACATTTACTCAACCATCAATATTGCTTCTTGATGAACATACTGCGGCGCTAGACCCATCGCGGGCAGAGTTAATTACGAATTTAACCAAACAACTTGTAGAAAAGGATCAACTAACGACGCTGATGATCACACATAATATGCAACAAGCATTAGACCTAGGTAACAGACTTATAATGATGGATAAAGGACAAATTATCTTAGAAATAGATGCCGAAGAAAAGAAGGATTTAACGATTCAAAAACTGATGGATGAATTCCAACGCATACGTGGTGAAAAATTAACCAGTGATAAAGCTTTATTATCAGTATGATTTATTTCCAATTGTAAATAGCGACAGAATATTAACGATGAAGACATTGAAAATACGAGTTCAGAAATGTGTGGGCGCTTCTTTAGCTAGTTTGTGGTTTGAATACTCCAATCTACAAAAAGGGTGCCCTTTTGTGCATCAATTTTAGGGTCAATTTTGAATTGCCGTTTTTGCACTATGAAAAAAAGTCTACAAACTTATGGGGTGAAATGGTTGCGAAGAGCAAGAGTTAAAGTGTTAGGAGCACGTGAACTAATATCAGTGAATGTGATTACTGGAACAAATTCCGTTGTGAAAGGGGGGATTGTAAAAAGTGCAAATGAAATACAATTCGACACCCCCGTTACAGGTACGGTTTTTGGTACGTTGCTGAACTACAAGGGGGTGCTTGAAAAACTCGGCGATGCAGTTCATGAAGAACCATATAATTCGCCTCCAATTTCACCTGTTCTTTATATAAAACCGATGAATACATTAAGTCGACATGGTGCAGATATCCCGATGCCAATTGGGATATCAAAATTAGAAATGGGTGCGGCACTTGGAATAGTAATAGGAACGAAAGCCGTCGCTGTTGATGAAGAAAATGCATTGACCTATGTTGCAGGCTATACGATTGTAAACGATATCAGTGTGCCGCATGAAAGCGTATACCGCCCGGCGGTTCAATATAATGGACGTGATGGATTTTGTCCCATCGGACCATGGATTATCGATAGGCGTGAAATGGATAATCCCGATGATTTAGATATCCGTGTTTTCATCAATAATCAGCTTCAACAAGAAAATTCAACATCGAATTTGATCCGTTCAGTTTCCCGTTTAATTGCAGATGTTACTGAGTTTATGACATTAAGTCCGGGAGATGTATTACTGGTAGGTGTCCCTGAAGATGCGCCACTAGCCGAAGTTGGCGATATAGTTCGAATCGAAATAGCAGGTATAGGAAGTTTAGAGAACGTAATTGTAGAAGAAAGTAAATCCACCTGGAGGGAGCCGATATGAAAAGAGCTCGATTAGCATATGGAGGTGCCATTTTTGATGCGGTTGAATGGGAAGGGCAACTCAAATTAGAGGATGGCCGAATAGTAGATGAGAGTTTAGTAACTTGGCTAACACCCATAGAACCTCGTACGGTATTTGCTTTGGGGCTTAACTATGCTGATCATGCAGCAGAACTTTCATTTGTTGCACCATCCGAACCGCTAGTCTTTTTAAAGGGTCCGAATACGTTGATTGGGCACCAAGCATTTACTCATCGTCCCGCAGATGTCGCGTATATGCATTATGAATGCGAATTGGCTGTAATCATCGGTGAAACGGCACGAAATGTGAAAAAAGAAGATGCATATAGCTATATTAAAGGGTATAGCGTCGTGAACGATTATGCAATCAGAGATTACTTGGAAAACTATTATCGTCCTAACTTACGAGTGAAAAACCGTGATGGATGTACCCCATTTGGACCGTGGATTGTCGATGCAGTCGATGTTGCAGATCCAATGAATTTAAAGCTAACAACACATGTTAATGATGTGCTCGTTCAGGAAGGAAGTACATCGAATATGATTTTTGATATTCCAACACTGATTGAGTATTTAAGTAGCTTTATGACATTGAGTGAAAATGACATAATCCTTACAGGTACTCCAAAAGGTTCAGTTGATACGGCCGTTGGAGATATTGTGGTCACAGAAGTGGAAGGGATTGGACGTTTGATAAATACCATTATCGGAGATGAATTCTTTACAAATCGATAGTGTGGAACAGGGGGACTTGAATGCCACATTTTATTGTTGAGTACACAGATAATATCAAAGAAGAATCGAATTTGGCAAAGTTATTTGAAGATATTCACAATGTACTAATTGCACGGGACTCTATTTTCCCGATAGGTGGTCTTCGTTCAAGAGCGATTGAACTTAATGACTATCGAGTTGCAGATGGTTTAGAAGATGACGCATTCATCCATGCAGTGTTGAAAATTGGTGCTGGACGTTCGGAGGAATTAAAGAAAGAAATTTGTGAAGCTCTATTTGAAGTGATGAAAGAACATTTCGCGCTTTTAATGTCGACACGTTATTTAGCGTTATCTATGGAATTGGTTGAATTTAGTGATGCTGGTACGTACAAACAAAATAATATTCACTCAAGGTTTAATAAAAAGTAGACATCTAATGCCAAGTAGACGACCAAACTGTTATCCGAAATGAGGAGGGAATCGAATGGGTGCACGAACGGGTAAAGAATATGTGGACGGTATTAAAGAACGAAATGCAGAAGTATGGATTCATGGCGAAAAAGTAGAAGATGTAACCATACATCCAGCATTTAAAAATGTAGTGGAAAGTGTTGCAGGTCTATATGATTTACAACATGAGAAACCGGAAAAAATGTTATATACATCACCGTCATCAGGGAACAAGGTGGGGCTTTCTTTTATTGCTCCTAAAACGAAAGATGATTTGTTTAAAAGACGTGAAATGCATATGGAGTGGGCCACATTCTCTGGCGGTATGATGGGACGAACTCCGGATTATTTGAACACGAGCATTATGGCTTTCGGTACCGCTAGTCAATTTTTTGCGCAAGAAGGCGGGGGAAGTGATCAATTCGCAAAAAATGCAGCAAACTACTATGAATATGCACGGGAAAATGATATCAGTTTAACTCATACATTAATTCACCCACAAGTGAATAGGTCAATGCTTACGCAAGCAGAACAAAAAGATCCATTTCTCTCTGCACGTATTACGAAAAAAACGCCTGATGGGATTGTTGTAAATGGTTGCCGGCTCTTGGCAACGCTAGGCGGCATTACTGATGAGCTAGTCGTTTTCCCGTCGACTATCAACAGGACACCGGGAACGACGGATGATCCATTCGCATTTGCATTTGCAATACCAAATAATACGGCAGGTTTAAAATTTCTATCTCGCGAATCATTCGACTATGGGAAAAGTAAATGGGATCACCCATTAGGCGCTAGGTTTGATGAGGGGGACGCAATCATTTCATTTGAAAATGTTTTGGTTCCTTGGGAAAGGGTTTTCGTAAGTGAAAGTACAGATATATGCAATCGTACCTACACTGAGACAAACGCGGTTATCCATATGACGCATCAAGTTATTTCAAAAAACATCGTAAAAACCGAATTTATTCTAGGTGTTGTCATTAGTATGATGGAAGCAATTGGAATTGATAAATTCATGCATGTTAAAGAAAAAGCAAGTGAAATCATGGTTATTTTAGAAGTCATGCGTTCTCATTTGTTCAAGTCTGAACACAATGCAAAAATCGATCAATACGGCAATATGACACCCGACTTTGAACCGTTAAATGCTGCACGCAACTGGTACCCTAAAATGTACCAGCGGATGAATGAAATTATTAAAATACTAGGCGCTTCAGGATTAATGGCACTTCCAACTGAAGCAGACTTCTCCAGTACGGACGTTGGCCCATTGGTTCACCGTTATACACAGGGGGCAACCATTAACGGTGAGGAAAAAGTACAGCTATTCCGCTTAGCTTGGGATATTACCATTAGTGCATTTGGTAACCGACAAGCACTCTATGAATATTATTTCTTTGGAGATCCTGTGAGAATGTCGAATGCCTATTATGATGGTTTTGATAAGCAACCTTATAAAGACATGGTTGCAAGTTTTTTGAACAAAACTAAGAGAGAAGCCGGCATAGTCAATTGAAGCTTCACATTATTGACAGGTAGATATCTATTTGGAAGGAGTGGGTACTATGGGATACGATGAAGCTAAAAAGAAATTAAGAGGTTCAATTTGCCCTGTCATTACTCCGTTTACTGATAGTGGTGAAATCGACGAAAAAGCATTCATTGAGTTGATCAATTGGCAAATTGAAAGTGGAAGTCATGGGATTTCTGTAACAGGTACGAGTGGTGAACCGAGTTCATTAACTATCTCCGAAAGGAAAAGGGTTATGGATCTGGCAACAAAGACAATTGATAGACGCGTGTTTTTTGCACCTGGTACAGGTTCTACAAATCATGATGAAACAATGGAATTAACGAAATATGCCGAAGAAATAGGTGCGGATGCTGCAATGGTTATCGTACCTTACTATAATAAGCCGAACCAAGAAGCACTTTATCAGCACTTTAAAACAGTAGCAGATTCAGTTAAAACACCAATTATAATTTACAATATTCCGGGTCGGTCCGCCGTTAATATGGAAGTAAGTACGATGAAACGCTTAGTTGATGATTGTCCGAACATTATCGGTGTAAAAGAAGCAAATAAAGACTTCGAACACGTGAATCGCGTGCTGTTAACCTGCGGAAGGGATTTTCTATTGTTTTCGGGAATTGAATTGCTTTGCTATCCAATGCTCGCAATTGGCGGTGCTGGATTTATAAGTGCCACAGCAAATGTTGAACCAACGAAAGTAGCCGAACTTTACAACGCATGGGTTGCAGGAGACATTGTAAAATCGCAAAATCTTCACTTCGAATTAATGCCACTAAATGATGTACTCTTCAAAGATACAAATCCATCACCGGTTAAAGTAGCACTAGGTATGATGGGGAAAATCACACCTAAACTTCGCTTGCCTTTAGGATTACCTTCAGTTGAAATACAAGCAGAGGTTCGCCAATCACTTATTGACCTTGCAATATTACCACAAGGGGCTTCCATAAAATAATGATAAGAAACTAGGTGAAGAGTATGGTATCAATTCATAAGTCAGTTTCATATAAACATGAAACGCAAAAGAATATATTACTCTATATAAATGGGGAATTTACACCGGCTATAAATGGGATGACGATTAAAAACATAAATCCGTTTACAAATGAACAAATTAATGAAGTTGCTGAAGGACAATCTGATGATATTCAAAAAGCAGTGGCAGCGGCTCGATATGCTTTTGATCACGGACCTTGGAAAACAATGAAACTTAAAAAGAGATTGGCATACATTTACCGTATTGCAGATTTGATAGACGAAGAAGTAGAAAAAATAGCGTACCTAGAATCACTTGATACAGGACTTCCCATTAGTCAAACTAGAAATATGGTAAGTCGTGCCTCTGAAAATTTCAGATTTTATGCCCGTATGGTAGAAAATCGTCTTGTTGGTGAATCCTATCAAGTGGATGAAGAATTTATCAACTACACGATTAATTCACCTGTAGGAGTTGCAGGATTAATCACACCATGGAATGCTCCCTTTATGTTAGAGACATGGAAAGTCGCGCCAGCACTTGCGACTGGAAATACAGTTGTATTAAAACCGGCTGAACTCTCTCCGCTATCAGCTAACCTATTAGCCGAAATAATTCATAGGGCAGATCTTCCTAAAGGTGTTTTCAACGTTGTTCACGGTTACGGTGAAACAGCAGGAGATGCGCTCGTTAGGCATCCAGACGTCCAACTAATATCTTTCACAGGTGAAACAACGACGGGCACTATGATTATAAAAAATAGTGCAGATACATTGAAAAAGTGCTCTATGGAACTCGGTGGAAAATCTCCTATTATCGTCTTTGAGGACGCAGACTTTGAACGAGCTTTAGATGCTTGCGTCTGGGGAATTTATTCATTTAACGGTGAACGATGCACTGCGAACTCCCGCTTGTTTCTACAAGAAGGGATTAAAGATCAATTTATAGATGCTTTAAAGTTGCGTGTGTCGAATATTATAATTGGTGACCCACTAGACAAAGATACGGAAGTGGGGCCATTGATTGATAAAGGTCATTTTAATAAAGTGAAAAACTATTTGGAGATTGCAAAAGCGGAAGGCACCGACGTAGTTACCGGCGATATTCCTGAGAAATTCGACAGTGGCAATTTCGTTGCACCAACATTGATCCTAAATGCTGAAAATAACATGCGCGTTGCACAAGAAGAAATCTTTGGGCCCGTATTAACTGTGATGACATTCAAAGACGAAGAAGAAGTCATTACATTAGCGAATCATACTGATTACGGACTTGCGGGTTATGTGTGGACTAACGATATTAAACGTGGCCATCGAGTTGCACACAAGATTGAAGCGGGAATGCTTTGGGTGAACGCTCAAAACGTCCGCGATCTAAGAACACCTTTTGGAGGGATGAAATCTTCTGGAATCGGTCGTGAAGGTGGACACTATGGCTTTGATTTTTATACTGAACAAAAAATAATTCATGTATCCATTGACGAACATCGTATACAGCAGTTCGGAAAAAAATAAAGGAAGGCATGGTGAGTAAGTTGGACTTTTCAATCATTCGAATTGCGAGAACCGTTCTTCATGTAGTGGATTTGCAAGTGTCTCGTCAGTTCTATGTTGATGGGTTAGGCATGATTGAAACAGAAAGTGATGAAAACCATATTTACTTAAGAGGTTTAGAGGAACATTCGCATCATAGTTTACTTTTGAAAAAAGCAGATAAAGCCGTTGTTGAAGTACTAAGCTATAAGGTCGAAAAAGAACAGGATCTTGAGGAAATCGAAAAATTATTCCTATCGCTAGGTTTACAAACAAAATGGATGGATAAAGGGGAACAACATGCAATTGGAAGAACACTTCGAGTGCATGATGTCTCAGGTATTCCTTTAGAGTTTTTTGCGGAAATGACCACTGTTGACCGGATGCTTCAGCGATATGACCTCTATCGCGGAGCCAAGATTCAGCGAATTGACCACGTAAACTGTGCTGTTCCAGATGTTCAGAAAGCTTATGATTTCTACGTCAATCACTTAGGATTCTCGTGTTCAGAGTATACAGATACTGAAGAGGGAGACTTGTGGGCAGCATGGCTTTATCGCAAACCAACTGTACATGACCAAGCATTTATGAGTGGTCCTGGTCCAAAATTGCATCATTTTGCATACTCATTAACAGATCGCCTTAGCGTGCTCGATTGCTGTGATACTTTGGCTAGTATGGGGTATGCGGATTCAATAGAGCGCGGTCCTGGTCGCCATGGCTTGTCAAATGCTTTTTTTCTCTATTTGAGAGATCCGGATGGGCATCGTATAGAACTATACACGGGAGATTATTTAACCACCGATCCTGACTTAAAGCCTAAACGCTGGGATTTAAATGACCCACTTCGTCAAACATTTTGGGGACATCAAGCACCCGATCGATGGTTTAATGAAACAAGTACGTTCATTGATATTGAAACGGGTAAAGAGATAGAATACCGAGAACCGTTATTGAAACAAAGGAAACCAAAGATCTTGACCTAATTAGTATAATTTTTAAACACCTGCAAAAATTGCCTTTTTGTAGGTGTTTATTCTTTGGTGGAAAAGTAATTCAAGCATCGGTTACTTTGAAAAGGCATGGTTGGCTGTCATTTTAAGAAGATACCCCACAGAAATCGTTTAGACTGGTCGAGCAAGGGTATCCTTAGAGTGGAACGAAATTTAAGGAGGTTAAATGATGTCTATTAGCAAAGAACTCCAAACCTTGAAAGAATTTAACTGTGAAAATCGTTGTGTCTTGAGTGTGTATTTAAACACCAATCCGGGTGATCCGGAGCAATTAAACGGTGCTTGGAGAATTCATTTGAAGAGTGGTTTAAAGCGCATTGATGAATATTTAACAGCCTCTAAAGATGAAAATGAAATAAAAGCATTTAATGCATTGAAGAAAAAAATCGAAAAAGAAGTTGAGGATAATAAAAATGATTTGAGCAAAGGTGTTGTAATCTTTGCCTCATTAGATCCGGAGTTATGGTCAGTTTACTATGTTCAGGTTCCCGTGAAAACGAGTTTTCACTGGGAAAATCATGCTGTGACTGAAGAAATGGAATATATGTACAAAGCCTATCCGGAGGCAGGAATTATCTTGCCTAGTTTTGGGGAAGTACGTATTTTAGACACGGCAATGGGAGCTATTAAGAATGAACTTACTTTCGAATTTGATCCGAACTTGGAAGGATGGGGAGAGCGGAATAAAGCATCCGCTGCGCATAATCAGGGTTTGGGAAGTTCGAAAGTCGACGCGCTTGAACCTCGTCTAAGAGAAAACTTGCAGAGATTTTATAAAGGAATGGTGGAAATCGTTGAGAAATTAAAGAAAGAAAAAGGTTGGAAAGAAATTCATGTGTCAGGTGAAGCAGACCTGGCAAATGCATTCTCTGAAACGCTACGGGAAAAACCCGCAAGTTGTATCTACAAAAACCTGAATAATAGTAAACCCAATGATGTGCTTCATCAAGTATTTGAAAAGTAACGATTTAAGTCAAAGACCAACCGTTTTTTATTTTAAAGACGGTTGGTTTTGTTACGTTTGTTAACACACTCAGTACTCATTGAATAATATAGGTATAGGCAAGGTGTAAGAATGCTTCTGAGAATGGACACCTGGGAAAGGGATATTGCCTATCAATCTTGACGTCAGGTATAGGTAACCATGACTTTCATCAATATTATTGTACTTATTCCAAAGTATGTAAAAGAGAAGTAACTACCTAAGTAGTTACTTCTCTCAGTTATTTATACGTTTTTTCAGATTCGCTTTTTTCGCGTTGATTTGGAGTCATTGGCTCATGAGTAGGATTTAAATTTCCCAGTTCAGCTAACTCAAGAGAAATTTCTTCTTTCATAACGCCTGTTTTACCTTTTTTCATTTTTTGAAGTTGCGCACCAGTAGAATTTTTAGTGGTATCTTCAGTATTATTTCGTTTCATGGTCAAACCTCCTCTCCAAGTATTGTTCTTTATTAATATGGCTCAGTAAACGAATTCAATCCGTTTTTAAAACTTATAATCGTTAATGTGTAAAATGAGTTGAGTTCTATAGTAAGGTACAATTGGTCAAAATTAAGTACTGTAAAATTTTATGCAGAATTTCGAATAGGTGACAGTGAAAATGTTGTTAAATGCTGTAAGGAAGTCAAAGAAATCAATTGCTATTCTAAAATATGCGTCTTAATTGTGATGGTTTGGTGAACATTTAAAAAAACACTACAATACGACATTCTTTTCATGAAGAGTGTTGTACGATGAACTCGTTGCTTCTTAACCTACAAGAAAATAACTTCAAGATATGAAGCCCAATATATCATATGGAGGAAAAATTGTGAAAAGTCTATTTAATGAAAAAGCATTGTTGGTTCAAATTGGGATTAAAAGAAAGATCATGTATAGGAAAGCAAAAACGTTCGGGTTTACTCATCCTTTGGTTGTTGAATGCAGTCAAGAATTGGACGTGTTGATAAATAAATACCATGAAAAGGTTGCATGAAGTACTATTTTTTCTTAAGTCACTTTTTCCGATAGTTGAAATATAAAGAGATCAGCACTCCAAATGGAGAACTGATCTCTTTTTTGTACAATTCATGATAATGAGATTAAGTAAAACTTATTTATTTTTATACGAAGAAATGCATTTTTAATTTTTACTGAAGAAATAGATTTCAAGTAAAATATAAAGCGTTCTCCTGCACTGGGGAATTTAAATCCTATTGACTAACACTAGTGAACAGTGTACTATTACGAATAATTATCGCTATAAAAAAAGACTAAAAGAAAGCGATAAATGTAAAAGGGGGAGATTGAATGAAGAAGAATTGGATAGCGTATACAGTGGGACTTTTGAGTGTTATGTTCGTTCTCGCAGCATGTGGTGGAGCTGAAAAAACCTCTACAACGTCAAACGACGATAAAGCGACAGAAGCTAATGAAGAAACTGAAAAATATAAAATTGGTGTGACGCAAATTGTAGAACACCCATCATTAAACGCAGCGTTCGATGGTTTTCAAAAGGCTATCGAAGATGCAGGTCTTGAAGTAGAATATGATATTCAAAATGCACAGAACGACAACAGTGCAAATACAACAATTGCAAATAATCTAGCTAGTTCAGGCGTTGACTTGATTTTTGCAAACTCTACACCAAGTGCACAAGCAGCAGCTAGTGTTACGCAAGAAATTCCGATTATTTTCACTTCAGTTACAGATGCAGTAAGTGCTGAACTTGTTGCTTCAAATGAGAGTCCAGGTGGAAATGTCACGGGTACGATCGATAATCACCCTGAAGCTATTCCGAATACAATGAAATTCCTTAAAGAAGCTGGGGTAAAAAATGTTGGGATGGTATTTAACTCCGGCGAACAGAACTCCCGTGCGCAAGTAGATGCAGTAAAAGAATTGCTAAAAGATATGGATATGAGCGTAAAAGAAGCATCGGTTGCCACTTCAGCTGATGTTAAACAGGCTACAGAATCCTTGATTGGAAAAGTGGATGCATTCTATATCATTACAGATAATACTGTTGTTTCTGCACTTGAATCTGTAGTATCCGTAGCAAATGACAATAAACTTCCGGTAATGGTTGGTGAATTCGATTCAGTAAAACGTGGTGGCTTAGCGGCATATGGATTCGAATATTATGATATCGGTTATGAAGCAGGTCAAATGGCAGTGAAGGTATTAAAAGGTGAAAGTGAACCAGCTACTTTACCGGTTCAAATTCCACAAAACTTGAAACTTATTATGAACAAAGATACGGCTGATTCAATTGGGCTTACTATTAAAGATGAATGGAAAGCTGAATTCAGCGAATAAATTAGGAGATGATTCTGTATGTTTAGTGCTATTTTCGGCTCTGTTGAGCAAGGAATCATCTATGCAATCATGGCACTCGGAGTGTATATCACATTTCGGGTGCTTGATTTCCCCGATCTTACGGTAGATGGAAGTTTTGTAACAGGAGCGGCAGTTGCAGCAACAATGATTTTCTTTGGCTATCATCCACTATTGGCAACTGGAGTAGCTATTGTATTTGGATTTATAGCTGGTTGTATTACGGGGCTCTTACATACAAAAGGAAAAATAAACCCATTGCTAGCAGGAATTTTAATGATGATCGCACTATACTCAATCAATTTAAGGATTATGGGAATGACGTCAGAAACATCAATTGGACGTCCTAATATTCCTTTATTAAATGCTGAGACGTTGTTTAGTGGTTTTTACACATTTTGGAGTACGCTTCCAATCGATAATGCGATAAATCAGTTTTTCTCCATGCTAGGTGTTAATTACTTGCCATCTACATGGGGAACGCTGTTTTTAGTTATTATTATTACACTAATAATTAAATTCGTAGTGGATTGGTTTCTTCAAACAGAAATTGGACTTGCCATTCGGGCAACCGGCGATAATAAAAAAATGATTCGTAGTTTTTCAGCTAATACAGATACACTCGTTATCTTAGGATTAGGCTTATCAAATGGGCTTGTAGCATTCTCGGGTGCCTTAATTGCGCAGTACTCAAAGTTCTCAGATATCGGTATGGGTATCGGTATGATTGTTATCGGGTTGGCTTCAGTAATTATCGGTGAAGCAATCTTTGGTACAAAAACAATTATACGAACAACACTCGCGGTTATTGCAGGGGCTATTATTTATAGAATAGTATTAGGCCTGGCCCTGCGCGTAGAGTTTCTTGATACGGGAGATATGAAATTAATCACTGCTGTTATCGTAATAGCCGCACTCATTTTACCGCAGTTTCTTGAAAAAAGGCGGGAGAATACTAGAAAAGCAAAACGTTATGCAGAACGATTATCAGGTAATGATCAAGCGCAGAAAAAGGAGGGAAAAGCAATTGTTGAAACTCCAACAGATTAATAAAGTATTCAATGAAGCAACTCCCGATGAAAAAATTGCACTTGATCAAATCAATTTGCATTTAAAAAAAGGCGATTTTGTTACTGTTATCGGTAGTAATGGTGCAGGGAAATCAACCATGATGAATATGATTTCAGGAGCACTAACACCTGATTTTGGCACGATTGAAATTGAAGGTAAAAACGTGGTGAAACTGCCTGAATATAAACGATCTGCTATGATTGGTAGGGTATTCCAGGATCCTATGTCTGGTACCGCTCCTTCCATGACAATCGAGGAAAACCTTGCAATGGCTTTTTCCAGAGACAAAAAACGCGGTTTACGGAAAGGTGTTCATAAGAAACGTCGTGAGTTGTTCAGGGAATCACTCGAAACGCTTCATTTAAATCTCGAAGACAGGCTAAATGCAAAAGTAGGCATGCTTTCTGGAGGAGAGCGTCAAGCGCTTTCTCTGTTAATGGCTACTTTTACACAACCGGCCATATTGCTTCTTGATGAGCATACGGCAGCACTGGATCCGTCAAGAGCAGCATTAATTACAAATATAACAAAAGAACTTGTTGAAAAGGATCAATTGACAACGCTTATGGTTACGCATAATATGCAGCAAGCGATGGATCTTGGTAACAGATTGATAATGATGGATAAGGGACAAATCATCTTGGAAGTCGAAGCTGAAGAAAAGAAGCAGTTGACGATTGAAAAGCTAATGGCAGAATTCCAACGAATTCGGGGAGAAAAATTGAATAGTGATGCGGCGCTACTATCCGTGTGATGAAAGAAGGCATAACTTGTTGGCTATCCAACAAGTTATGTCTTTTTAGTTTGGACAATGTAACTTGGATACATTGATTATCTAAACTGGTATGATTAAAACAGATTATAGAGAAAAAAGGTGTATATATTGAAATCATTTATCATTATCGGTGGTGGAATCTTAGGCGCTTCGACAGCTTATCACCTGGCGAAAGCGGGCGCACATGTGACGGTTGTGGATCGGCAGGATGCAGGGCAGGCCACAGACGCCGCCGCAGGAATTATTTGTCCATGGCTTTCTCAGAGAAGAAATAAAGCTTGGTATGCACTTGCAAAAGGTGGCGCAGCTTATTATGTGTCACTAATTCAGCAATTAGAAGAGGACGGGGAAACTGAAACAGGGTACCAAAGGGTTGGGGCAGTCAGCTTGCATACAGATCCGCTTAAACTTCAAAAGATGGAAGAACGAGCGAAGAAAAGACTGGATGATGCACCAGAAATGGGTGAAATTCGTCAAATGACTAAAAGTGAAACAAATGCATTATTCCTGCCTCTCTCAGAGGAATATGGATCGGTCTATGTAAGCGGGGCGGCACGTGTAAATGGGCGAGCTTTGCGAACTGCTTTGGTCAATGCTGCAAAAAAACATGGTGCGGTTTTTGTGAATGGCTCAGCAAAACTGACGTTTACCAACAAATTGGTAACGGGTGTTCAGGTTAATGGGACTCAATTTACTGCCGATACTGTGATTGTTACTGCAGGTGCTTGGGCAGCTGAATTGATGGAGCCAATGGGCATACATTTACAAGTGACTTCTCAAAAAGCCCAAATCGTTCATTTACAGCTTGAAGATACACAAACGAATGAGTGGCCAGTTGTAATACCACCTACCGATCAATATATATTAGCATTTGACGATGGGAAAGTGGTTATCGGGGCAACGCACGAAGATGAAATGCAATTCGATATGCGTGTGACTGCAGGCGGTTTAAACGAGGTTTTAGGAAAAGCGCTACAAGTCGCACCAGGATTATCGGATAGTACCTTTACGGAAGCGCGAATCGGATACCGGCCTTTCACACCTGGATTCCTTCCAATTATTGGAGCAGTTCCTGGTGTGCAAGGGCTATTGCTAGCGAATGGTTTAGGTGCTTCCGGATTAACAGTAGGACCGTTTCTAGGGAAGCAACTAGCCTATTTGGCAATGGGAAAACAGCTCGATATTGACTTGGACTTATATCAAGTAGCTTCGGCAATGGCTATCGAGTGACTGTTTTCTACTTGAATTGACTATACACATAAAATGGTAATTTAATAACTGTGAAACGGCTTAGAAGTATGTATCTTAAGGAGATTATTAGAATGAGATTAGTATCATGGAACGTCAATGGATTAAGGGCATGCGTAGGAAAAGGTTTCTTGGCATTCTTTGAATCGGTAGATGCTGATATTTTCTGCGTACAGGAAATCAAATTACAAGAAGGCCAAATCGACATGCAGTTGGATGGTTATTTTCAATACTGGAATTATGCGCTGAAAAAAGGGTATTCTGGAACAGCGGTGTTCACGAAAGAAAAACCGATAACAGTGAAGTATGGTGTGGGGGAAATGGATTCGGAAGAAGAAGGACGGATTCTTACGTTGGAATTCCCTGACTTTTACTTGGTGAATGTATACACGCCAAACTCCAAACGAGATTTGACTCGACTGCCTTACCGTTTAGAGTGGGAAGATAAAATGCGGGTATACTTGGTAGAGCTGAATGGTATAAAACCAGTGATTTTGTGCGGCGATTTGAATGTTGCGCATGAGGAAATTGATGTGCGAAATGTAAAATCGAACGTAGGTAATTCAGGATTTACTACTGAAGAACGCGGCAAAATGACGGCATTGTTAGCAGCAGGTTTTATTGATACATATCGGTATTTCAATCCGGATTTAGAAGGATCTTACACGTGGTGGTCCTATATGAGTAAAGTGAGGGAACGCAATATCGGATGGCGAATCGATTATTTCATTGTGTCAAAACAGCTTGAAAGTTTACTGATAGATGCAACTATCCATTCGCATATTCTCGGTAGTGACCATTGCCCAATCGGATTAGAAATTGATTTTAAATAATATATAAGGCGGAAAACCGTGTGGAAATTAGTTATCAAACAACAAATCGATCTAGATGAAGGAGTGAAATTATGATAATAGCTGACATTAAGCGAGTTGAAAATGGATACATCGCCCGCTATGAACGTCTTCTTGAACATTCCGTGGAAAACGTATGGTTAATGTTGATGGATAACCGGGAACTGGAAAAGTGGTTTAAGGAGCTACGTGTTGGAGAACCTCGAAAAGGTGGATTCATGACGTTCGACATGCAGGACGGGAAGTTTGAGGAACTTGAAATTTTTGAGCACGCAATACATTCTGTACTTGAATTTGATTGGTTCGGCGATGTTGTCCGCTTTGAACTACATCCGCAACAAAAAGGGTGTTTAATGATATTTACGGAAAAGTTCAAAACGATAACCCCGCAAACAACAAAAGACCTTGCAGGATGGCATGTTTGTCTGGACGTCATAAAGTTATTGCTTGATGGTGAGCCAATAGACTCCAGAGAAAAAGATTGGGAAAAGGCACATAGTAAATATGAAATAGCTATTAAGGAATTGGTCTAATTGATAAAATGTAACGCCCCCGTAACGGGTTCTGGAAAGTGAACTGAACTGAAGTCATGATAAATAGAGGGCGATATTCCGTTCGGATTTGAACGAAATATCGCCTTTTTTTATTTTTTTTGATTTACCGTATCGTTGTGTTTCCATCTTAACACACTCATTAGTATCCTTTTTGATACTATGGCACCTTTTAGTGTGTACTTACACTATGTACGTTATAAGATTATACTAACGTTAATAATAAAATTAGAGAGGGGTCAGGAAAATGAAGAAATATCGTATTGATCAAAGTAAAGGAATGGAGTTTGGAATTTATACACTAGGAGATCATATACCGAATCCACATACTGGAGAACGTATTTCTGCACAACAACGTATTCATGAAATCATTGATTTAGCGAAGCTAGCTGAGCAAGCGGGTATTGATTTTTTTAGTGTGGGGGAGAGTCATCAGGAGTATTTTGCAACACAGGCACATTCAGTTGTATTAGCAGCAATTGCTCAAGCAACTAGTAAAATTAAAATTGCAAGTTCTTCTACAATTATCAGTACATCGGACCCTGTTCGAGTGTACGAAGATTTCGCTACGATTGATTTGATCTCAAATGGGCGCACGGAGATTATTGCTGGCCGTGCTTCACGTGTAGGGCTATTTGATTTACTAGGTTATGATCTTCGTGATTATGAAGAGTTGTACGAAGAGAAACTTGAACTGTTATTGAAGATAAATGAAGAGGAAGTTGTTAATTGGAGTGGGCAATTCCGTGCTCCATTAAAAAATGCTTTAGTAATTCCACGTCCGCAAAATGGCTCCATGCCGATTTGGCGTGCTGTAGGTGGACCACCTGCTAGCGCAATCAAGGCTGGACACGCGGGGGTTCCGATGTTTCTAGCGACTTTAGGTGGACCTGCTACAAGTTTTAAACGCTCTATCGATGCTTACCGTGAGGCTGCTGAGCGAAGCGGTTTTGAAGCATCTGAGCTTCCGATTTCAACAGCTGGATTTTTCTATGCTGCCGAAACAACTCAACAGGCACAGAGAGATTCGTATCCTCATGTTAATCAAGGGATGCAGTTAATCAACGGACGAGGTTATCCAAAACAACACTTTGCTCAGGGTGCAGATACGCGTGATGTCATGAATATCGGTAGTCCACAACAAATCATTGAAAAAATTCTCTATCAGCATGAGGTATTTGGTCATCAACGATATATCGCACAAATAGATTTTGGTGGAGTGCCATATGAAAAATTAATGAAAAACATTGAGCTGATTGGAACAGAAATTTTACCGGCAATTAAAAAGTATACAGCTAAAAAATAGGAGGTTCCTACCATGAAAATCGTTGGAATATCGGGTTCAATTGTGGGCTCAAAAACACGCACTGCCATGAACTACGTAGTAGAATCATTTGCTGAAAAATATCCAAATGCAGAAGTGACATTAATAGACTTAGCTGATTATACCGTCCAATTTAGTGATGGACGCAATTATTTGGACTATGAAGGAGATACAGGGTTTGTATCAAAAACGATTATGGAAGCTGATGCAATTATCCTTGGGACACCCATTTTTCAGGCCTCTATTCCAGCGACATTAAAGAACGTTTTTGACTTGCTACCGGTCAATGCATTTCGGGATAAAGTAGTGAGCATGCTTGTAACTGCCGGTTCACCAAAGCATTACTTGATTGCAGAACAGCAGTTAAAACCCATTTTAGCCTATATGAAAGCACAGATTGTTCAAACCTACGTATTTATTGAGGAGAAGGACTTTCTTCGCAAAGAAATTGTAAATGATGATGTGCACTTCCGGATTGACCGTTTAGTAGAGGATACCGTTGTGTTAACCGAAACCTATACAAAGATTAGAGAAGCAAAAGAATCAAATTACGACTTTTAAGGATGATGGCTCTCATTTAATTTTAGGCTGTGGAGGATCAATATTTTAGTGTAAATGGCAATCCCATATAGATTTTTAAATAAAAAAAGCCGAAACTATTTTAGTTTCGGCTTTACCTTCGTTATTCAGGAGCAACGAAACCATTTTTACCTGCTTTCATACCTGATATAAGAATACCTATACTTGAAATGATAATTAGCAGCATTGGTATTGTCCAACTGGATGTGAAGTCGTGCAAAATACCAAACAAAACAGGACCGGCTGCAGCTAGTGCGTAACCGAAAGACTGTGCCATTCCTGACAGATTTGCTGCTTCATGTGGTGTTCGAGTGCGTAAGCTGAAGAACATCATCGACAGTCCGAAAGCTACGCCGCCTGCAATACCTATTAAAATCATAAATAACGGAACAAGCGTGGTTTCACCAACCATAATACCTATATAACCCGATAGATATAAAACCGCAGTACTTGCGACAATCCAGCGCTGATCTTTCACTTTCCCGGCTAGAATTGGAATGATGAATGTCATGGGTAATTGTGAAAATTGCATGAGGGAAACCATCCATCCAGCACTGCCAGCATCCAATCCTTGAGATTTTAATACTTCTGGTAACCATGCCGAAGTTGTATAAAACAATAAAGATTGGAAACCCATGAAAAAGGTTACGCTCCAAGCCATAGGGGAGCGCAATAGAGAAGCGGATTTTGTTTTAAGTGATGCGAGTGTATCCACTTTTGATGTTTTCTTATTTTTAAGTTGAGGGAACCAAAATAACACAGCAATGAAAGATAAAACACCCCATACACCAAGCGCACCTTCCCATCCGAAATTCATTCCGCTCGCAAGCGGAACACTGACACCGACTGCAATTGACGCCGATATATTCATAGCTACAGAATAAATGCCTGTCATAAGGCCAATATGGAGCGGGAAATTGAGTTTTATCAAACTGGGCAATAAAACATTGCCGAACGCAATGGCAAGTCCAAGTAGGAAAGTGCCGATAAGTAAATTTGACGTTGAACCCTGAGAACGAATGACAATGCCTGCAGTCAATAATAGAAGAGAAAAGAATAATGTCAATTCCAACCCGAAGCGTCGTGCAATCTTCGGAGCGAAGGGTGAAATTAGTGCAAATGCAAGCAGTGGAATGGTTGTTAAAAACCCTGCTAGTGTATTGGAAATCGTCAAGCTGTCTTTTATAGAGGAAATTAATGGACCAACAGTCGTTAATGGTGAACGGAGCGTGGATGCCATGAAAATAATACCAATAAGGAGGATCCACGTTTTCTTAGTAAAATTCAATTTCTTACTTGTATAGTTGGAATGTGGATTCGTCAAAATTCTTCCTCCCAAATCTAGTTGCTTTCTCAACAATATCACATTGGTGGTACACGGTATGTACATTGAGTATCATGAATCTTTAACAGCTGTTGAAATGAACTTTTTGCACATATGCCTAATGGTATTGTTTCGGGTAGTTTAACAGCAATTGCATTAAATATATTGTCCCTTCGAAAAAGAAGAAATCAATACAGTTATCTGAACAAAAAGCTTAATATGTTTTCATGTCGCCTGCTTGTTCTATTAACATAGAGAGGCTGCGGATTTTTAGTTGGGACATGCAAATCATAGAAGACTGGCCTTATAATTGACTGAATATAAAATATAGATTGACTTCCAATGTATCTCATTATATATTATTAGTGAGATTGAGAATCATTTTCAATTACAAAATAAATGTTGGGAGTTGGAATGTCATGAAAAGAAGTTTATTCTTAGTCGTTATTGCCGTGATGCTCGTACTTGCCGCTTGTGGAAGTACAACTAAAAAGGATAGTGGTGCTGATACAAATGCAAAGAAATCCGAGAAGTCGGAAGTGAATTTGTATACAAGCCGTCATTATGACGTTGATAATGAATTATATAAGAAGTTTGAACAAGAAACCGGCATTAAAGTTAACGTCATCAAAGACGAAGCTGATGTACTAATCGAGCGCATCAAGCGTGAAGGATCTGCAACGAAAGCCGATGTATTACTAACAGCTGACGTTGGTAGACTGTATCGTGCGAAAGAAGAAGGACTACTTCAAACCGTGTCAAGTGACATCTTATCGAAACAAATACCTGAGAACTTGCGTGATGTTGACGATATGTGGGTGGGTTTGACGAAACGTGCGAGAATTCTCGTGTATAATAAAGATAAAATCAAACCTGAAGAGCTTTCCACGTATGAAGCGCTTACTGAAGACAAGTGGAAAGGGCGTGTTCTCGTCCGATCTTCTGAAAGTGTTTATAACCAGTCACTTCTCGCTTCATTCATAGAGATAAATGGTGAAGAGGAAGCAAAAGAATGGGCACAAGGTCTCGTCAATAACTTTGCCCAAAATCCTGAAGGCGGAGATCGAGATCAGGCGAAAGCAATCGCTGCGGGTATCGGTGACGTCGCAATTATGAACTCATACTATTTCGGTCAAATGCTTCATTCAGAAGAACCGGAAGAAGTGAAAGTAGCAGAAAACCTTGGTGTTTTCTATCCAAATCAAGAAACGACGGGAACACATGTAAATATTAGTGGAGCTGGAGTTATCAAAGGTTCGAAAAATGCGGAGAACGCACTTAAATTACTTGAATATCTTACTGGGGAAGAAGCGCAAGGCGAGTTTGCCTCAGCGAATTATGAATACCCTGTGAATGCTAATGTAGAACCTTCAGAACTCCTTAAATCTTGGGGAGATTTTAAAGAACAAGATATACCATTATCGACTCTCGGAGAGAATAACGCGAAAGCGATTATGATTTTTAACGAAGTCGGCTGGAAATAAAAGTCGAGCCCCCTTCCGTATTTCCGGCAAGGGGGTTATTGCTGAAAAGGTAAAGGATGGGTTTTGACATGAACAAGCATTTAGCTAATGTAAACGGATGGACGATTGGTGCAATACTCATTATCATCATGCTATTTTTACCTAATATATCGATTGTAGTAGGCATTTTTTCACCAGCAAGTGAAAATTGGGCACATATAAAGGAATTCATGCTTCTTAACTATATAAAGTCGTCGCTCACACTCGTTTTCTTTACGGCGCTGTTCACGATTGCAATCGGGCTCAGTCTCGCTTGGCTCATTGCCCAATATAATTTTCCGCTCAGGAACTTTATGAAATGGGCGCTTATTCTTCCATTATCGATTCCGCCTTTCATTGGTGCCTATACGTATCACGGCATCATCAATTACACGGGCGTCATTCAAAAGACACTACGTAACCATTTCGATATCACACCGAATCCTGCCTATTTTGACATTATGCATGTCCCAGGTGCGATTTTCATTTATACACTGTTTCTTTATCCGTATGTATATATGATTACGAGAATTTTTCTTTCTCATCAATCTGCTTCTCTAATTGAAAGTGCGCGGACTTTAGGGAAAGGTCCTTTGGAAATCTTCTTTAAAGTTGTGATCCCAATTTCCCGTGTATCCATAATTGGTGGTGTGAGTCTAGTAGTTTTGGAAGTTTTAAACGATTACGGGGTAGTGAAATATTTTGGAATTCAGACCTTTAGTACGGCTATTTTTCAAACATGGTTCGGGCTTGGTGATTTGGAGTCATCCATCAAACTAGCTGCCTCTCTTATGGGAATTGTTATTGTTATTCTGATTATTGAACGTTTACTACGAGGGGGCAAACAATTTAGCTACTCCACGACAAAAGTAAGACCACTTCCACTTGTTAAACTAAAGGGGAAGAAAGCGGTATTTGCGACGTTGTACACAGTTATTATTTTTAGTGTGGCATTTTTTATACCAATCCTTCAGTTGATTGATTGGGTTATACTGACGTTTGGTAAAGTAACAATGCAGGATGTATTACTCTATACGAAAAACTCTGTTATTGTTGCAGGAATGGGTGCATTCTTAATAATTATATTTTCATTAGTAGTAGGTAACTTTAGTCGAATTGTCAATCACAAGTTTGCCAAAGTACTGCCGAAATTAACGGTCCTCGGTTATTCGATACCCGGTGTGGTTGTAGCTGTGGCTGTTATTACAACATTCATTGCGCTTGACCGATTTCTCGCTCCTATCTATCGATTCTTTGGTACAGATTCAGAACTTGTATTGAGCGTCAGTTTGTTTATGCTAATTAGTGCGTATGTCATCCGTTTTTTTGCAATCGGCTATAATTCAATTGAATCGGGTTTTGATAAAATTGGAACAGATTTCCGTGATGCGTCTCGTATGCTAGGAGCAAACAGTCTTCGAACATTTTTCAAGATAGATGTACCTATGATGAAGGGCGCTATTATTAGTGGATTTATTCTTGTGTTTGTAGATATACTAAAAGAAATTCCGTTAACGTTAATCTTACGGCCATTTAATTACGATACATTAGCGACAAAGGCGTTCCAATATGCAAGTGATGAAAAGATTATGGAAGCATCACAAGCATCATTATTAATTGTAGGTGTTAGCACGATTGCGATCTTTGTTTTCCATAAGTTACTAAGAGAGGAGCCAGAATAATATGTTTATAGATATTAAAAGTTTGCAGTTCTCTTATCCCAAATCCCCCTTGAAAACGATTGATAATTTCTCCTTCACGGTGGAAAAAGGAGAAATTATTTCAATACTTGGCCGCAGTGGAAGTGGAAAAAGTACACTTCTTCGTTTAATTGCAGGGCTAGAAATGCCGGCAGGAGGCTCATTTATTCTGAATGGTAAGAAGATGTTTTGCGACCAGACGTTCCAGCAACCGGAAAAACGTGGAATCGGTATGGTTTTTCAGGACTATGCACTTTTCCCGCATATGAGTGTTGAGGAAAATATTCTATTTGGGCTCCCGAAAATGACTAGGAAAGACAAAAAAAAGCGTGCACAAGAAGTGCTTGAACTCGTTGAACTAACAGGATTTGAAAAACGGTATCCTCACCAGTTGAGTGGGGGCCAGCAGCAGCGGGTTGCACTTGCACGGGCACTAGCTCCGGAACCTGAACTGATTCTTCTTGATGAGCCATTCAGTAACCTGGATACAGATTTGCAAGTGAAAATTCGTGAAGATCTTCGAAGGATTCTCAAGGCAGCAAAAATAACTGCAATTTTTGTAACGCATAATCAAAATGATGCCCACGCACTTGCGGACCGCATCGTTAAAGTTAAAGATGGAAAAATAGAAAAGGTTGGACGTCCTTGCGACTTATTGGGGGTATCTCCGACTGAGATTCCAGGAATGATCGAGATTACTTATGAAGAACTAATTGGTGCTCGATAATAAATACGTAACCACGACAAAAAGCTTCATTCCAATTTCCGGGGATGAAGCTTTTTGTTTCTAAGGATATAAAAGAGAAGAATAGTATCATGGGTGATATAAAGAACTAATAAAATCGACTGTGCATAGTCCAATAGCATATGCGAATCCTTAAATTTAAACATATTTAACAATTATCACCAAGTGTTAAAATAGTATGCTATCAGCAATAATGAAGCATTTCTATCTGGTTTATTGCCTCACAATTGTCTCCTTGACAGCCCGGAATAATAGTACAACATACGAGTATTATTAGGTACTTCCACATAATTAACACTCCTCAATAAACTAATCCTGCTCCGAATTCGAATTAGGTTCCACATGAACGTGTACGTCGTATACATCATGTTTATTTACTAATACTTTTTCAACTGATGTCGAAATACTGTGCGCTTCATTAATATTTAGGGATGATTCTACAAGAATGACCACATCGACAACTGCGTTGTTACCATACTTTCTAGCTTTTACTTCTTTTACTTTCTGAACGCCGGGTACCGCTTGAATTGTGTTCTTATAGACAATCATTTCAATTTCATCAAATCCATCACTTAAATCATGAGAGGCTTGACTAAAAATATCCCATGCAGTTTTACAAATTAGATATCCTACAACTAAGGCAGTAAGCGGATCAAGCCATGGCATGCCTAATTGGGAGCCAAATATCCCAATTGCTGCACCAATACTTACCCAAGCATCTGATATATTATCCTTTGCAGCGGCCATGATAGCTTGGCTATTTATTCTTTCTGACAGCTTTTTATTGTATCGGTATACTACATACATTACTCCGAAAGAAAAAATACCGACATATCCAGCGAGTATATCTGGAGATTCATTACCCCCTTGAAAAAAAGTGATGGCTGCACTGATTAATACCTGTATACCTACTGCCATCATGATGAAAGAGGCAAGCAAAGAAGCGATTGTTTCGCTTTTCCAATGTCCATATTTATGGTTTTTGTCTGGTGGTCTTTGAGAGAGTTTTAACCCAACAAGTACGGCAATGGAAGCAATGATGTCGGAGGTGTTATTTAAACCATCTGCTTTTAAAGCTTCTGAATCAGTAATATTTCCTATAGTTATCTTCAATACAGAAAGAAATATATATGCAATTATACTTATTATTGCACCACGTTCGCCTAATTTAAGATCTTTGTATTTTTGTTCATCCAAAAAAGTCTCCTCCTTGCATAACTTAAACTAGGTGCTTTCTCACTGTAAATAGCATATAATTACCAAGTTGTCTTAAGGAAACAAAATCCCTTGACTGATTCCAGTCAAGGGATTTTGTTTTAAAAATATAGTGTTTGGTGAACTCATTTTTATCATTTATATCACTCGTTACATTCTGACGTCTAGACAACATAACACACCCAAGATCTTGTAGCAAGGTGAACTGCTTTTAAATGCCAACAATCTACAACTTAATGCGATGTTCTTTATATTTATGTTTTTTTGCGATGTTTCTTAATTGAGCCATTTCAAATTCACTAACCTTTTTCTCGTAAGCAATTATGGAATCGAGCAATTGTTCAGTTGTACGAGCACCAATAAGTGCAGAACCAACCGTTTTATCTTCAATTACGAATGCAATTGCAGCTGCATGTAAATCTTCTGATTTGCTATCGAGCGATACGAGTACCTGTTTTAACGCATTTGTATCATATTCGACAAATCCGTCCGTTTTACTGGCTCTTGATAATCCTTCCGAAGTTAAATAACCTTTGGCTATCGTTCCTCGAGTAATGACAGATGCACCAGCGCTGTGTATCATTGGAAACCATTCTTCAG
Source organism: Sporosarcina sp. Y838 (assembly GCF_056786515.1). Lineage (NCBI taxonomy): Bacteria > Bacillati > Bacillota > Bacilli > Caryophanales > Caryophanaceae > Sporosarcina > Sporosarcina sp. Y838. Next base: position 133,232 of record NZ_JBXCJD010000003.1, on the reverse strand, counting down.
GTCTGCGGTCAAGTAAATTATATTGCATCATGACTGTGACTGCGGAACCACTCTCCAAAAATCGTTTAATGACGTTTGGACGAATGGAAGAAATGCCATATTGACGAATCAGACCTTCTTTTTTCAAGCTCTGGAATGCATCAATCGTTTCCTCAACATTGTCCTCCATCGTTCCCCCGTGAAGCTGGTAGACATCGATATAGTCTGTTCCTAGACGCAACAAGCTCTTTTTTACGGCAGCCATAATATGTTCTTTAGAAGAGTCCCATGTCCATCCATTACCATTCGCGTTCATTTTGTTTCCCGCTTTTGTAGCCAGGATAATTTCTTGACGCTTACCTTTCAAAGCTTTTCCAATAAGTTCTTCATTTTTACCGGCATCATATAAATCCGCAGTATCAAAATAATTTATGCCCGCATGTAGGGCAGCATCAACAATCCTTTTTGATTCATCAAAATCATTAGGAAGCGACATGCAGCCGAATCCAATTTCAGAGACGAAAAGCCCGCTATTACCCAACTCTCTTTTCTTCATAAGAACACCCCCTGTTTTTCCCATGGTACAATGACTCCATTAGAAATACCATTTGAAGGGATTGATTGTATTGAAAAATTACGAAGAAAAAACAATTTCAGGTGAAACGTTGTATGAAGGAAAAGTGATCACTTTGCGCGTTGAAAAGGTAGAGCTGCCGGACGGGAATAGCGCTATGCGTGAGCTCATCAAACACCCGGGTGCGGTCGCAATCCTAGCGATTACTGAAGAGAAGAAAATCGTTCTCGTTGAACAATATCGAAAAGCATTGGATCGTATATTAATTGAGATACCTGCCGGCAAAATCGATCCTGGAGAAAAACCTGAGATCACAGCGGTCCGTGAACTTGAAGAAGAAACAGGGTATGGCGCTAAAGATTTTACATATATTCAATCATTTGCGACTTCACCCGGTTTTGCGAATGAAATCATTCACATCTACTTGGCAAGGAACTTATATAAAATCGACAATCCTGCTTCTGGCGATGAAGATGAATTCATTGGACTGCTGGAAGTGACCCTAGAGGAAGCGGAAGAAATGGTTACAGCCGGGGATATTTTTGATGCCAAAACGGCCTTTGCTATTCTTTACGCTAAAAACCTTTTAACAAAGTGAACTAATTTTGGACGGACAAGCATATGTTGTACAAACTATGCGGAGGTGCAGCTATGGTCCGTTCTTTATCGTTCATCCATTTATTCGTTATTCTCGCGATTGGTTATATTGGAGGGGCGCTTTTATTTCGTGAGATGTCTATGACCGCAGTGGAAAGAGTGGTTACCTTCTATGACGCTCGCGTTGTTCTAGGTCATGATGCAGGCTATATTAGACCTGTAGGAACGGCAGCATTATTCTTTGTCGTTGCATTCGGGTTGTCGTCGTTTAGAAAAACACGGTTCACAGTCTTATTTCTCGGTGCTGTAAAATGTGTTCTGTTTGGGTTATCATCCGCGTATTTGCTTGCTTCAGGAATGAAAATAATGGAGTATTCGATTTGGTGGTTCCCTTTTCAGTTTCTTATTTGTTTCATGTTTCTAGTGTATTGTGCTGTCCTCAGCCCGCCTTACTTTATGCGTTCAACAATTGGGAAAAGACCCAATACGCGTGCGTTACCGACAATTATTGGTGTTTCAACTGCTGTAATAGCCATCGAAATTATCGTTTTTCAATTCATTTTAAGATAGAAAATCAGTTTCTCCATTTTACTCCTCGCTCCCTTTCTGTTGTCATAAGGAAAGACCGTTTGTTATAATGGAGTCAGTTTGAGGGGGGCGTCGTATGGAGAGCCGAATCGATCGGATAAAACAACAATTGCACGGGGCCAGCTACAAGCTGACGCCTCAGCGTGAAGCGACGGTTTTGGTCCTCCTTGAGCATGAGGAAGATCATCTGAGTGCTGAAGATGTATTTTTGCTAGTTAAAGAGAAAGCACCGGAAATCGGGCTTGCTACTGTGTACCGAACGCTAGAATTGCTAACAGATCTAAAGGTAGTCGATAAAATCAATTTTGGTGACGGTGTATCGCGATATGATCTGCGGCAGGAAGGCGCTGCGCATTTTCATCACCATCTTATATGTATCGAATGTGGAGCAGTGGATGAAATTCAGGAGGATCTTCTCGGAGATGTCGAAAAGATTGTTGAAAACCGTTTTGAATTTGCAATTAAAGACCACTGGTTAACGTTTCATGGCATTTGTAAAAGATGTAAATCAAACACTGATGAAAGTGGAGACTGAAACAGAGGATAGCATAAAGCTGTCCTTTTTTCATTGAATTTGAAATTGTGAAAAATGGTTCATGTATTACTTAAAGGTTGAAAAGAATGAGGGTTTTGCGTCTAGGTTACGGTCGCCAACTTTATGTCTCGATATTATGAGCTGAGTGGCGCACATCATTATGTACTGTATTCCTGAAACTGGTAAAAGGGGGAAGGGGTTTGCTTAAATTGAAAGCAGAAGGAATTTTTATTTATGTTTCCCGCCGTTTATGAAAGATAGCGGTTTTGCACTGGAGGATTATATGCACTTCCTGAAAGTGGAGCGCCAATTATCCGTAAATACAATTGTTTCATATAAAAGGGACCTTGATGAATATATGGGGAATATGGAACTAGCAGGTTATAAATCAATCGATGACGTTGACCGTCCAGCAATACTAAGTCATCTGCGAAAGATGAAAGAAGGCGGGAAATCACCACGAACCATATCCAGGCATATTTCATCCATTCGTTCGTTTCACCAATTTTTACTTCGGGAAAAAGTAACAACGCAAGACCCAACCGTCCATTTGGAATTACCGAAACTTGAACAAAAGTTACCGCGTATTTTGTCGATGGAAGAAGTAGACAAGTTGATTGAGTCACCAGATCGTTCTAAGCCTCAGGGTGTAAGAGATACGGCCTTACTTGAAATTTTATATGGGACGGGAATGCGGGTAAGTGAACTGATTGGACTTAATATGGATGATATTCACTTATCTATGGGATTCGTCCGTGTATTTGGTAAAGGTGGTAAGGAAAGAATTATCCCGCTTGGAGGCAAGTCTATCGAGGCATGTAAGCGCTATATAGAAGAGGCTCGACCGATTTTTATCGAGAAACAAAGAGGAACTGAAGCATTATTCGTTAATATGAGGGGAACTAGACTAACTAGACAGGGTTGTTGGAAACTGTTGAATGGACATGCCTTAAAAGCGGGTATACAGAAAGAGTTGACACCACATATACTGCGGCATACTTTTGCTACACATCTTATCGAAAATGGCGCAGATTTAAGGGCAGTTCAAGAAATGCTCGGTCACGCCGATATCTCAACTACACAAATATATACTCATGTCAGCCGATCCAGGTTGAAAGACGTCTATGTGAAGTTTCATCCTAGAGCTTAAAAGTCTAAAGAAATCGTAATTTATGGAGGAAATATAATGAAAAAACAACAATTTGAACGCATCCATCTAATCGTACTCGATTCTGTGGGGATAGGGGAATCGCCAGACGCACATCTTTTCGGTGATGTAGGTGCAGACACACTGGGTCATATCGGTGAAGCTATGGGGGGATTAAATATGCCAATTATGGGCAGTCTTGGGCTTTCCAATATTAGTGAAATACAAGGCATCCCTCCTGTGAATGAACCCAGAGGCTATTTTGGTAAAATGCAGGAATCTTCTGTTGGGAAAGATACTATGACGGGTCATTGGGAAATAATGGGCCTCAATATAGACAAACCATTTAAAGTATATCCAAATGGTTTCCCACAAGAACTGATTTCAGAATTAGAGCAACGCATTGGTCGGAAAGTAATTGGCAATAAACCGGCAAGTGGTACTGGAATTATTGATGAGTTAGGTCAAGAACATATGGAGACCGGCGCAATAATTGTCTATACTTCGGCGGATCCAGTATTGCAAATCGCTGCGCACGAGGGGATTATCCCGATTGAGGAACAATATCGGATCTGTGAAATAGCACGAGAATTAACAATGAAGCCCGAGTTTTTAGTCGGTCGTGTTATTGCACGTCCGTTCATCGGCGAACCGGGTAATTTCGAACGTACTACGAACCGCCATGATTATGCATTGAAGCCATTCGGTCGTACTGTCATGAATGAAATGGTAGATGCGGGTTATGAAGTGATTGCAATTGGAAAAATCTCTGATATTTATAATGGAGAAGGAATAACGGATTCTGTACGTACTGTCAGCAATATGGACGGTGTTGATAAGTTGTTGGATGTTATGAAAAAAGACTTCACGGGGCTCAGTTTCACGAATCTGGTTGATTTTGATGCATTATTTGGGCATCGCAGGGATCCGCTTGGTTACGGAAATGCTCTGCAAGAGTTCGACGTGAGACTCGCAGAAATCATGAGTGCAATGCGTCCGAATGATTTGCTAATCCTAACTGCAGATCACGGCAATGATCCCGTCCATGAAGGTACAGATCATACAAGGGAATATGTTCCCCTTATTATTTACTCACCATCATTTAACAAGGGTGGAGCTATGCCGCAGAATGAAACTTTCTCAGACATTGGCGCGACGATTGCAGAAAACTTTAATGTGAAAATGCCTGAATTCGGCAAGAGTTTCTTAGATTTATTAGAAGAGGTGTGATGATTTTGTTCAGAATGGTTGATGTAATTGAGAAAAAACGAGATGGCTACGCCCTGACGAAAGAAGAGATTACATTCTTCGTGAATGGATATACAGATGGATCGATTCCTGACTATCAAGCGAGTGCATTCCTTATGGCGGTCTATTTCAAAGGGATGACTTCGGAAGAACAAGGATACTTAACTATGGCGATGGTAGAATCTGGTGACCAAATCGACTTGTCTGCAATCGAAGGAATAAAAGTCGATAAACATTCTACCGGTGGAGTTGGCGACACAACAACGCTAATACTTGCCCCACTGGTTGCAGCATGCGGCGTTCCCGTCGCGAAGATGAGCGGTAGGGGGCTTGGTCATACTGGTGGGACACTCGACAAGCTAGAGTCGATAGAAGGGTTTCACATTGAACTAACTGAAGAACAGTTCGTAAAGCAAGTGAATGATATAAAATTGGCGGTCATTGGTCAAAGTGGCAACTTGACGCCTGCCGACAAAAAACTGTATTCCTTGCGTGATGTGACGGCTACGGTTAATAGTATTCCACTAATTGCAAGTTCCATTATGAGTAAGAAAATTGCTGCAGGAGCAGATGCAATTGTTTTGGATGTGAAAACGGGAGACGGCGCATTCATGAAAACGGAAGCAGACGCAAAAGTGCTGGCGCATTCAATGGTTGCCATTGGAAAGCAGGTCGGTAGAAATACGATGGCAGTCATTTCTGATATGAGTCAGCCATTAGGGTTTGCAATCGGAAACTCTCTTGAAGTGATTGAGGCAATTGAAACCCTCAAAGGGAATGGTCCAGAAGATTTGACAGAACTTTGTCTTGTTCTTGGTAGCAAAATGATTGTAGCTGGAGCAAAAGCAGATTCAATCGATGAAGCTCGGAGTATGTTAAAAGCCGTCATTGCTGATGGTTCAGCGCTTGAATTATTCGGTAAATTGATTGAAGCACAAGGTGGTAACGGTAAGGTCATACATGATATTTCATTATTGCCAACCGCACAATACCAAATAGTCGTACCGGCGCTATCATCAGGTTATGTTACGAAGATGGAAGCAGATGACATCGGTGTTGCCGCAATGCTCCTCGGTGCAGGAAGAGCCACCAAAGATGCTGAAATTGATCTGGCAGTAGGAATTGTGTTAACTAAGAAAATTGGTGACGCTGTGCAAGAAGGTGAAGCGCTCGCCATCATTCATTCAAATACAGAAAATGTAGAACAATCCATGAAACTTATACAAAAACATATTACTGTAGGAAAAGTAGCAGTAGAAGGTCCGCGTCTCATCGGAGAAATGATAACGGGCTGATAGTAATTGAAATCATAGCTCCCCCCACCAAATACTTATTGGTGGGGGGAGCTTTTTTGCTATGTAGTGGACCGCCCAATAGCCCCCGCCAACCGCTCGAGAATATCCGCCGCCCACCCAAGAATCCGCGTCAACTAATTCTTTTTTCTCTCATGTGTAAATCGATTGGAAGACGTACATACTTTCACTAGTAGTTGGCAATGTCGAAATATAAGAACCTTTCAATGACTTTGACTAGTTCTGTCAAGTGTAAGGTTTTTACCCTCCAGTTGTGGAATAATTTGCAGGAAGGAGGGGGTTCAGCATGGCTGACATCGAAATTATTGACAATGGAATTTTAATTGCAACACTGCGAGGGGAATTGGACAATCATGAGGCAAATCGAATCCGTTCCCACATTTCGTCATCTATTTTTAGCGGACAAGTCAAGGCGGTCATTTGGAATTTGGCAAATCTCGGTTTCATGGATAGTGCAGGAATAGGACTTATTCTCGGCAGGATGCGTGATTTAGCACCTATTGAAGGGGAAACACTCATATTAAATCCATCCGTAACAATGGAGAAGATATTTACATTTTCTGGTCTTGGACCGAATATAAGGCATTGCACGGTCGATATCGCGATCGGGGAAATTGGAGGGGTATTACATGAACAATGAAATGACGTTATCATTCGTCGCTATTGAAGAAAATGAAGCGCTTGCAAGGATGGCAATGACGTGTTTTATCACGCCGTTGGACCCGACAATCGAAGAAATCTCTGAATTTAAGACAATTGTTTCAGAAGCTGTAACGAATGCGATTATTCATGGTTACGAATGTGATGGGAAGAGTCTAGTCACCCTGCATGCATTGATTGAAGGAAATAAAGTGACAATGACGGTCCGAGATGAAGGAATGGGTATTTTTGACGTAGAGCAGGCAATGGAACCGATGTTTACGACAAGACCGTTCATGGAGCGATCGGGAATGGGATTTACGATAATGGAAAGTTTCGCCGACAGTGTATCTGTCGAATCTGTACTAGGGAATGGAACATCCGTCAAGTTCGAAAAAATGTTTTCTCCGGTCCCGGAAGCAAGCAGAATGAGGTGACCCATGGACGCATCTGTTGAAGTGAAACCCGCTTTGTTGACCCAGGAAAAGATGAGGGAACTCATCAAAGTTTCACAGGAAGGTGATAAAGAAGCAAGAAGAATGATGGTAGAAGGGAATACGCGGCTCGTCTGGTCCATCGTCCAGCGATTTTCTTCCCGCGGCGCGGATCCTGAAGATTTGTTCCAGATTGGTTGTATCGGTCTTATGAAATCCATTGATAAGTTCGATTTGTCGTATGAAGTTAAATTTTCGACATATGCCGTCCCGATGATTGTTGGAGAAATTCAGCGTTTTCTTAGGGATGACGGAATGGTTAAAGTGAGTCGGTCAATCCGGGAGCTTAGTTTTAAAATTCGTCATGCAACCGATGATTACATCAAATTACATGGTAAATCACCATCTATTTCAGAAGTTGCGGCAGTACTTGAAGTAACAGTCGACGAAATCGTTCTAGCATCTGACGCCTTGCGCGATCCTGCCTCACTTCATGAGCAGCTCTATGAAAGTGAAGGAGATAGCCTAACGCTTATGGATCAGCTTCGCGATGACAGATCCGAGAGAGTATTCGATCACATCCCGCTTCGAGATGTCATATCCAAGTTGAATAAACGAGATCAGACGATTATCTATATGCGCTATTATTTGGATTGTACACAAAGTGATATTGCGGAAAGAATTGGAATATCACAAGTACAAGTGTCACGGCTTGAAAAGAAAATCCTGGCACAATTAAAACAATGGATGGGTGCAGACCCGGAAGAAAGTATTATAAAAGTGAGGACGGATTGAACTAATGGAAAAATTATTTCAGTCAATGAATGAAGCCGAAGAATGGTTTTATAGATGTTTTGGCAAAGACAAGTCGTTCGATGCCACCGCCAGGTCGTTGCACCTTTGGGAAATGCCAACAATGCTGTTTTATATTAATGGACTTATTGACGGTCTCACGATAACAATGTTATTGACGGAGATGCAAAGGAATAACGAAAGAAGTAACGAGAGGAATAACGAGAGAAACGACGATGTGGAAGATGGAGGGGAACGCTTCCTCTCTTTTTTTCCATATCATGCTGTTTCAAATGTAAAAGATACTGACGAGTTACTCACTTCGATTCTAAGTGGTATGGCAGGCTTTGTAACACCTGATGGTTATGCATTTACGATTGATATACGATCTTATCCGGGCAGGCAGCCTGACGAACCGGATAACGAAAAAGTTGTCAGAGGATCTAGAGACGGATTTACGGAGAATATCATCCAAAATACAGCGCTCGTCAGAAGGCGAATTCGAACAGAAGATTTACGGTTTGAAATGCATAAAGTGTCGATGAATGGAAAAACAGACGTCGCCATTACATATATGCAAGGAGCGGCTAGTGAAGAGCATTTAACGTATGTACGTGAAAGATTGGATGCAATTCGTCATGATGGTCTAACGATGACAGATAAATCACTTGAAGAATTTCTCATGAAACAGCGTTTTCACCCTATGCCTTTTGTACGTTTTACAGAGCGCCCAGATATATGTGCGGCTCATTTGCTAGAAGGGCATGTCGCAATTATTGTTGATACGTCACCTTCAGCCATACTTGTACCTGCGCCTTTATTTCATCATCTTCAACATGCCGAAGAATATCGCCAGGCACCGCTTATCGGAACAATGGTCAGGTTAATGCGTTTCTTTGCAGCAGTAATGAGTCTCATTCTCTTGCCATTTTGGTATTTGCTCGCGACGAAACAACAATACTTACCAGATTTCCTCAGTTACATCGGGCCAAAAGACCTTGGGGACATCCCACTTCTTGTTCAGCTCCTCATTGCTGATGGAGGTATCGAAATACTCCGAATGGCAGCTATTCATACGCCGACGCCGATGTCGACCGCAATGGGACTTGTCGCCGCAATTGTCATTGGACAAGTGGCAATCGATGTTGGACTTTTCACTCCGGAAGTCGTACTGTATGTAGCGGTTAGCGCAATCTTCACTTTCTCTATCCCCTCTTACGAATTAAGTTTGACAACAAAGATTTTCCGATTATGCATTTTGTTATCGACAGCACTTCTTGGAGCACCTGGATTTTTCATAGCTGTTGCAGTACTATTTTACTATTTATGTTCTTTAAAGCCGATGGGTATCCCATATTTATGGCCCGCTGTCCCATTTTTCCCGAGAGCTATGTTGCGTGTTCTAGTAAGGTTTCCGATGACTGCAGATGCTCCTAGACCATTCATAACGAACTCACCTAATCGAAACCGTGTGTCCTAGACGTTGCTTCAACCCTTCAATATATGATAAAGTTTTAATTATCTAAGTCGAGGGGGAAGGCAATATGCATTTATACGGAACTCAATCGATCAACGAACAAGGCCACCTAACAATAGGTGACGTTGATACGGTTAATCTTGCACATACTTATGGAACACCACTTATCGTTTATGATATCGACTTGTTCCGTGAACGGGCAAAAGCTTTTAAAGAGACTTTCGAAAAGGTTGGCATCCGTGCACAAGTCGCTTATGCGAGTAAAGCATTTTCGTCGATTGCTATATATGAAATAGCAGCACAACAAGGTCTTTCTCTTGATGTCGTTTCTGGAGGAGAACTGTATACAGCAGTAGCTGCAGGTTTCCCAAGCAATCGAATTCACTTCCATGGTAACAATAAGAGTTTTACGGAGCTACAGTATGCGTTCGACGAAAAAATAGGTTGTATTGTTATCGATAACTTTTCTGAAATCGGATTAGTAAAAGAAATCGCGGAATCGCGTGAAGAAAAGATGAACGTGCTTATTAGGGTAACACCGGGAGTAGAAGCTTCGACGCATGATTATATTACAACTGGGCAAGAAGATTCCAAGTTTGGTTTCGATTTAAAAAATGGTCAGACAGATAAGGCTTTTCTTGAACTGTACAATCATCCTTATATCAACTTACTGGGCATGCATTGTCATATTGGCTCTCAGATTTTCGAGACGGATGCATTTCGATTAGCTGCAGAAGCTCTTATGTTGAAAATGGTTGACTGGCAAGAAAATCATCAATTCATATGTACCGTTCTGAACTTGGGCGGCGGTTTTGGTATTCGGTATACAGAGGTAGACAAACCGCTTGAACCGTCAGTATATATCGAAGAAATGGCAAAAGTGGTTTTGTCTATGACACGCAGCTATAATTACCCTATGCCTGAAGTTTGGATAGAGCCAGGCAGATCGCTAGTTGGAGATGCAGGTACGACTCTTTATACTGCTGGAAGCGCCAAAGAAGTACCAGGGATCCGTACTTATATAGCGGTTGACGGGGGAATGTCAGATAATATACGACCTGCACTTTACGGTGCAAAATATACTGCGGTCTCAGCAAACCGTATGAATGAGCCTCACGATGATAAAGTAACGATAGCAGGGAAATGTTGTGAGTCGGGGGACAAGCTGATTGAAGAAGCTTATTTGGCACAACCTGTCGAAGGCGATATTATCGCTGTTTTCTGTACAGGAGCTTACGGCTATTCTATGGCTAGTAATTACAACCGACTTCCTAAACCTGCCATTGTATTCTGCGAAAAAGGAGTCGACCAGCTGGTTGTTCGTAGAGAGACCTATGAAGATATTGTCAGACTCGACATTCCGTTGCAGCAAATTAGACAGGGGGAGAAGATTTGAACAAACGCAATATCCTCCTGCTTGCCTTTATTGTAGTTGCAGCTATTATGTGGGGGGCGGTATACTGGAGGTTCGTCGCACCAGTCCTCGATCCTCGATAATAGACAAGGCTTATCATTGGAAAACGCAGTCAGTCCTTTAGAAACAGAAAGGACTTTCAGAAAAGAAGGGATTCAAGTGATACTACTACGCTATAAGAAAATAAATGAAAAAATTGCAATGGGCTTACTTTCTTATATGCCCGGCGATAAAACAGTGAAAAAACTGCAGGATACGATTCACCAATACGAAACAGATGATAAATGGCAGTTGTATCTTTATAAAAAAGATGACGACTTTATCGGTGTTATTGGGCTTGAATTAGGTGATGGAATGTACACTTTGCAACATATTTCCGTCAACCCCTCTTTTCGTGGTGAAGGGATCGGCAAGGAAATGGTGAAAAAGGTACAGGCATTATTTCCTGAACAGAAATGCGTTGGTACGGAAGAAACTGTACAATTTATACAAAAATGTACGCAGAAAGAAGAAGGAGCAGATAATTAATATCTGCCCTTCTTCTTTTCTTCGCGTTCTCTAAGAATATCACTACGGTCTCTTAGCATATGTTTATGAATGACAGCATCATCACCGAAGGGAAGTAGTTCCATAGATTGTTCCGCTTTATGCACGAGTTTAGTTAGTGTAGGCGATTTGATGACAATCGGGAACGATTCAAATGGGAGTTGCTGTTTCAATCGACTGATTGCATTTTTTAAATTATGGATAAGTAGATGGAAATCAATTTCGTCTGTGAAGGCGGGAGTGTCTATCTCAGATGTCGGTAATTTTGCCATCGCTTTATCAAGCGTTCGAATTGCGCCGTTCAAATTACCACGACGCCAATGATACATTCCAGTGGATAGGAGAATATAAGCGGTTAAAGGGTGGCTTTTATCTCTGTTAGGAATAGACTTCCAATATTCCTCCAGTACTTCATGACATTCAAAATAGTCTTGATTAACGTTAAAATAAACAATGAAATTTACGAATAACGGATGATGGTACGGATGCATGTTAACAGTCCTCTCCATAGTTTGATAAATAGGTAGGTGTGAAAGTATGACGTATTTTGTGAAATTGGAAGCTTTTGAAGGTCCACTAGATCTATTATTACATTTAATCAATAGACTTGAAATTGATATATACGATATCCCTATGTCGCAATTGACTGGACAATACATAGAACACCTTCAAGCGATGCGGGTATTGCAACTGGATGAGCTGAGTGAATATCTAGTTTTAGCTGCCACTTTGCTAGAAATAAAGAGCAAAATGCTTCTTCCCGTCCACGAAAGTGAAGCGTTCGATGATGACTTTGATCTGGATGCGGAAGACGATCCGCGAGATGAACTCGTTGCTCGACTTATTGAATATAGGAAGTATAAGGAAGCTGCTATCAGTCTGAAAGAATCGGCGGATGATCGAGCTGTCCATTTTACAAAAACACCTGAAGATCTTACGCAGTTTGGTGAAATCGTCGCGAATGAATCGGAAGTGAGTTTAAATGTTTTTGATCTAATCGGCGCATTCCAAAAGATGTTAAATAGAAAGCGTTTAAAAGCACCCTTAACGGCTAGTATAACAAAAACAGAAGTATCGCTAAATGAAAAAATGGACGAAATTATGGCTATATTAGAAAGGGGAGGCGGAAAGTGTGATTTCTACTCTCTATTTGAAGACGGGGAGACAACCGATCTCGTTGTAACCTTTCTATCATTGCTTGAATTAATGAAACGGCGAGACGTCACTGTCGATCAGAATGGTAATTTTGACGAAATGACTGTGACGTTCCGACGGGAGGATGAGTGTTATGGCAATTGAAAGTAGCTTGCCGGGAATGATTGAAAGTTTTTTATTCATCGTAGGTGATGAAGGGTTAACCATTCAACAGTTAACGGCTTTGACGGAGCATGATGAATCTGAAGTTACAGAGGTAATCGACTGGCTTCGGACAAACTATGAAGAACGTAGAGAAAGTGGTATTGAACTGAAAATCTTTGGTGGTGCATACCGTTTAGTGACGAAAGCTGAATTTGCAGAGGATCTAAAACGATTGTTAGAAAATCCATCACCAAAGACCATGACACAGGCTTCTCTCGAAGTATTGGCGATTATCGCCTACAGACAACCTGTAACACGCGTTGAAATCGATGATCTAAGAGGTGTAAAATCCGAAGGCCCGATTAACACATTGATTGCTAAAGGGCTCATTATGGAAAAAGGTCGTTTTGAAGGAAGTGGACGAGCAATCCTTTATGGAACGACCGATTTATTTCTTGACCGCTTCGGCTTGGAGTCACTTGTCGGCTTGCCACCGCTTTCTCAGGACGAAGAGGGAGAGGAGATTGAAACAGACTTGTTCATGACAAAGTTCCAGGAAGCATTTGCAATGGAAAATGACTGAGGAGGAGACATTTCTTGAAACGGGTAATGATTGTTGTCCTATTTTTCTCGATATTATTTGGCACAGGGGTAAACGAAGTGGCCGCGTCCGGTCAGGCATGGGCAGTAATAGATGCAGATACGGGCAGGTTACTGGAAGGCCATAATGAAAATGTCAGGTTGCCAATTGCCAGTCTGACAAAAATCTGGACGGCGTTAACGTTCCTTGAAAGTGGTACACCTCCCGGAGATGTAATTATATCTCCACGAGCAGCATCAGCGGAAGGGTCTTCCTTGTATTTGCAGACAGGTACAAGTATGGACTCGTATGCGTTGCTCTACGGCTTGATGTTGCGATCAGGGAATGATGCAGCGTTTGCTTTATCAGAAGCAGCTGGTGGTTCAATGGATGGATTCGTGAATTTAATGAATGAAAACGCACTACTCTACGGCTTGAATGAAACTGTTTTTACTAATCCTTCTGGCCTGCACGATGAGCTTCACTTGTCTACGGCATTTGAAACAGCGCTTATGCTGCACTACGCGATGGAAAATGACCAGTTCCGTGAAATTGCATCCACTAAAAACTATAGTTATGAGGGCAAGGATCGAGTCTATAGCTGGAGAAATAAACACCGACTTATCCATTCTGAACCGACTGTAATTGCAGGGAAGACAGGTTTTACAAAAGCTGCTGGCCGAACGCTTGCAACCTACTTTGAGAAGGATGGAAAAAACATCATTGTAGTCACACTCAATGACGGTAATGACTGGAACACACATAAAAACTTGGCAAATCAAGTTTTTTCTAACTATAAAATTGTAACCGTCGCAAAAAAAGGAGTTTACGATATTCTACCGGGTGTAGAAGCAGAATTGGAAAAATCCATTCGTTTGCTGCTTAAAAAAGGTGAAACTGAAGAGTTGTCCAATGTCATTCAAATCCCTCGTGGGGAAAGTGGTAATAGTAGTGGCGTATGGACCGTCTCACTCAATGGAGAACCGCTAGTAGCGAGCAATGTCCTACTAAAACAATGAATCTAAGTGAAAGCTACTGAGAATCGTGGAAAACAAACCCCGTCACCAATAATAATTCAATTGTGACGTTTTTGAGAAGACTGATGCTATATAGGTCAGTCTTCTTTTCATTTACGACAAAGTGTGACATAATTTTTTACAGAATGAAGATGGGGTGACTTAATGGAAAGATTACAGAAAGTACTAGCACAAGCAGGAGTTGCGTCACGGAGAAAATCCGAAACACTAATAGTAGCTGGTAAAGTGAAAGTGAACGGTGTAGTTGTTACGGAATTAGGGACAAAAGTATCCAATTCCGACCGGGTGGAAGTTGAAGGTGTAGAGCTCGTTAAAGAAAGTTACGTATACTATTTGCTATATAAACCAAGAGGGGTTATTTCCACTGTCGACGATGAGAAAGGTAGGAAAACCGTTTTAGACCTGTTTCCGCAAATTGAACAACGGATTTTCCCGGTTGGACGACTTGACTATGATACATCTGGTGTAATCATTATGACGAATGATGGAGACTTCTCTTATCTAATGACACACCCGAAATTTGGTATTAAGAAAAAGTATATTGCAAAAGTAAAAGGAATTCCTGATCGTGAAGCGCTTCGTAAACTAGAAAAAGGTATCGATTTGGAAGATGGTAAAACTGCTCCAGCGCATGTGAAAATGCAGACGGTAGATAAGAAAGCCGGTACTGCACTCATTGAAATCACGATTCACGAGGGCAGAAACCGCCAAGTACGTCGAATGTTCGATGCAATCGGATGTCCGGTTCAAAAACTTCGTAGGGAATCATTTGGGAACATAACAACCCACGGGTTGAATGCAGGCGAAGCACGTGAACTGACCAAACATGAAGTGAAACAGCTTCGTGTCCTCGCGGAGACAGGTAAAATAGGCTGATTTCGAATCATTTGCGCCTATGCGAAATTGGATTGCTTACCAAAACTTATCTAAAAAATGTGATTGACGCCTTGCCCTGGGCAAATGGGGAAGGAATTGTAGTACTTTCCTCCCCGTGAGGCAATTGTTCACAAACCCTTCAATTATAGCAAGTTACTGCAAAGGTCTATTTGTTATAATTTAAGGCAGAGCTTAATTATTGTTAGGAGGTAGTGCATATGGCTAAGGCGGGTAAAAAGAAATCTCGTCTAATTATTAGGACGTTTGTGCTGTTGCTTCTCGTATCAGCAGTTGTCTATACCATCGCTTCAAAAGATAAAGTGAAAGTATTAGCGGTTGGAGATAAAGCCCCCGATTTCGAGCTTGTCGATTTGGATGGCAACAAGCATAAGTTATCTGATTATAAAGGCGAGGGCGTTTTCCTGAACTTCTGGGGAACTTGGTGTGGTCCTTGTAAAAAGGAAATGCCATATATGGAAAATCAACATCTAGCATTTGAAGAAAAAGGCGTCAATATTCTAGCAGTCAATATCGCCGAATCTGATTTGAAGGTTGAAACGTTTAGAGACCAGTATGGCCTGACATTTCCAATCACAATCGATAAGGATAAGAGTGTTAAGGAAGCCTATAATATAGTGCCGCTTCCTACGACCTTTCTTATCAATAAAGACGGCGAAATTGAACAAATCATAACAAGGGAAATGTCTGAAGATGAGATCATTACACTCATGGAAAGCATTCAACCCTCTTAAGGAGTAAATCCAGAATGAGCAAAATCAAATGCCAGTGCGGTCATGACAATCCATTCGGCACAGTGCTTTGTGAGCGATGTGGTAGACCGCAAACAGAAGAAGCGAAAGAAAGTAAACTTGTTGACATGCGCTACGAAGGTTCGGCAAGAAGATCGCAGACATATAAACGGTCAATAGTTGATAAAGTATGGAATTTCTTTTCAAGTGTGAAAATTGGCATCAGTATTATTGTTGCCGTTCTCGCGACAGCTGCAATCGGGACGATATTCCCGCAGAAATTATATGTGCCTGCATCCACAGAAGTGGAATTAGCTGCTTACTATGAAAGGCTTTACGGATTTGCTGGAACCATTTATTACAAACTAGGATTTCATGATATGTACAATAGCTGGTGGTTCATCACGCTAGTTGGGATGCTTGGAGCATCCATTATCATCGCTAGTGTCGATCGGGTTATTCCGCTTTATAAATCATTGAAAAAGCAACGTACGAAACGCCATCCTTCCTTCATGAAAAAACAACGTCTCTATGGCGAAGGACCTTCGGAAGATCCAGAAGCCGCACTACTAAAAGCGGAGGAGAAACTGAAGGAACTTCGTTACAACGTGAAGACGGAAGACGGAGCAATACTTGCAGAGAAAAACCGTTTTTCAAGATGGGGTCCGTACGTCAATCACTTGGGACTTATCATTTTCTTATTCGGTATTCTACTGCGTGGTATACCTGGGTTTTATGTAGATGAAACGATGTGGATCCGCGAAGGGGAAACACGTTCTATTCCAGGTGCAGAAGGTTACTTTTTGGAAAGTAAAGAATTCATCATAGAAAACTATACAAAAGAGGAAGCTGACGAAGTGTTCGGTGATGCGCTCGAACGTGTCGGCATGATTGCGAAAAACTATCAGACCGATGTCGCTTTGTATCAAAAAGAGGAAGGTAGTCTTCCTGGTTCCAATGAGACAGAGTTCGTGAAGGACTACTCAATTATTGTCAATAAACCATTAAAATTTGATGGCTATAACGTGTTTCAAATGGATTTTCGTCTAGATGAATTAAAATCAATGACGTTCAATTTAACTGAAAAAGCGACGGGTTCATCATTCGGGGAATTCACGGTCGACCTTAACAATCCGAAACGTGATTACGAACTTGAGAATGGCGCAAGCGTTGTACTGAGTGATTATTATCCTGACTATGATGGGGTTGAGAACGGGGAACCAATATCGAAATCTCCGATACCGAACAATCCTGCATTCATCTTTAAAATGGTGACTCCGGATAAGCCTGATGGTGAAATGAGCTTTGTTGCGATCAAACAAACACTCGAAACGGAAGTCAATGATTATAAAGTGAATTTCGTTAGTGCAGAAACCCGAGATATATCTGGACTTACAGTACGCAAGGATAAAACGTTATATCTCCTTCTTGTAGGGGGGATTATCTTCATGATTGGTGTCTCGCAAGGATCTTATTGGCATCATAGAAGAATTTGGATTCAAAAAGGGACTGACGGCGGGCTGTTAGTTGCCGGTCATACAAATAAAAACTGGTTTTCATTGAAGAAAGACCTAGATCAAGTGAAAGACGTTGCAGGATTACCATATTATGAAGACAGACAAGACAAAGAATCTACCTTGGAAGATAAGGAAGTGGACAAAATATAATGGGACTTGCAGAGTTAAGTGCTAATCTACTTTTAGTTTCATTTATCGCCTATCTTGTCGCAACGCTCTTTTTCGGCGGTGCGGTAAAAGGTGCTAAATCGGAAACTTCTTATAAAAACAACAGATGGGGCAAAATTGCGATTACGATTACGATTATCGGATTCATTACCCATGTAGGCTATTTCATTGCTCGCTGGATAGCATCAGGACATGCCCCAGTAAGTAATATGTTCGAATTTACAACAGCATTTGGAATGATGCTCGTAGGGGCATTTATTCTTCTGTATTACATTTATAGAACGCCATCACTCGGCTTGTTTGCACTGCCAATCGCGATTATTATCATCGGGTATGCAAGTATGTTTCCGAGGGAAATTACACCACTTATTCCCGCACTGAAAAGTTATTGGTTGTGGGTTCATGTAATTACGGCTGCACTTGGTGAATCGATTCTTGCAATAAGTGCTGTTGCGGGACTCATCTACTTATTGAAGAATATTGATTTGACGAAAAAGTCGAAACAGCGTTTCTGGCTAGAAGCGGTTATCTTCACACTTATACTAGTAATTGGGTTCGTATTGTCTTCGACGTCGTTTAAAATAGCAGGCTATGAAGCAGAATTCACATACATTGATAAAAATGAACAACCTGCTAAAATCGAGTACAATTATCCACCACTTTTCGGAATGGCTGGTTATGAATCGCTTACACCGGGTGTAATGACGCCATGGGCCGAAATGCCGCCAATCATAAATGCGAAGACGTTTACGACATTCGTCTGGTCAGTCGCGAGCGGAATCGTTTTATACTTGATTCTGAGACTTATTTTCCGACGTCCAATTGCAGCATTGCTACAGCCTTTCGCTAAAAAAGCGAATTCGCAAATGATGGACGAAATTGGGTATCGTTCTGTTTTGATTGGTTTCCCTGTCTTCACACTTGGTGCACTCATCTTCGCTATGATTTGGGCTCATGAGGCTTGGTCAAGGTTCTGGGGTTGGGATCCAAAAGAAGTATGGGCTCTTATTACATGGTTATTCTATGCCGCATTCCTCCACTTGCGTTTTTCACGAGGGTGGGACGGCGAGAAATCAGCATGGCTAGCAGTTATCGGTTTCATTATTATTATGTTTAATCTAATTGCTGTTAACTTAATCATTGCTGGGTTACACTCCTATGCTTAAGACAAGGTAAGGCAACTTACAATTGAATAGTAATTGAGAACTTCATGGATGTAGTTGGATAACTACTTCTGTGAAGTTTTTTATTGTTTACATAACAACAGCCGAACAATACATTAAAAACTACAGTACTTCACTGATCCGTCATATTGAAACGGGTTCAAAGCAAGCCACCGCTGCTTTTCTGTTTCTTTTTTACATGGCGACTTGTACAATGGACTAAGAAGCATGTTGAAAGGGGTATACATCTATGGACGAAAAGTTGAAACTGTTAGTAGTAGATGACGAGGAGAGAATCCGCCGTTTGTTAAATATGTATCTTACGCGAGAAGGATATGAAATTGACGAAGCGGTTGATGGAGCCCAAGCTCTTGAAAAGGCTCTTATTAATAATTATGACTGTATTTTACTTGACTTGATGATGCCTGAAAAAGATGGCCTTGAAGTGCTGGAAGAATTGAGAGAAAAGAAAATAATGACGCCTGTTATAATGCTGACAGCAAAAGGCGAGGAGTCTGACAGAGTAACCGGTTTTGAAGCGGGTGCGGATGATTACATAGTGAAACCGTTCAGTCCGCGTGAAGTTGTACTGCGCGTTAAGGCGATTTTAAGAAGATCAGTTACATTCCCAGGATCAGCATCAGCATCTACATCGAAAGATTTAGTCGTTTTTCCACAATTGACAATCGATCACGATGCACACCGTGTTACAGCAGATGGTAAAGAAGTGGCGCTAACGCCTAAAGAGTATGAACTTCTCTATTTCCTTGCGAAGTCGCCGGACAAAGTTTTCGACAGAGAGCAATTGTTAAAAGAAGTATGGCATTATGAATTCTTTGGCGACCTTCGTACTGTCGATACGCATGTTAAGCGACTTCGGGAAAAGCTCAGTCGCGTTTCTGAACATGCGGCAAAAATGATTGTCACTGTGTGGGGAGTCGGCTACAAGTTCGAGATTCCTAATGAATAGGATATGGAATTCAATTGTCGGGAAGCTATGGGCAACCATATTGCTTCTCGTTTCCTTTGTCCTTTTTATCGTAACAGTACTGTTACTAGAATTCCTTGATAATTTTCATACGCAACAAGCCGAGGATACCTTACGTAGGGTAGTAACGACAATCGGGAAAATCGTCGAAGATCATGAAGGCGGACCTTCGATGCAAGTAATTATTCATGACATTCTTGACGAAGAAACAAATGCAATGGTTGTAGGTTCCGACCGAGAAGTTACCGATTCGTTTCATAAGGGAGTAAACCAGGAAAAGATAGAGGAAAAAATCCTGAATGAATCTCTATTCCAATTCAATCAAAAACTGGATAAGCCAGTCGTGAAGGAAATGATTCTACCTTCTAATATTGAAGAAGATGTCATGGAGCAATATCTTGTTTTATCTTACCCACTTGAAATAGAAAATGAAGTAACTGGTACGGTTGTCATTTACCAAAGTCTTGAAGCCGTCCACAGAACTACGAAAAGAACTACGCATATTGTATTTTTATCAGCATTTATAGCATTTATTTTAACGACATTTTTTGCATTTTTCCTGTCTACTCGAATTACTCTACCTTTAAGGAGTTTTAGGCAAGCTGCTTTTGAATTGTCAAAAGGTAATTTCGACACTCGTTTGCCTGTAAATCAAAATGATGAAATTGGTCAACTCGCTACGGCATTTAATCAGATGGGTAGACAACTTAAATATCATGTAGAACTAATTAATCAGGATAAGGAACAACTATCAAGCATTTTGACTTCAATGACGGATGCTGTCATTACATTCAATCGTGATTACACGATTCTTTTAAGTAATCCCCAAGCAGAAAGACTATTGCAAAATTGGTATATTAAAAATGAGGAACTAGAAGGAAATCGCCATATTCCGCCAGCAATTTTCCATATGCTTGAACACGTTATTACGTTTGCGGAGGAAGTGGAGGATGAATTGGAACTGAATGGTCAGTTCTATGGTATTTCGATAAGCCCGCTTTACAGCGGAAATAGTATTCGTGGGGCTGTTGCAGTCTTAAGAGATATGACGGATCAGCATAAACTTGAAAAGCTCCGTTCAGATTTCATCGCAAACGTTTCCCATGAACTTCGAACGCCCATTTCCATGCTGCAGGGGTACAGTGAAGCGATTATAGATGGTGTGACCAACAGTGATGAGGAACGCGACGAGATGGTGCAAATCATTCACGATGAGTCGAAAAGAATGGGACGCCTTGTGACGGATCTTCTGGATCTCGCTAGGATGGAGTCCGGTCATATGCGGCTTTACAAAGAAGATTTGTCAATAATCCCTTTCCTGGACAGAATTGTATTTAAGTTCATGCAAGTAGCGCGAGAAGCGAATGTTGAACTGTCTTTCGAATTTCCAGAAACCCAAGAATTAATAATAAACGTTGATGAAGATCGGTTGGAGCAAGTATTTACTAATTTAATCGACAATGCCATACGCCATACGCCTGATGGAGGTAGCGTCAAAATTAGTATTGAAAAGCTTGTAGATAAGATTGAAATAAAAGTCACGGATACAGGCGTTGGGATTCCAGTAGAGGATCTTCCGTACATCTTCGAACGATTTTATAAAGCGGATAAAGCGAGAACAAGGGGGAAAGGCGGTACGGGCCTAGGACTTGCTATCGCGAAAAGTATAATCGACTCCCACGGCGGCAGAATTACTGCAACAAGGAGCGACGTTGAAGGTACGATTTTCTGTTGTACATTGCTATTAAAAAATATGTAACTAAATAGCTTGAAGAACGACTAATTAATAGAGCGGGGGAATTTTATGAACGACTCCGTTTTTCACCGACTATACGAGCAGTATCATCAGGATGTGTTCAAGTTTCTTATCTATTTGACAAGGGACCGTGATCAAGCTGAAGACCTTATGCATGAAGTATATGTAAGGGTGCTGCGGGCGTACGTCGGTTTTGAGGGGAAAAGTTCCGAAAAGACATGGCTCTTTTCAATTGCCAAAAATGTCGCAATAGATTATTTCAGGAAAAACACAGTGCGAAAAAAACATCTCTTTGATAAATTCGACTGGGAAAAAAGTGAGCTCGTTTCGACAGGAATCCTTCAGGAGGAAATCGTTACGCTCAGTGAAGAAATGCAAGAGCTGTTAAACGCACTTAATACGTGTACAGGTGATCAGAAAATGGTTATCATTATGCGTTATTTCCATGACCTTTCAATTGCTGAATCAGCTGAAATCCTTGGCTGGACAGAAGGCAAAGTAAAGACCACTCAACACAGGGCAATCAAAGCTTTACAAAAGAAATTGAATGCTCTTCCGACAGAAGGGAGGGAACTTGATGACCCAAAAAAAATGGAATAACAACAAGATTGAAAATCTCCTCGGAGATTTACCTGATATAGAGGATAACCGTTCAAAATCGAAAATTATTGAACGGCTTAAACAGGACGAAAGGCTGAGCGATCACCGTCGCAAGCGATCTTTAAGGTGGATGCCGGCATTGGTAGCTATCGCCGCTCTGCTAGTTGTAGGGCTTCTAATCCCATCGATGTTTCGGGGAGATGACAGCGCAATGAAGTCTGAAAGTGCAGACTCGGCTGTGACGAAGAGTAATGACTTTGACACTTCTACGGTAGAAGATGAATCGGCTAAAATGGCAACCGTTGAAGAACAGACTGAAAAGTCTTCTACCATGATGGCAGACATGGAGAGTGGTATGCATCATTTTGCTGTCTATCCTGAAGATCTTGAAGATGCTACATTATTCCACATAGGACTTGCAGGTGATCAGGCATCTAGCATTCCTGTTTCATTCGTTATTCCAAACAGTCAAATCGAAGCGGATTTTGGGACTTTGAATCCGACAAGTTATGATTTATACACAAAATATGCGGTGCGTATCGACGAGGAAGCGCTCGGATTTACTGCATATCACCCTTATGAAGGTGTTTTTATTCGGGATGATTCAGACCTTGTCCACCGGCTTCCGAAGGGGCATGGCTACGACTTGGCGTCTGCTTCGATGGAAGTGTATTTCAATACATTACAGGATACGTTTTATGGTTTTAAAGAAATACAATTTCAGAACGAAGATGAATCGGCAGTCGTGTTTTCCGAAGTCGGGCAGCCCAGTACGCCAATGGTGTTAAAGAGTGGTATCAATCACTTTAATTACTACTTATTTGAGCAAGAAGATGGACAGCAGTTTCTTTCATCCAACTTTTCTCAACCGCAGCCATCTATCGTAAAGGCGCTGCAACAGATGAGGATAAAGCCAAATGATGTTTTCCAGGCAGTCATTCCAGCTGCTATCGGATTTGAAGTGAATACAGGAACTGAAGTGACTGTTGTAACATTCACAAAACCCCTGGACTTGGAAGGGATTGAGCCGATAAAAGGAATGTTAATGATTGAAGGTATGCTGTTAACGGCCGCTAGCTTTGGTGAACAGCTTCAATTTGAAAATGTAGTTCAAGAAGAATGGAACGGTTTTAACTTCGGTCAACCTTTACCGGTTCCGATTGGGTCTAATCCGCTACCTTTCATTTTGAAATAAAAATAGAGTGCTTTGTAAACTGAACTGTTTACAAAGCACTCTTTTATATATACAATAGAAATGTAACATAATATTGATTCATCTTCGGGGCAGGGTGTAATTCCCGACCGGCGGTAAAGGAAATTTTTTCCAAGCCCGCGAGCTTAGCAGCTGATACCGGTGTGATTCCGGAGCCGACAGTATAGTCTGGATGGGAGAAGGTGAAGGTGCGGCCATCTTTTTGTGTTGTCCACAAAAAGGGTGCTTGTTTAATCATGGGTAAATAGGATATTTTTTCCTTTTAACTTGTGAAGATTTCGAGATGAATGCAGCAATAGATGCAAGTAAGTGAACACCAGAGTGTCCTTAAGTTAGACACATATTGATGTGAACGAGCGAAGCTGATGACGTATTGCGACATGTATCGGAAGCGAAACGTACCTTTTAACTCCTTAAAGCCTATTTGCTTTAGGGATTTTTTGTCGACATATATAGGATGGAACGGCCTTTCCTCTTTTGAAGTGAATCGCAAAAGGAGAGAGGAACAAATGACAAACAAGAAATTACGTAAGATGATTTTGATCGCGATACTAGGGAGTATTTCAACTGTTTTGATGCAGTTTAACTTCCCGTTACCTGCATTACCGGCATTTCTGAAAATCGATTTCAGTGAGATTCCTGCCGTTTTGGCAATTATGACTATGGGACCTGTAGCTGGAATATCGGTTGAATTGCTTAAAAATATTATGCACTGGTTCATGTCAGGGAGCCCGACAGGAGTACCTGTAGGAGAACTTGCAAACTTTGTAACGGGTGTACTCTTTATACTACCTATCTATTTCATCTTCAATAAATTCCGGACGGCTAAAGGCCTTACGGTCGGTCTGATTGCTGGAACAGTTGCGATGGCAGTCGGCATGAGCGTCCTGAACTATGTATTGTTTTTACCAATGTACGGTTACTTCCTTAATATGCCAGCCATGTCAGGTGATGCATTGTACTCAATGATTGTATTGGGAATCTTACCATTTAACCTTGTCAAAGGTGTTATTCTAATGGTTATTACATTGCTACTTTTCAATAGTATGCAAAAATGGATTGCTCAACAGCGGTCACAATTAGCTTCTTAAATTACAAATGTCACGAGTCAAACTACTATATATAGAGAAAAGCCGTACCGGGAAGTTTTACCGGTACGGCTTTTCTATGTATTAATTAATTTAGTGACCTGAAGGTGAGTTCAGCGCGTTCAACACTGCATAGGACATGCTTGTGGAGTAATCTAGTGTAGTTGGTCGGTATGGTAATTCCAACGTCAACTGAGAGGCGCTGAGCTAGTAATACTGGTTGGTGTATGTCGACTACTAATTTGAAATTAATCTTCGTATTTTAACGCATCGCCATCAAATGGTGCATCGGCAGTCTTGATTGAATCGGTTGGACAGCCATCGAAAGCATCTTCCAAATCTTCCATTAGTTCTTCTGGAACTTCCGCTGTACCCGTGTTATCATCGAGGATAACGTAAGCAATCCCCTCGTCATCATAATCGTATATATCTGGAGCAGCTGCTCCACACGCCCCACATGCGATGCATGTATCTTGGTCGACGATTGTATATTTAGGCATAGTCTTTTTCTCCTCTTTTCTCCGTACAAAAAATTTACTTCATAATCCATTCTAATGATGTTGACAAGAGTTTTCAACAAAAAACGTTTGTTTATCGGAGGAATTCAAAATGAATCTATTTTCAATACTATTAACCATCATAAGTAGAATAGATGGGGAACGCAAAATCTATGCGGGTTTTCACCTGTTACGCGGCAAAAAATCGGGTCAGACTTTGCAGGATGTCGAATATTACGGCTTAAAAGAATTCTTTGGCATTTTACCAAAGTTGTCGTTAGAAGAGTTTAATTTAGTTGCTCATCAATTGGCGGATCAAGAACTTATTTTAACCATGAATGATTCATACGTCAAGTTGACTGAACAGGGAAATGCCGAAGTTGCAAAAATTCAATCTTATCAATTTAACGGTTGGGATTATAGAGGTCGTGAAATGATTTTTTTTGGAAGGTTATCGCTTACAGTTCAAACGGTCTCTAATTTTAAGGCAGGTGAAAAGTCTTTCATGCCAGTTCAAAAAGACCGCGATATCCAGCACTTTGTAAAATCTTTCTTACATACTTTGCCTATTGGCGATCCTGCGTTTTCTCGCTTGCTTAGCGAAGAGCTTCGCGTTTGCTTTACACGAAGCGGAATAGACGACATTCAAAAGCAAGTTATCACCTATCGATTGAGCGGTTTTAAAATGAGCGGATGGACTTGGGATCAATTATCGGATACTTTGAAACAAAATCCATTTGACATCCGTCTACTTTTTATAGAAGCATTACATATATTACTAACTGTAATCTTGAATTCATCCGATTTGCCTTTGTTGAGAAAATTAGCTGAAAATGTCAAGGTTTCGACATACTTGACTGATTCGTCAGTAAAAACGAAACAGCTTTTTATCCGTGGACTATCGATTGAAGACATAGTCAATGTACGTAAATTGAAAACAAGTACGATTGAAGATCACTTCGTCGAAATGTCTATTAATGACTTAGAATTCCCTCTAACTGATTTTGTTTCAGAGGAAGATGTAGTGGCAGTCATTGCGAAAGTTAGTGAATTTGGAACACGAAGACTTCGAGTGCTGAAATCGGAATTCGAGCACTTGTCCTATTTTCAACTACGACTAATTCTAGGTGCTCGGACTGGAGTGGAATGCTAGTGGAGATTCACAAAATTTTGAAAGAGAAATTTGGTTTTGACCAATTCAGGACGGGTCAAGAGGAAGTGATTCGCGATGTAATTGCAGGAAAAGATACGGTTGCCATTTTGCCTACAGGCATTGGGAAATCCCTTTGCTACCAACTACCAGCATATGTCTTTGAAGGAGCAGTCTTAATCGTTTCACCCTTGGTTGCTTTAATGGAAGACCAAGTGGCCATCATGAAAAGAAATGGAGAAAAACGAGTGGTTGCTTTGAATTCATTCCACACTTATTCTGAAAAGACACGAATAATGAATGAGTTGCACCATTATAAATTTATTTTTATTTCACCTGAAATGCTGTTGCAGAAAAAAGTGACTGCACTACTCCGCACTTTGAATGTGTCGTTATTCGTAGTGGATGAGGCGCATTGTATATCGCAATGGGGATTTGATTTTCGGCCAGATTACTTACGGATTGGGGAATTGTTCAACGGTGTGGCGCGTCCGGGTATTTTGGCTTTAACGGCTACAGCGGATGATAAGGTAAAAGCTGATATTTGCCATTATTTACAGTTACGGACACCAATCATCCATCAGCAATCACTTGATCGTCCGAATATTTCATATTCGATTATTAAAGTTGACAACGGGATGATGAAAACGGATTGGATAAGAAGTCGTATAATTGAAACACAGGGTCCTGGAATTATATACGTTGCTTCAAGAAAACGTGCGGATAAACTTTCAGCAATCCTCCAGACGGACGGTGTATCAGTCGCATCTTACCACGCTGGTAAAGAACAAGAAGATCGTGCATTTATCCAAGAGCAGTTCATTACGGGTGAAATTGGTTGGATTTGCGCTACAAATGCTTTTGGGATGGGTATACATAAGAATGATATCCGTCAAGTAATCCATGAACATGTGCCCCAGGCCATTGCAAGTTATATTCAAGAAGTTGGAAGGGCAGGCCGGGACGGTAAACAATCTGCTGCAACATTGCTTTTTTCTCCAGAAGACGAATCGAGGACACGGTTTATTGTTCAAGACGATATACCACAAGAAACTGAAATTCGGCATTATCAACAGCTTCTAGTGAATAATGTTTCACCTAATGAGGCTGCAGAATTAGCGCGAATCAGCGAAACAGGAAAACGTGTCATGGATTACTATATTGAACGGATGTCAATCGAAGACGTTATTATTCGGATGAATGAGTTAATAAGGGAAAAAGAGGCACAGCTACAGACGATGCTTCGACTAATCCACTCAGATCAATGCATTCGACACGAAATTTTACGTTTTTTTGGTGAGAACTGTGAAGTGAAACCTCAATATTGTTGTTCAGTTTGCAGAACTGCAGAATTTATAGGAACTGTTGGACAAAAGTCGATTCCATTCGATAAACGAACGATGGATTGGGATCAAAGACTAGCTGTACTTCTTGGATAATAGCTTGGTTTCTCAAAAAAGTTCACTTAGTATGAGCCTTCAGCTAGTCAAAAGGTGTCCTAAATTCGTCGCGTCCTGCAGGCACAAGCTCAATTCAAAATCTGGACGCAATCTTTTCCAAGATGAAAGCGTAGCGGCAGTAGTGATTTCACCAATGTGTATTTGATTTTTACGACAAAACTCGTCATAATAGAAGAATAGTACGATGCGATAGGAGAATGTGGCGATGAAAAAAGATGATTACAAGACTGAATTCGAAGAGCACAGGAAAGAAATCAGTTTAGACGAAGGTTCGGAAGTTGGAGACCTTCCATCGCGTACGGAATTACACAGGAAAGGTCGGAAGCCGAAAAAGAAATCCGGCCATTTGATGATTAACATAATTCTTGGACTATTTACGCTGATTCCAGTACTCATTTTAGTTTATTTCATTTCTGATTTTTATTCCCCTGGTGATATGACATCTGCAAAAGGTGGCGAAACGGGTATACGCTTTGAAACTAGTAAGGAAGCGGCCGATAAAAAAAATGATGCCACCGATAAGGATATTGCAATTGAGGCCGAGGATGATGAGAGTAAAACAGATAGCGAAGATGATGGGGAAAGTACAAGTAAACCGGTCAGTGGAGCGGAAAAGCCAGTAGTCAAAGCCGATCCAATTCCTGAGAAGAAACCAGTAGTGAAGCCGGAACCTAAGCCAGAAAAGAAACCTGAACCAAAGCCAGAGAAGAAACCTGAACCAAAACCTGAACCAAAACCTGAACCAAAACCAACTGCTAAAACGCATAAAGTGGCCAGTAATGAGAATCTATATCGTATTTCACTGAAATATTATGGCAATGGAACAGGTGTAGATAAAATTAGAAATGCGAATGGCTTGTCTTCAAATGAAATTAGTGTGGGCCAGACGCTCGTTATTCCTTGATAAATAACATTGTGGAAGAAGGCAAAGTGTACTTGCTTTGCCTTTTTCCTATGAAAGGTGGGGCATGATTACGGTCAATAAAACAATTAAGTTATTAGTATTAATTATAGTCGGCTTCATCACATTCATGTTTATGAGCGCCAGAAGAAGGAACGTTGTTCACCATAGCATGAACATAGAAAGTCAAAGCTTACTCGACAAAAGGCTATCAGTATTTTTCATTTCTGATATTCATAGGCGTAAAATCGATGATAAGCTACTAGCTAAAATTCAATTCGAAAATACAATTGATGTAGTTATCATCGGCGGGGATCTTGCCGAAAAAGGTGTCCCATTAGCGCGTGTCGAGAAGAATATCCGTCAGTTAGCCAGTTTAGGTCCGTTGTTTTTTATCTGGGGGAACAATGACCGTGAGGCAGGAGAAAAGCAAATTAGGGATATGATTAGCCGCTACGGAGGAAAAATCCTTGATAATGAAAATGTAGCAATTCCTGGTCATTCAAAGTGGGGGATTGGCGGAACGGATGATCCATCTAGCGGGAATGTCGATATTGATTCTTCTCTTCAATCCATCGTACAGTATGAAAATGTTATATTTGTTACACATACGCCTTCACTTTTTAGGAAAGTGGAACAGCTTTATCAACCTCGTATATTGCTGGCTGGACATACACACGGAGGTCAAATTAGAATCGGTAAATACGGTCTGGAAGACAAAGGATCCTTCCGCATCAAGAATGGTCGGGTAAAGCTTATCAGCAATGGATATGGCACTTCTAAGATACCGTTACGTCTAGGGGCAGAGCCAGAATGTCATATTATTGCAATCAGATACACTTGAACCGTCCTAAAGGAGCGAAAGTTAAAATGGTACTAAAAGATGTAATTGTGATAGGGGGAGGACCATGTGGTCTTTCAGCGGCAATTGAATTGCAAAATAAAGGTCATGACGTACTTGTTATTGAAAAGGGTACTATTGTGAACTCGATTTATCATTATCCAACGCATCAAACCTTTTTCAGTACCAGTATTAAATTATCCATTGGGGATATTCCGTTTATCACTGCAATAGATAGACCAAAGCGAAATGATGCGCTTGTCTATTATCGTAAAGTAGCTGAATTTAAAAAAATACCCATCAATAATTACGAAAAAGTGGAAGACGTCACTAAGGTAGGTCAAGACTTTCGCGTTTTAACAGACAAAAACGAGTACCAAGCTGCAAACGTTGTTGTTGCGACTGGCTATTATGACAATCCAAATCGATTGGGAATTGAAGGGGAGGAACTTCCGAACGTTTTCCATTATTTTAAAGAAGCACACCCTTACTTCGGAAAGAAGGTTGTTGTCATTGGAGGTAAGAACTCATCCATTGACGCAGCGCTAGAATTGGAACGTGCCGGCGCACAGGTTACCGTAATTTATCGGGGTTCTGACTATTCACCGAGTATCAAACCATGGATTTTACCGGGATTTGACAGTCTTGTCCGCAGTGGTGACATTGATATGCATTTTAATGCGGATATACTCAAAATCACTAACTCATCTGTTGTGTTTGAAAAAAAGGGAGAGACATTCGAATTCGATAATGATTTTGTCTTTGCGATGATTGGCTATCATCCTAACTACGCTTTTTTGGAGAAAATAGGTATTACAATTGATAAAGAAAGTGGACGTCCCACTTTTGATGAAGAAACGATGGAGTCGAATGTGGAAGGGCTCTTTGTAGCGGGGGTAATAGCAGCTGGAAATAATGCCAATGAAATTTTCATTGAAAATGGAAAGTTTCATGGTGACATAATCGCGCGAGCAATCGAAATGAAGAAAAACGAGAAATGAAAAAGGCTACGCTTCACCTGATTAAAACAGGTGAAGCGTAGCCTTTTTCGTTGCTTAGGAAACTATTGCGAACATAGTTCTAGCAATAGTTTTAAACGCGCTTTCTGACCACTAAGTCCGTGTTCGAAACGCACACCCATTTTACTCAACATTTTCCCTCCTCCTTCATAAGCATAAATGTCTTGAGCAATTCCGTTGAAACAACGGGAAACTAGAATAATTGGAAGACCGTCAGAAAGGAGCTGTCTGATTCCTGTGATTAGATCAGGTGGAACATTGCCCTGTCCAAGTCCCTCGAGAACCAAGCCGTCATACCCGAGTGAGGCGATTGATATTAGCAAGTCTGAATCCATTCCCGCATAGACTTTGAACATTGCTACCTTTTTAGTGATTTTCACTATTGGGAGATACGTTCGGGAAAGTGGCGCATGATGAAAATGAATGTCCGACTTCGTTACGATACCGATTGGACCGTATTGCGGACTTTGGAAAGTTGATACGCTACTACTATGAGTCTTTGTCACGTTAGTCGCTGTATGGATTTCATCGTTTAGGACGACGAGCACACCTTTTCCGAGGGCGTAGTCTGAAGCTGCAACCCTGACAGCAGACATCAGATTGTAAACGCCATCCGATCCGATTTCATTGGAAGAGCGCATGGCACCTGTTAATACAATGGGGATGCTGAAATTCGTTGACAGTTCTAGGAAATATGCTGTCTCTTCAAGTGTGTCCGTGCCATGGGTAATGACTACACCATCGAAGTGATTGTCCTCAATATGTCGAGATATTAATTTTTGCAGCCCCAACATCTCTACGGGTGTAATGTGAGGGGAAGGTAAATTAAATGCTTCCACTTCTGTAATCGTAGCGAAATGTTGGATGTTATATATTTCTAATGCTAGTGGATTGGTCGCACTTAACATAACGCCGCCCGTTGTGATATCCAGTTCCATCGAAATTGTGCCGCCTGTATGTACGAGTAGAATATTTTTCAGCATTTTAGTTCCTCCTGTTTAAGGGAATTGATGGTATAATAAAGCGGAAATGGAGGCCAGCCTATGTTCATTTTGCTTACCGTAGCGATTGCGCCGGGATTGGCGCTCTTCAGTTATTTTTATTTAAGAAAACAAATTGCAAAAGAACCATCTCTGACATTATTTCATACATTCTTATATGGTGCTATCATGACTTTCCCAATATTGTTCATTCAACATGTTTTCGAAGAGGAAAACATTTTTTCTAACTACTTCTTTCGAAATGTAGTCTTTACCAGCGGTCTTGAAGAGTTTTTTAAATGGCTTATCCTTCTGTTAGCGATTTATCGTCATGTAGAATTTGAAGATGCTTATGATGGAATCCTTTATGGTGCCAGCGCTTCCTTAGGTTTTGCAACAGTTGAAAATATTATTTATCTCTTAACATTTGGAACTGATACAGCTTTTCTCCGTGCTTTACTGCCAGTTTCAAGTCATGCCCTTTTCGGTGTTGTCATGGGTTATTATTTTGGACGTGCTAAGTTCGCAGTTGAAGCACACGTTAATAAGTACTTATTTTTAGCATTACTAGCTCCATATGGTCTTCACTTCATATACAATGGCATCCTTGCCGTAGATGATTTGTGGCTGTATCTGATTATTCCTTTTATGTTATTTCTATGGTGGTTTGGCTTAACACGAGTTAAATATGCACATTCATTCGCAATGCAACAATTCAGACGTAAAACCCGAATGAACACTAAATGATTCAGCAATTGCTGAATCATTTTTTTGTTTTGCTAATAATAATGATGATTTTGGACAAACTGATTTAAAAGGAGGAATGAACTTGAAAAAATTGATTATCCGCATGATTACAATCGTCCTTCTCCTCGGAAGTGCATATGCTGCGTCTCCCGGTCAAATTGAGGCATTCAGCACGCAGAATGTTGCGCGAGGAGCTTTCGGAGATGACGTTATTGAACTGCAGTCAAGACTTCAGTATATCGGTTATTACACTGGGACAATTGATGGGAAATTCGGTTATGGAACCTATTGGGCTTTACGTAACTTTCAAGAGGAATATGGACTTCCAGTTGACGGAATTGCAGGGTTACAGACAAGAAAGAAATTAGTGGATGCATCTAATTATGATGAGAAATTCGTTAAAGATAATATGAATAAAGGAAATAAGTTCACTCATTACGGAAGTAAGCCGCTAGCATCTCAAGTGGATAAAGGCGCAGGGAAAAAAGAGAATGTTCAATTACCTGCAAAGTATTCGGATGCAGATCTTAATCTGATAGCAAATGCGGTTTACGGTGAAGCAAGGGGCGAGCCATATGAAGGCCAGGTAGCAGTTGCAGCAGTCATTTTAAACCGCATAGAGCATCCTGACTTTCCGGATACTGTAGGTGGCGTAATTTTCCAACCACTGGCCTTTACTGCTGTTGCAGATGGTCAAATATGGCTTACTCCCAACGAACGAGCAAAAGAGGCGGTCCTGGATGCGATTAATGGCTGGGATCCGTCAGAAAACTCGATTTACTACTTTAACCCTATTACAGCAACAAGTGAATGGATTTGGTCGCGACCACAAATAAAGAAGATTGGGCTGCATGTATTTTGCCATTAAGGACTAACATTTGAACACGAAAGGAGGATAGGGCAAATATAGTGGGAATAACAAAAGGCTCCTGCTGTTATTTGCTGATTTATGAAAAAACTGATGTTTGTTTTGATATACTCTGTAGCAGCACTTTCAATTTTTTCTTATACTAAAGCGACTGAAAATAAAGAGCTATCCATAGCCTTAAGCAACCAATATGCTAATAAGATGACTGATGCGTCGAAGAAGCTGGAAGAATTAGATATTGCGGTGAAGAAAACGTTAATATTTAATGAGACAGAAGGCTCATCTGAAGCACGGGAGGACATTTGGCGCTTATCATCTGATATAAAAAACTCCGTATCCTCTCTGCCGATGGATCCAAGTTTTTCTACATCCTGGATGAATTATCTTGGACGACTTGGTAACTTTGCAAAGGAAACTGACCGTTCAAAGGATAATGCTGAATATCACCGAGTAATGAAATTAGCCTCCAAGAATCTGAGTTCCATGTCGGATGAGTGGCAAGTTGCAACTGCAGGCATGGTGACCGGAGATTTGTCGGTTGATGGATGGAATAAAAGACTCGATAGTGCAAGTGCTGGACACGATTGGACAGGAATGGGCACTGCTGTAAAGCAGTATACAGAAAGTGATTTCCCGCTCACGGCAAGTGAGTCGGATTCGATGAAAAAGAAAGATCTTAAAGAAATAGAAGATCCGAAAGTTACAAAAGAACAGGCTGTTACCAACTTTAAAAAATTGTTCCCACACCTATCAAACGAAACCATTGTTGTAGAAAAAAGCCAACCAGGATCTCCCTATCCGTTTTATCATATTCGTTTCGCGGAAGAGGAGTCTGTCGGTTACATCGACATCACAGAAAAAGGTGGCCATGTCTTATCATTATTAACGGAAAGACCTTTTGGAAAAGAAAGCCTTCCGTTTGAAGACTTGAAAAAGAAAGCTGAGTCGTTTTTAAAAGATGCGGGGTATAAGGATCTTGTTTATGAAGAGGCAAGGGAAAATAATACAGCATGGCATATGGTGTTTGTTCGAGTAGAACCTGAATATGGTGCAAAAGTATTTTCAGATATCATTCATTTGAAAATCGCCAAAGATAATGCAGGTATAATCGGATTGGATGCTTCTGAATATGTACGTAAAGAGAAAACTTCGAAGCAACCGATAACGAAAAAGGATTGGAAATCATTTTTCCACACCAACGTAACGATTGTTAAAGAAGAATATGCATATGTTGAAAATCGTCAGATGGAACAGCGACTTGCACATTATATGACTGTCACATTAGATGAAAATGGTGAAACAGGTACGTATGCTGTTATTGTCGACACTGAAACATCCGAAGTAATTAAAACGGAAAGGTTACAGTAAAATAGGCATTGGATTTTCCATCTTGTCATGACATAATAGGATGTATGACATATAGATGGCAGGTGTTACATGTGCTACTTTCGATAGGGACAATTATTGTTATTGACAAGGATTTTACTAAAGACGGTGAAAAGTTTAAAAGTAAAGTGGTCGATATGAGTGATGGGTACGTGATGATTGACTATCCAACTCATATTGAAACCGGACGCACTTCATTCTTCATGGATGGAACGCAGTTACAAGTGAACTTCACTGATAGCACCAAAATTTCATATGCATTTCGGACAGAAGTAAGTGGTCGCCTTAATAAAGGGATCCCCATGCTGAAATTAACCTATCCTGGTGATGATCAGCTCATTAAGATACAAAGACGCCAATTTGTAAGAGTAGAATCAGCAATAGATGTCGCTGTGGAGAAAAATAGTCTATTCAGCCAATATGTCGCTGCAGACTTAAGTGCAGGCGGTATCGCACTTTTTTTGTCAAACTTCACAACACTAGTCGCTGAGGAAGTCGTATCGTTAATTATCGTATTACCGTTCAATAGTCACGATATTAAGTATGTTAAATTATCTGCAAAGGTCGTCAGAGTATGGGAGAAAGATGGAAGAATAATTGCTTCGCTGGAATTTGAGAAAGTAAATGCATTTGTGCGTCAATCCATCATTCGGTTCTGCTTTGAACGACAATTGCAAATGAGAGATATTAAATAGAATTTAAATGGGGGAAAGTCCGTGATAAAAGGGCTTTTCTCTTTTCATTTTCATGACTAGCGCGCCGAAGGGAAATGGTTAATTCAAAGAAAAATACAAATTCCGCGGCTTTTACCTTTTCTTTCACAACCTAACAAAGGCGCTGACGTCATACTTATGATACAATGTTTTCGAATTGATTACGGGGGTTTGAGAAATGACAAAAAGAATAAAAATCGCGATTGACGGTCCGGCTGCTGCTGGAAAAAGTACAATTGCCAAAATTACAGCTGAAAAACTAGGTTATACGTATATTGATACAGGAGCAATGTACCGTGCACTTACGCATAAGGCATTAGACCGCAACATAAATAGTAATGATGGAATGGAACTGGAGAAATTACTTGAACAGATTGAAATCGTTCTATTACCGTCACCGGTAGGTCAAGCCATAATTGTTGATGGTGTAGATGTATCTGAATCCATTCGCTCACAACTGGTAACTGCCAATGTGTCTGCAGTTGCTGCTCACAGTGGTGTTAGATGCCTAATGGTCGATAAGCAACGGCAATTAGCCGAAGGAGTAGGTGTTGTCATGGATGGCCGTGATATTGGGACAGCTGTGTTGCCAGATGCGGAACTCAAGATTTTTATGACTGCGTCTGTCGAAGAAAGAGCAAGGCGGCGTCATATTGAAGATGAACGTCGCGGTTTCATCACTTCAATTGAACAATTGAAGGCTGAAATAAGCGAACGTGATCGTGCGGATATGGAGAGAGAGGTATCTCCGCTGAGACAGGCAGAAGACGCCGTTCTAATTGACTCAACTTCCATGACCATCGAGGATGTGGCGAAAAAAATTAGCGAACTGGCCGAAAAGAGGATGCGTTTATGAATTTATACCCACTAGGCAAATTTCTGTGTAGCACTATTTTTTATCCGCTATATAGAATTAAAGTAATTGGCAAGGAAAACTTTCCTAAAGAAGGAGGTGTTCTTCTCTGTACGAACCATATTGAGAATGTCGATCCGCCTGTTGTTGGGATCACCTGTCCACGACCTGTTCACTTCATGGCGAAAGAAGAACTTTTCAAATTGCCAGTATTAAAAAGTGTCCTGCCACAAGTGAATGCATATCCGGTGAAACGCGGGATGAGTGATCGAGAGGCGTTTCGTAATACACTTAAAATCCTGAAATCAGGGAAAGTGGTCGGAATGTTTCCTGAAGGCACACGGAGCAAGACGGGCGAACTTGGCGAAGGTCTTGCAGGTGCAGGATTTTTTGCTTTGAAAGGCGGAGATGCTGTCGTTGTTCCTTGCGCAATTATAGGACCTTATAAAGCATTTAAAAGATTAACAGTTGTCTATGGAAAACCGCTTGACATGACGCCTTACCGTGAAAATAGGACGTCGGCTGAAGAGGTTACAGAAGTTATAATGAGTGAGATCAAAAACCTTCTCGAACAAAATAAATGAACAAAATAAGGGTAAATTTTTGTTATTATGAATCGATTCGCATAATATGGAAGTAAGATTCTTTATGAAGGAGGTCTACATAATGACTGAAGAGATGAACTTAGAAACAGAGAACAACTACAATGAAGGTGACCGTGTTACTGGAAAAGTGACGAAAATCGAAGACAAATCGGTGACAGTTGAAATTGCGGGAGCTCCGTTTGATGGTGTTATTCCAATCAGTGAACTATCAAGCCTTCACATTGAGACGGCTTCGGATGCGGTTGCTGAAGGTGATGAACTTGAACTTATTATTATGAAAATCGAAGAAGATAATTATGTTCTTTCAAAACGGAAAGTCGACGCGGAAGATGCTTGGGGTTCACTTGAAGAGAAATTTAACTCAAAAGAAACGATTGAAACGGAAGTGAAAGACGTCGTTAAAGGTGGATTAGTAGTCGACCTGGGCGTACGGGGCTTCATACCAGCATCACTTGTCGAAGATTATTTTGTCGAATCTTTCGAAGAATATAAAGGCCGGACAATGACTTTCAAAATTGTTGAAATGGATAAAGAGAAAAACCGACTAATTCTATCCCACCGTGCGGTTATTCAGGAAGATAAAGAATCGCAAAAAGGTGAGATACTGGATGGTCTTAAAGAAGGCGAAATACTTGAGGGTACTGTCCAACGTCTTGCAGCATTCGGTGCTTTTGTCGATATTGGAGGAATTGATGGACTTGTCCATATTTCACAATTGTCACATGATCATGTTGAAAAAGTGTCGGATGTTTTAAAAGAAGGCGATAAAGTGAATGTGAAGGTTTTGTCAATAGACCGTGATTCAGAACGGATATCGCTTTCCATTAAAGACACTTTGCCTGGTCCTTGGGAAGGTATCGAAGAAAAGGCTCCAAAGGGGACGAAACTTGATGGAACCGTGAAAAGACTTGTGTCATACGGTGCATTCGTGGAAGTGTTCCCAGGCGTCGAAGGTCTTGTTCATATCTCACGTATTTCCCATCAGCACATCGGTACGCCGCACGAAGTGTTGCAGGAAGGTCAAAAGATTGAAGTTAAAGTGTTGGAAGTAAATACAGATGAGAAGCGACTCTCTTTGAGCATTAAAGATCTTGTAGAAAAAGAAGATAATAATTCATACGGTAGCTATGAAATGCCTGAAGAAGCATCAGGCTTCTCAATGGGAGACGTCATTGGTGATCAGTTGAAGAAGTTTGCCAATAGAGACTAATTGGGATGGTAATATAGCTTCACTTTCAACCAATCAGCCCGATTTAGATCCCCAGAAAACGAACAAGTGAACATTATGAACGAGTAATTATATGGATGATGGTGCTTTTACGGGCATCATCGTCTTTTTTTGTGTATAATATGCAGAAGATAAGCTGGAAGGATGTTAGATTATGAATAAACCAACTGTAGCGATCGTCGGTAGGCCGAACGTCGGGAAATCGACAATATTTAACCGAATCGTTGGTGAACGTATTTCAATCGTAGAAGATGTAGCAGGAGTTACCCGTGACCGTATTTATAGTTCAGCCGATTGGCTCGCGCACGAATTCAACCTGATTGATACTGGTGGAATCGATATTGGAGATGAACCCTTCCTTGAACAAATCCGGCTACAAGCGGAAATTGCAATAGATGAAGCGGATGTAATCATTTTCCTCGTGAATGGCCGTGAAGGAGTAACGGATGCAGATGAACAAGTCGCCAAAATATTGTATAAAACGAAAAAACCTGTCGTTTTGGCAGTGAATAAGGTTGATAATCCGGATATGCGGGATATGATTTATGACTTCTATTCCCTAGGATTTGGTGAACCTTATCCGATTTCGGGTTCACATGGACTAGGACTTGGAGATTTGCTTGACGCGGTAGCAAACGACTTTCCTGAGCCCGGAGCTGAAGAAATTGAAGATGATGTAATTCGGTTTTCATTAATCGGCAGACCGAATGTTGGGAAATCATCACTTGTTAACGCATTTTTAGGCGAGGAACGAGTTATCGTTAGTGATATCCCTGGCACGACAGTAGATGCCATCGATACTGCTTATGAATATGATGGGCAGAAATATAAAATTATCGATACTGCAGGTATGCGTAAAAAAGGTAAAGTATATGAAAATGTGGAGAAATATGCTGTTCTTCGTGCATTAAAAGCAATTGACCGTTCCGATGTCGTTCTCATTGTTATAAATGGGGAAGAAGGTATTCGTGAAATGGACAAGCGAATTGCCGGTTACGCGGAAGATGCAGGAAAAGGTGTCCTTTTTGTTGTCAATAAGTGGGATGCTGTTGAGAAAGACGATAAAACAATGAATAAGTTTATAGCGGATATCCGAGATAATTTCTTATTCCTAGACTATGCACCAATCGCTTTTGTTTCAGCTAAAACGAAACAGCGCGTAAATACTTTGTTTGAAAAAGTTAAGTTAATAAGTGAAAACCATGCACTACG
The DNA here is from genome assembly GCF_056786515.1 of Sporosarcina sp. Y838. NCBI lineage: Bacteria > Bacillati > Bacillota > Bacilli > Caryophanales > Caryophanaceae > Sporosarcina > Sporosarcina sp. Y838. The sequence continues at coordinate 94,455 of NZ_JBXCJD010000003.1, read as the reverse complement.
AATCCAATCAAGTGTCTTGAATGAAGTAATCGAAGATGCGGTTGCAAGAAATCCAGCACCTAGTAGCAAAGGACGTAGACTGCGTATTTATTACGCCACGCAAGTAGCCGTCAAACCGCCAACTTTCGTCGTCTTTGTGAACGACATTGAAATCATGCACTTCTCTTATGAGCGTTTTTTACAAAACCGTCTTCGGGAATCATTCGGCTTCGAGGGAACGCCAATCCGGCTCATAACACGTGCAAGAAGCTGACCGGATTTGGAGAAGAAAGGATGTCTGTATGAAATGGAAAAAGTAACCGTTATAGGCGCCGGAAGCTGGGGGACAGCAATTGCTTTTGTCTTAGCAGAAAATGGTCATGACTGTTTACTCTGGGCGAGACGTTCTGACCAGTCTTCCGAAGTGAATGAAAAACATACAAATCATTCATATTTACCGGGTATTTCTTTACCGGCCAATTTGACAGCAACATCTGACTTGGAAAAGGCTGTGATGCACGGGGATACCGTCATCATAGCTGTTCCAACAAAAGCAATTCGTGAAATCTGTTCAGAACTGAATACTATGGAACTCAATCCGAAATTGATTGTTCATGTTTCTAAAGGCATTGAGCCTGATTCGTTGAAGCGGATTTCCGAGATGATTTCGGAGGAACTGGATTCCACTAAGAGATCTGCTATTGTTGCGCTTTCAGGACCAAGCCATGCGGAAGAAGTTGTGCTGCGTCATCCGACGACAGTGACGGCTGCTTCTCTGGATTTAGACGCTGCGGAAAAAGTTCAGGACTTATTTATGAACAATTACTTCCGTGTCTATACCAATTCTGATCTACTAGGTGTTGAAATTGGAGCTGCACTTAAAAATGTTATAGCGCTTGCTGCCGGTATTTCTGATGGCCTTGGTTATGGTGACAACGCAAAAGCTGCGCTTATTACACGAGGGTTAGCAGAAATTTCTAGACTCGGTGTTAAGATGGGGGCAAATCCTTTGACGTTTTCAGGCCTAACGGGTCTGGGAGATTTGATTGTCACTTGTACAAGCGTTCATTCACGTAACTGGAATGCAGGTAACATGCTCGGTAAAGGAAATAGTCTAGATGAAGTTGTATCAGGTATGGGAATGGTCATTGAAGGTGTCAGAACAGCTAAAGCTGCCCATCAGCTTGCAGCCCAGTACGGGGTCTCCATGCCGCTCACAGAGGCACTGTATTCTATTCTATTTGAAGACATACCGCCGAAACATGCTGTTGATCAATTAATGACTCGCATGAAAAAACAGGAAGTGGAAGATCTCTTCGGTACAAGGTAATTCTTTAACTATACGAAAGGAGGACTTAAATTGTCCTCAATGGATAAGATGTGGCTATCGTTTTATGCAATGGGATTCATGTTCATTTCTATGGGTCTTATTTATGTAAGCCGACATAAGCTTAAAAATAAAATAATTAAATTTCTACTAGCGCTAATCGCTTATTCTTTGTTGATTTTCGCATTTTTTGCGATGATTTATCTTGTGTTTAATGGCCCGACAGGAGGAGCATGATGAAAAAGTCAGTAAAAAGAATCAGTTTACTCCTGATGTCTTCATTTATTTTTGTTTTATCAGGCTGTATGTACCCTTCCGAAAAAACAACTGGTCAGGAAATCCCTTACGCCGATCAGCTGGAATCAATGCAAAAGGCGGTAGATGCCTTCCAACAGAATTCGGGAGGACTATTGCCTATCAAAACACGTGAGCTTGAAACAGATATTTATATCAAATATCCGATTGAGTTTGCTAAACTTGTTCCTGCTTTTACAGAAAAAATACCATCTAATGCTTATGAAACAGGTGGCATTTACCAATATGTGTTGACAAACGTTGAAACGGACCCAACTGTTAAGCTCGTTGATCTACGCTCAGCTGAACGTATTCGTGACTTGAATTTGCGAAAAAACATTAATGGCAAAGTTTCATTCAAGGATGCGGTCGGTGACAATGTTTATGCTGTTGACTTCAAAGCGATGGGTTTCAAAGAGCCGCTGACGGTCCCTAGCCCCTACTCGGAAACTATGTTGCCACTGGTAATCGGAGGCGATGGCATATTTTACATCGATTATTCAATTGACTTGAACCGGATTTTGAAAGAAGAAAAGCCGGATGTTAAAGAAGGCGAAGATATCCGCTATCTACTAGCAGATAATAATCCGGTTTTACCGGCCTACTCTCTCCCTTATACGGTGAATGAAAAGAATGAACCTATATTTATGAGGAATTCAAAATAAAAAACGTTTCATGCTACGTGCATGAAACGTTTTTTATTTACATAAACTAATATGCGCATATAAAGGAGGACGATGGATGAAAGAAGAATTATATGAAAACTTGGCTAGACGTACAGATGGAGATATTTACATTGGAGTCGTTGGTCCTGTTCGTGTAGGGAAATCTACATTTGTTAAAAGGGTGATGGAAGAAGTTGTGATTCCGAACATGACGGACGCGGCGGATCGAATACGAGCACAGGATGAACTTCCACAAAGTTCACCTGGACCCGTGATCATGACATCAGAACCCAAATTTGTACCCGCTCAAGGGACTTCGGTTTCGGTAGGGGATGGAGACTTAAAGTTTCAAATCAGGCTTGCTGATTGCGTGGGCTATGTCATAGACGGTGTTAAAGGGTATGAAGATGAGGATGGACCGAAATACGTTCACACGCCTTGGCACAACGAACCAATACCTTTCGAGGAAGCTGCCCGCATCGGTACCGACAAAGTAATTCGGGATCATTCCACAATTGGAATTCTGGTTACAACGGATGGAACGGTCAATAATATTCCAAGAGCTGCAGCTGAAGTTGCAGAAGCGGAAATCGTTACTAAACTACAGGATATCGGTAAGCCGTTCGTCATTGTGCTGAATTCTAAAATGCCAGCGAATGAAAAAACAGTCACTCTGAAGCAGGAGTTGCATGAGAGATATGGTGTTCCTGTTATCGCTATCAGCGCAGACCAGTTGAATGCGCAGGAAATTCAGCTCATCTTAAAAGAAGCACTGTATGAATTCCCAATTTCGGATATCGAAATACAAAAGCCGGATTGGATGGATGTGCTGGGAAGTGAGCATGAGTTGAATGCTAACATTGACAGGGTTATAAACGAAGGATTCTTGGAAGCTTCGAAAATTCGTAAAGTTCAAGAATTGGCAGAAAAACTGAAAGAAGAAAAGTATGTTAAAAATGCTGATGTTATTGAAGTTGATGCGGGCAAAGGGAAAGCGATTGTGAAAATCGATATGGATGAACAGGCTTTCCGTGAAATTTGTGAAGAAATCATGGGACAGGAGATTGGTTCAAAAAAAGACTGGTTATTGTTTGTTAAAGATGCTGCAAAAGCGAAAAAGTCATATGAAATGTATTCGGAAGCAATTGATACAGCTAGAAAACAAGGGTACGGTGTCGCACTTCCGACAATTGATGATTTCAATCCATCACCACCAGAATTAATTAAACAGAACAACTTTTTTGGTGTCCGTATGAAAGCAACAGCACCTTCACTTCATATCATCAGGGTCGATATGGAAGCTGAATTTTCGCCATTAATCGGATCTGAATTTCACAGCCATCATTTATTGAAAGAATTGAAGAATGCATATTTACATGACAGAGAGGCGTTATGGGAAACCCAATTATTCGGAACGCCACTACATGAAGTCATGAAAGAAAGCATTCGTTTTAAAACTGCATCGGTTCCGATGAACGCACGAAAACGTCTGCGGGAGACGATTGAGCAGATGGTTAACGATGGTAATAAAGGTATGATTACATTTATCGTATAAAGGAAAAAGATCCGTCAAAAACGGATCTTTTTCTGTTTTTCGCCCTTAAAGTGCATGATATTGGCAGTTTCGCGATAATATTGTTGCGTCAGAGATTTTCTTGTGATACTCTTTTTACAGTATTAGAAGCTAGCTAATGCCCTTTGAGAGGAGGTGAATGGTGTGAATAAAACAGAATTGATTACCTCTGTAGCTGAAGCAGCAGAATTAACTAAGAAAGATGCTACAAAAGCTGTCGAAGCTGTATTCGATACGATCCAGTCTACTCTTGCTGAAGGTGAGAAAGTACAATTGATCGGTTTTGGTAACTTCGAAGTTCGTGAGCGCGCAGCACGTAAAGGTCGTAACCCGCAATCAGGAGAAGAAATCGATATCGCAGCAAGCAAAGTTCCCGCTTTTAAAGCTGGTAAAGCGCTTAAAGACGCAGTTAAATAATCTTTGAATTTACATAGGAGTCCGTCCATAGCATCTGTTTTTCAGATGCTTGGGGCGGACTTCTTTCCAATTTCCAACTAAAACACAACATATAAAGTAAAGGAACTGTACGGAGTCGAGGGAGTGTGCTACTATTTTTGTTGGAATAACTTTATATCCGATTGGGGAAGATTCGTATGAAGAATGTTGTCGATTATGAGAAAATAGAGAAGGCAGTTTCAATGATTCTCGAAGCAATCGGTGAAGATACCGAGCGTGAAGGTCTCATAGATACGCCGAAGCGGGTTGCGAAAATGTACGCCGAGATGTTCGAAGGCTTAAATAAAGATCCTAAAGATTATTTTGAAACGGTTTTCAACGAAAACTATGATGAAGTAGTACTTGTGAAAGATATACCATTTTACTCAATGTGTGAACATCATCTTGTGCCGTTTTTTGGTCACGCTCACATTGCATACATACCGCGTGATGGTGTTGTCGCTGGTCTTAGTAAACTAGCTAGAACTGTTGAAACAACTGCAAGGAGACCTCAACTTCAGGAACGTATTACATCCACTGTGGCTGATACCTTAATGGAGATGCTGAATCCGGTCGGTGTTTATGTCGTAATCGAAGCTGAACATATGTGTATGACTATGAGAGGGGTAAAAAAACCCGGTTCCAAGACTGTAACTACAGTAGCGCGTGGTATTTACGAAAATGACGATGTTAAGCGCGGGGAAATCCTATCTCTTATCAAAATGTCCTGAGACCTTTGCGGGCAACTCCTTTTCTATGATATGATAAAACCGTTAAAGATTAGACAGGAGAGGTGAAAATGACACAAACCGACTATATCGTAATTAAAGCTAAGGAAGACGGTGTCAATGTAATCGGTTTAACTCGTGGGAACGACACGAAGTTCCATCATACGGAAAAGTTAGACCGTGGTGAAGTGATGATCGCACAATTTACTGATCATACGTCAGCCATGAAGATTCGTGGAAATGCAGACGTTCATACCGCATATGGTGTCTTAACAAGCGAAGGGAAAGACTAATTCGCTTGATACAATTTTCATTAGACGTCATTGAATGGAGATTCGACGATGGAAATACAAAAAACTAAAGCACATATTGAAAATTATATACTTGAGGTTGAGCGATCAATTTACGAGCCAATTATAGATAGAGATGTAGGGCGAATGTCCGTAGACTCTATCAAATCTTTCTTTCTACTTTTGCCTTTGTTAAACGGGGAAAGATGGAATGATCGTGTAAATACTGCAGCAGTTGCGGTCGGTGCAGTACATGCAGCGTTTGATGCGCATAATTCAATCGATGTTTCCAACGCCACGTCGAGACAGCAACAACTTAAGGTATTGTCAGGAGACCATTTTAGTGGTGTTCATTACCGGCTTCTAGCTTCTCTCCCCGATTTCGGTTTTATCCGTTCATTGTCTGAAACAATCGGTCGAATTAACGAGAAGAAGGCAACTTTTCATAACCGTTTACCGGACAGTCCGGATAAACTGGTGGAAACCGTACGCATTATCGAAGCAGGATGTATAACGGATTTTTTACTTACATTTGGATTTTCGGAATACGTCCCCATTGCAAGTGCAGCATTGCCGCTTATGTGGCTTGAGGGTATTAAATCAGATGGTACAACTAATTGGGAATACAATTCGAGTAGCGGGTTGAAGTCTCACAATATGGAAATAGCGATAGAACACCTTCGTACTGAATTGCAAGTAGCGGTCGACTCGGCTGATTTCCTCGAACCTTTCTTACAGCAGAAGATCCGTGATTTTTCGGTCCCGCTCCTTGGTAAACTGAATTGAGAAAAGAGGCATGACTCTTGTCACTATCAAAAGAAGAGAAAGTCCATAATGTTTTTGAAAAAATATCTATCGATTACGATAAGATGAATTCTGTAATTAGTTTCAATCAGCATAAAAAATGGCGTGATGACATCATGTCCCGTATGGCTGTTCACAAGGGTGCACATGCACTAGATGTCTGTTGCGGCACTGCAGATTGGACGATTGCAATTGCAGAGGCGACGGGGATTGAAGGAAGCGTTACCGGCCTAGATTTCAGTGAAGGGATGCTGGAAGCTGGACGCCCTAAGGTCGCAAATCATCCAAATATTAATCTCCTACAAGGGAATGCAATGGAATTACCATTTCCGGACAATTCCTTTGATTACGTGACAATTGGTTTTGGTTTGCGCAACGCACCAGATTATTTGACGGTTTTGAAAGAAATGAATCGGGTTTTAAAGCCGGGCGGCATGGTAGCTTGTCTGGAGACATCTCAAACCGAACTACCGGGTTACCGACAATTATTCCGTTTTTATTTTAAATTCATCATGCCTATTATGGGGAAATTATTCGCGAAAAGTTTTAAAGAGTATTCGTGGCTTCAGGAGTCAGCGAATGATTTCCCGGGAATGAAGCAGCTTGCCCAGCTCTTCACAGAAGCGGGATTCGTAGACGTTTCATATAAGTCATATAGTGGTGGCGCGGCGGCTGGCCATGTGGGTTATAAACAATAAAGACCGCAGGGGAAGGTAATCGTTTTGGAGAAATTGAAGTTAATGTCGCTTTATGCCGATTTCCGGAAGGATCTCGCTTATATAGAAAAGGAACTTGAACGATCCGTCAATTCATCTTCCCCAATTATACGGCAAGCATCGCTCCACTTGTTGCGTGCAGGTGGCAAGAGGATTCGACCAATTTTTGTGATTCTAGCTTCCAAATTTGGTACTTATTATTTGGAAGACGTGGCAAAAGTAGCTGTTTCACTTGAATTGGTTCACATGGCATCGCTTGTGCATGACGATGTTATTGATGACTCAGATATACGTCGTGGCCTAGAGACGGTAAAGGCGCGGTGGGATAACAGAATTGCAATGTATACTGGGGACTTTATCTTCTCACGTGCACTAACATCCATAGGTGAAATCGAAATTCCGGCAGTACATCAACTACTTGCAGTAACTATGTTAGAGATTTGTAAAGGTGAGATCATTCAGATTGATCATCAGCGAAAAACTGATCAGACAATTCGAGATTACTTACGTCGTATTAAGAGAAAAACTGCACTTCTCCTATCATCCAGTTGCGAACTGGGGGCATTGGTTTCCGGAGCAGATCCTGCAATTGTTAGGAAATTACGTCGTTTTGGTTATTTTGCTGGAATGGCTTTTCAAATTGTAGACGATATTCTAGATATTACTTCCACGGACAAAGCGCTTGGAAAACCTGCAGGAAGTGACTTGTTGAATGGACACCTGACGTTACCAGTCTTATACATAAAAAATGATGAAAAGTTTAAACCTTTCATGGAGCGTTCTTTTAACGGTACATTGACGGAATCAGAACGCGATGAAATGTTAACTTATATAAAAAGTACGGATGCTATTGAAAAGGCTCAGGCTGTTAGTGACTTGTATTTGCAAAAAGCAATGGCTGAACTACTACCATTGCCGGAAGGTGAAGCTAAAAAGGCGTTTATGCAAATATCGGCTTTCATTGGTACACGTAAGTATTAATGCGCTAACAGTTGAAAAATCAAGCATCGGGTGGTACGATCGAAAAGGAGAAATCCTGATACATACAAGAAGGAGTGTTAATAATGGAAAGAACATTTTTAATGGTTAAACCTGACGGAGTTCAACGTAATCTAATTGGTGAAATTGTAGGTCGTTTCGAAAGTAAAGGTTTCCAACTTGTAGGCGCTAAGCTTATGACAATCTCACAAGAGCTTGCTGAACAGCATTACGGCGAGCATAAAGAGCGTCCTTTTTTCGGTGAGTTAGTAGATTTCATCACATCTGGTCCTGTATTCGCTATGGTATGGGAAGGTGAAAATGTTATTTCTGTTGGTCGTCTTATGACAGGAGCAACAAATCCAAAAGAATCAGCACCTGGCACAATTCGTGGAGACTTCGCTGTTACTGTTGGTAAAAACATTATTCATGGTTCGGATGCTCCAGAATCCGCTGTACGTGAAATTGGTCTTTTCTTTAAAGAAGAAGAGCTAATCACTTATGACAAATCAATGAACAACTGGATCAATTAATTACACTGAACAGCCGTGCGAATGACGCACGGCTGTTTTTGTTATTTGTCTTTACGTAACCCCGCAGTATGACTCAATACTTTAAACACTTAGCGTCGAATGCATCAATTTGTGTACTTTGGCACGCGCTAAACGCCTGTAAGTTGGCTTCTCTTGTATTTGTTCTTCCGAAAATGCTTCCAATCCGTTATAATAGTTAGAATATAGGGACGGGAGGAAACATATTGCCGGATTATGCTTTATTTATAGCAAATATTAAAAGAATTACTGGAATAGACCTATCACTCTATAAAGAAGCGCAGATGAAAAGAAGACTCACTTCTCTTTATGAAAAACGAGGATTTGGGGATTTCATCGAATATTACGACGCTATACATAATGATAAGGTATTACTTGAGGAATTTCTTGATCGTATGACAATCAACGTCTCAGAATTTTATCGCAATGCCCAGCGGTGGGATGCACTTGAAAAAAAGATTTTTCCTAAACTTCTTTCTGAGAATAAAAAACTAAAAATTTGGAGTGCTGCTTGCTCGACTGGGGAAGAACCGTATTCAATCGCACTCGTTTTATCATCGCATGTACCGCTACATGATATTTCCATATTGGCGACAGACCTTGACTCGGGTGTAATTGAACGTGCAAGAGTAGGTCTTTATCCTGAGAGGGCATTAAAGGAAGTACCTTATCCTGTAGTAAAACAGTACTTTGTCAATGAAGGTCATCATTATCAAGTGAAGGATGAAGTTAAAAGGACTGTGACGTTCAAACAGCAAAATTTGTTGAAAGACAGATACGATTCAGGATTCGATTTAATTGTATGTCGAAATGTCATGATCTATTTTACAGAAGAAGCGAAACATCAAATTTATATGAACTTTTCCAAGGCATTGAAACCCGGCGGGATTTTATTTGTAGGTAGTACTGAACAAATTTTTAATCCCACAAAATATGGTTTTGAATCAGAAGATACGTTCTTTTATAAGAAAATTTAAGGTATCCGGGTAGATTCCGGATATTTTTCATATTAACATATAGTCAAATGTACTTTACTTTGGTAAAGTGCTATAAACGAATGATTGATCATTCGTCAGAGGAGGAAATGGAATGAGGTACTTCACAGCTGGAGAATCACACGGTCCGCAACTAACTGCAATTATTGAAGGGCTACCTGCCCAAATGGAATTAACTGCTGAAATGATTAATGGAGAACTTTCAAGACGCCAAGGTGGACATGGACGCGGAAGACGTATGCAAATAGAAAAAGACCAAGTCGTCATATCGTCAGGTGTCCGTCATGGTAAAACGTTAGGTTCACCTGTTACATTGACGGTCGTTAACGATGACTGGAAACACTGGACATCGATTATGGGTGTAGAACCGCTTTCAGAAGATGTTAATCCTGCTGATGTGAAAAGGCAGATCACCCGACCGAGACCGGGCCACGCAGATCTTGTCGGAGGCATGAAATACGGTCATCGGGATCTACGCAATGTTCTAGAACGGTCTTCCGCGCGCGAGACAACGATGCGCGTCGCTATTGGTGCGGTTGCTAAGCAGTTTCTTCGGGAACTCGACATCCATACTGTCGCACACGTAACGGAAATTGGAGGAGTAACAACCAATCCAGATACATATGCAAGAAAAGGGACTGAAGAGCTAAGGGATATCATTGAAAACGATCCTGTCTATTGTGCAGACCCTGAAGCTTCTAAATTGATGGTCCAAGCCATTGATGATGCAAAAGGCCGCGGAGACACTGCAGGGGGCGTCGTAGAAGTAGTTATTGAAGGCTGTCCGCCTGGAATCGGTAGCTACGTCCAGTTCGACCGTAAGATGGACGGTAAACTTGCAGGAGCGATGATGAGCATCAATGCATTTAAAGGTGTGGAAATTGGACTCGGATTTGAAATGGCTAAAATGCCAGGCAGCAAAGTCCATGATGAAATCGCTTGGAGTGAGGAACTTGGATATTACCGGAAGTCCAATCGTTTAGGTGGTCTTGAAGGTGGAATGACAACAGGCATGCCGATTGTCGTCAGGGGAGTCATGAAACCCATCCCGACGCTATATAAACCACTTGAAAGCGTTGATATCGAAACGAAAGAACCTTTTGTCGCAACAATCGAACGCTCTGACCCATGTGCGGTACCAGCGGCTTCAGTTGTGGCCGAACATGTCATCGCAACAGAGATGGCAAAAGCAATCATGGAAGAATTCCGTTCGGATACAATGGATGGCTTGAAAAAGGAACTTGAAGAATACAGACGGTATGTAAAGGAGTTTTAACATGGGGACACTTTCTGTTAATATCCAAAATCATGAATACGGTGTCCATTTCGGTAAAGATGTATACAATCTATTTGCGACCGACTACGCTGGTTTACTAGCAAGTGCGGACCGTATTGCAATCATTGCTGATGAATCGGTTGCTGACCTCCATTTACCACTTTTACAAAAGGCATTGGAGTCTGCGAATCGTGAAATCGCCGTGAAAACGGTCCCGTCTGGAGAAAACTGTAAAACATCTGCCGTCTACGTCGATTGCCTTTCCTTTCTGTTGAATGAAAAATTCACGAGGGATTCCCTTATTATCGCTTTCGGCGGCGGAGCTTGCGGCGACCTGACAGGGTTTGTTGCAGCGACGTTCATGAGAGGAATAAGGTTTCTCCAATGCCCCACGACGATTTTAGCGCATGACAGTGCGGTAGGCGGCAAAACAGCAATCAATATGCCTGAAGGTAAGAATATGGTCGGTTCATTTCATCAGCCGGTCGGTGTTTTGTTTAACACATCGCTTTTTGAATCGCTACCGCCGCGTGAGATTAGATCCGGCATGGCTGAATTGTTGAAACATGCATTTATTTCGGATCAGGAATGGACGCTTGCATTACTAGACAATCCGTCCTTTTCACAACCCGATTTCGATTGGCTGTCAAGCGAATTGTTACGGGGGACAGAAGTGAAAGCGAAAATCGTAGCGGAAGATGAATTTGAGCATTCTGTACGAAAATATCTTAACTTCGGCCATACATTCGGCCACGCGGTGGAAGGGGTATGTGGGTTCGGTGGTTTAAGCCATGGAGAGTCTGTAATGATTGGTATGGCGTACAGCCTAATCTTGAGCGAAAGTCATGGTTCTGTGAATGAAGAGATGACAACTCGTTTCATCAGTTTCGCCAAGAAGCATGGCTACACTTTCCAACCTGTCCATGAACATGCATTCGATATATTCATGAATTATATGGAAAAAGATAAAAAAGCTTCTTTCGGCAAACTGCATTTTGTTTTGCTAGATGGAATAGGAAATCCCTTTGTGAAAGAATTATCAAAAGAGCAATGTGAAAATGCTTTCAATCTATTGAAGCAAAGAACAGAAGGAGATGAGAAGCTGTGATGGTTAGAGGAGTAAGAGGAGCGACTACTGTCGAATCCGATGAAGAACAATCAGTTCTAGAAGCGACGCAAGAACTTGTTGAAGAAATGGCGAAAGAGAACGCTATCTCTCCAACCGATATTATTTCTGTCCTTGTGTCTACTACGACGGACGTCAAATCGACATTTCCTGCAAAAGCGGTCCGTTCAATCAATGGCTGGATGTACGTCCCAGTCATGTGTACGAATGAAATAGAAGTGCCGGGAGCTATGCCGTTATGCATTAGAATTCTTATGCATGTAAATACAGATACTCCGCAACAGCTTATCAAACATATCTATCAAAATGAAGCTGTAAAACTACGACCGGATTTGCAAAAATAATAACGTGAAAATTCACTGGAGGGATTTACATGAACTGGAAAAAAGCACTTGATGGAATGTCTCCATATAAACCTGGTAGATCAATCGAAGAAGTGACAAAGCAGTACGGATTGAAAGAAGTTATAAAACTCGCTTCAAACGAAAACCCGTATGGCTGTGCTCCTTCTGTAAAAGAATTCATGGCAAAAGCTTCCATTCAACATGAAATCTATCCGGACGGCCATGCCAGTGCGTTACGAAGTAAATTGGCCATACAACATTCTGTGACAGAAGATACAATATTGTTCGGAAACGGTTCTGACGAAATTGTGATGATCATTTCACGGGCACTCCTCAGTCCAGAAGTGAATACAGTGATGGCGACACCGACTTTTCCGCAGTATGCTCATAGCGCCAAAATTGAAGGTGCCGAAATAAGGGAAGTTCCTTTGAAAACTGATGGACAACATGATCTTGATGGATTTCTAAATAAAATCGACAGCAAAACTACCGTTGTTTGGGTATGCAATCCTAACAATCCAACGGGGAATGTCATACCGAGCGCCGACTTGAAAGCTTTCTTGGAACAAGTTCCTGAAACTGTTCTCGTTGTTCTTGACGAAGCCTATTTTGAGTACGTGACAGCTTCTGATCATGTCGATTCTGTGTCGTTGCTAGAGCAATATCCTAATGCAATCGTGTTGCGTACGTTTTCGAAAGCATATGGTCTAGCAGCATTCAGGGTAGGGTATGCAATCGGCCACCCTGAAGTCATCACTAATCTCAACAAAGTGAGAAACCCGTTCAATAACAACTCGTTTGGAGTGGTGCTTGCTGAAAAGGCATTAGATGACGCGGCATTCATTGAGAAGTGTCGTGAGTTGAATCGTCAACAAAGGGAACGATTCAAGGACTATGCTGGACGTAAAGGCATCCACATCTATGATTCTGAAACAAATTTCGTCCTAATTCAAGTACCGGGCGATGCAGATGAAGCTGCAGAAAAATTGTTACAGCAAGGATTTATCATACGGAGCGGAAATGCGCTTGGAACGCCAGGATATGTCCGGGTGACAATCGGAACGGAAGAGCAGACCAGCAAATTCTTTGTTGCATTTGATTCATTGCTGTCTGTAGAAGGTTCTCACGCATGAGTTCACATGTAACCATTATCGGTCTCGGATTGATCGGGGGATCGCTGGGTCTAGCTCTAAAAAGAAGGTCGGACATACAGGTGACGGGATTTGACCAATCGCCAAAAACGTTGGAAGAAGCCTATCGAAGAGGGATCATCGATAGAATTGCCCCTACCGTTGAAGAAGCTTGCTTGCACGCAGATTATATTTTCTTTGCCACCCCTGTAAATACAACGATTGGTATGATACAGGAGGCAGCTACCTGGGAATTGAAGGAAGATGTCATAATCACTGATACAGGCAGCATAAAAGGCTCGATTATGAAAGTTGCATCTGCTTTAATCGAAATGGGAATTACGTTTATAGGAGGCCATCCTATGGCGGGTTCCCACAAAAGTGGTGTCTCGGCGGCAAAAGAACAGTTGTTTGAAAATGCTTATTACATATTGACACCTGATTCTCGGACACATATAGAAAAAGTTGAACGCCTGCGTAAATTATTAGCACCGACGAAAGGGAAGGTTGTCGTACTTGATGCTGAAGAACACGATCGGATGACGGCTATCGTCAGCCACTTTCCACATCTGATTGCTTCATCTCTAGTAGGACGGCTTGCACTTCAACAAGAAGATCAGCCGTTCGTCCAAGAACTTGCTGCGGGAGGGTTCCGTGATTTGACCCGAATTGCTTCTGCTGATCCTGTCATGTGGCGGGATATCACAACTCAGAATAGGGAAGAGCTATTACAGCAACTTGACGGTTGGTTTGTGGAAATGAGCAATGTTCGGGAGATGTTACTGTCAAATGATCCGGAAAAAATATACGCCTATTTTGCGGAAGCTAAAAAGTTCAGAGACGATTTACCATTAACTTCGCAAGGCGCACTCTATATGACATTTGATTTGCATATAGATATCCCGGATCACCCCGGCATTATTTCTGAAATCACAAAAATACTTGCAATTGAACGAATTAGTATAACTAATATCCGAATCGTCGAAACACGGACGGATGTATACGGAATTCTTGTGATCAGTTTCCAAACTGCAGAGGATCGAGTACGCGCAAAAACGTCTCTATCCAAAACAATGGATTATAGTATGTACATAGTATAAGGGGGGCTTTTGGTGGGAATGAAAACAGTGGAATTTGATAAACCAGTATTGTTGGGTGAAATAGCCGTTCCAGGGGATAAATCAATCTCACATCGTGCAGTAATGCTTGGCTCCATCGCGAAAGGTCATACCCAAATCACTGGCTTCCTGGACGGGGAAGATTGTTTGCGTACAATTGACATTTTCCAACAACTCGGAGTAGAGATTGTTAGAAATGGTACGGATGTCTCGGTGAATAGTCCTGGAATGGAAAATTGGAAAACACCAATAGATAATCTTTATGCCGGTAATTCTGGAACAACAGCGAGGTTATTACTGGGAATACTTGCAGGATCGAATATCAAATCCGTTTTGACGGGAGACGAATCTTTGTCTATGCGCCCCATGAATAGAGTAACATTGCCATTGGCAGCGATGGGCGCCTCCATAGCAGGTGAAGTAGACGCCAATCTTCTGCCGATCTTAATTGAAGGAGGGCCTCTCACGGCGATTGATTACGAAATGCCAGTTGCAAGTGCCCAAGTAAAATCGGCAATCATATTTGCTGGCATGAATGCTCAAGGGACAACTACGATTACAGAAAAGACTGTTTCGCGCGATCATACCGAGCGTATGTTAATGCAATTTGGAGCAACCATTCATGTGGAAGGAACAAAGGTTAGTGTTACAGGGGGAGATTCGCTCCTGGGTACAGACGTTGTTGTTCCGGGAGACATTTCATCTGCTGCATTTTTCATGGCTGCAGCCGGAATGATACAAGGAAGTTCTATCACATTTAAAAACGTCGGACTTAATCCTACAAGAACAGGCATACTGGATGTACTTAAGGATATGGGTGTTAGTGTTGAAATCTTGGAAGAGACAGATGGAGTCGGAGAACCGTATGGCACGGTCAAGGTCACTTATGCAGAATTACGGGGTACAGAAATCAGTGGCGACTTAATACCAAGATTGATTGATGAGTTGCCTGTTATTGCGCTCATGGCTACGCAGGCGCAAGGTATTACGATAATTAAGGACGCAGGCGAACTAAGAGTCAAAGAAACAGACAGAATTGCCGCAGTCTCGTCAGAATTGAACAAGCTTGGTGCTAACGTTGAAGCGACCGAAGATGGAATGATTATCCATGGACCAACACCGTTAACAGGGGGGACACTCGCTTCTTACGGTGACCATAGATTAGGTATGATGGCGGCAATTTCAGCGCTTATTGCATCCGGTCCCATTCAAATTGAAGAGCCTGAGTGCATAGCCATTTCATATCCAGGTTTTTTTGACAACCTAGAAAAACTAGCCACCCAGCCAAATAAAAAAGGATAACTGAGTAATGTATATATCGTGAAAGAACAGGTGAAAATATGGGACAGTTAGAAGAGATTGAGCAGTACATCTTAGAAGGAGAAGTAGAAGCGTTGAGCAGCACGGTTGATCAGTTGAACAAATCGACCGATTTTGATTTGCTCTATGAAGCAGCGGGACTGTTCGCCAGTTACGGATTCATGGAAGAAGCCGATCAACTATACGAAACTTTGCGCTTCCATCTTCCAGACGAAGCTCAATTGAAGATAGATCGAGCCGGCACATTACTTGAGCTTGGCGAAGAGGATGAAGCGCTCCTGTTGCTTACCGATGTGAGTCCGGATAATGAAGAGTATGTACAGGCACTGTTGGCATTAGCCGATTACTATCAAATGTCCGGAATGGCGGAAGCTGCGCTTTCGAAGATTAAGGAAGCTTATGAAATCGATTCAAATGAGCCAGTTATTCGCTTTGCTTATGCGGAATTACTTCTAGGTTCAGGAAAGTATGGAGAGGCAGCTCGGTTATACCTTGAGTTACATGAAGAAATGGATGAAATCGGTGGCATTCGTATTTTATCTAGACTGGCTGAAACGTATAGCGCAGGTGCGGCTTATGAAGAGGCAATTCCATATTACGAGGAATTAATGGAAGATAATGCATTACCGGATACGCTTTTCGGTGCAGCATTTGCATACTATCAAAGCGGTAATCCTGAAAGGTCGGTTGCGCTTCTCGACAATTTAATTGAAATGGATCCTGATTATTTTTCTGCCTATATGCTTGCGGGACAATCTTTGTTGTTGGTGGGCGAAGACCGTAGAGCATATGAGATGTTTAAAGCTGGAATTCGCAGAGATGAATTTGTCAAAGAACTACAATTGATGGCGGGGAAATCTGCACTGAAACTAGGTCTGCCCGAAGAGGCGGAAGGACACTTGAAAGAAGCGCTCGTTCTCGACCCTGAATATAGTGAGGCACTTATAACACTTGCATCATTGTATAACGAAAGAGAGCAAAACGAAGAATTGCTAGATCTTCTTTCATACATGAAAAATGACCAGATAGACATCCCTTTATTGGATGCATTTATGGCATATGCGTATGAGCGTGAAGAACAATTTGATGATGCATACGCGTCCTATAGTAAGGCATATATTGGGTTAAAGGATGATCAAGGGTTTCTCGGAAACTATGCAAAATTCCTGCTTGAAGAAGGGAAACGCGATGAGGCCTTTGAAGTTATCAAAGAGATAGTTAAAATTGTTCCCGTTGATGAGTATTGGAGAGCTTTCCTGGAAGCACAAAATGACGAGGAGGGGTGACATGACGGCCATGGTTCCTGTCGCCGCTAAAAAGGACTTTGTACGTTGGTTCTTAAAGCGGTACAAATTGAAGCGCCGTGAATGTGTGTGGATTTTGAACTATCTTCTAAGCCATGAGCACCTTCTACAAAACGTTCACTTTACGGATGAAGCGCATTACTGTCCCCGGGCAATGGTGATTTCAACTACAGGTTCGGAGAGCATCCCGTTCCGCTTTTATAAAGGAAATCTAATGACTGCAGATGCTGAGAAATCATTTCATGACCTAAGACTCCACCCTGATGACAAAATGTATATTCAGCTTAATTTCCCGAACAGTCATTCTTGCCCAGAGTATGCGAGCGTCAGAGAAGAGAATCCATTTCTTCCAACCTATCTACAAGTGAGTGAAAGTGATCGAAAAGTTGCGGAAAAATTGCTTGAAGAGAGTGTCGCTGCAATGACCGTAGATATGCTAATGAAAAGAGTGGATGAAGCGCTTGATTCGAATGACAAAGAGCGGTTTATCGCGTTATCTGCGACGTTGAATGACATGAAGATAGCAAAGGAATGATGACTCCATCCACCTAGATGGAGTTCTTTACTTATTTTCGAAGGAGGTTTTATTGAGATGAACTGGACAGCTAAAGATATGGATACATATTTGCAACAGAAAGAATATATCGATACACTGATTGTACCCTTGCTTAAAGTAGATACAGAGCCAGGCAACATGAAAAGTAGTGCATCATCATCTGAGTTTCTGATGCACCTAACAACATTTATCGAAACACAATTTAAAGGCCGTATGATGCTTATGCCGCCATACGCATATACGCAGTCTACGAATTTATCAGAAATGGCTACAACATTGACTCGAGACCTTTCGTTAGCACCTTTCAAATATGTGTTTTTCTTAACGACTGATTCTTCTTGGACAAGTATTGAAATCGAAGGCGAAATCATCTGGCTACCACCGATTCCACTTGAAAGTATGGACCCACAACTTAAAAAATCAATTATTGAAGATCA
Source organism: Sporosarcina sp. Y838 (assembly GCF_056786515.1). Lineage (NCBI taxonomy): Bacteria > Bacillati > Bacillota > Bacilli > Caryophanales > Caryophanaceae > Sporosarcina > Sporosarcina sp. Y838. The sequence goes on along the minus strand of NZ_JBXCJD010000003.1, from coordinate 76,509 downwards.
GCTGCGACAAGTATTGCCAAGGTTCATGGAAAAGTGGTCAGAACAGTAAAATTCGATATTTGTTCACAAACTTAATTCTATTCAGAATGCATGATTGAATTTCCTTTAGTATTGATATATCATAGATATGTCCTAGTATTACAATTAGCAATAGAATGTCCGTTGGACTGACCTTTAAGTAAGAGGAGGGAAAATGATGAGCAAGAAAGTGTCAAGACGCCAATTCATGAGTTATACACTTATGGGTGTTGGTGGATTCATGGCTTCTGGAATGTTAATGCCAATGGTCCGTTTTGCAATTGATCCAGTGTTGCAGAAGACAGATGAAGGAGATTTCATCCCGACTCCGCAAAAAGTGGACGAGCTAACGGAAGTACCAGTTCGTGTCGATTTTACTATTAAAGATCGAAAAGATGCCTGGTATACATCTGACGTAGCAAACGCTGCCTGGGTTTATAAAGAAGGCGATACGGTCATCGCGCTTTCTCCTGTTTGTAAACACCTTGGTTGTACAGTGAACTGGGGCGGCGATGAAAAGCATCCAGACAAATTTTTCTGTCCATGCCACGCAGGACGTTATATGAAAAATGGTGACAATGTACAAGGAACGCCACCGCTCGGGCCACTTGACGTATTTGACGTTAAAATCGAAGACGGTTTCGTGTATCTCGGAAAAACAAAACCGAACACATTAGTTTAAAAATGTAAGGGGGTACGACCGAAGTGCTAAATAAAATTTATGATTGGGTTGACGAACGGTTGGATATCACCCCGATTTGGCGCGATATCGCTGACCATGAAGTACCTGAGCACGTAAACCCTGCACATCACTTTTCTGCATTCATCTATTGTTTCGGAGGACTGACATTTTTTATTACTGTCATCCAGATTCTTTCTGGCATGTTCCTTACAATGTATTACACACCGGACATTGAAAATGCATGGAAATCCGTTTATTACCTTCAAAATGAAGTAGCATTCGGTGAAATTGTGCGTGGTATGCACCACTGGGGAGCGTCGCTTGTTATCGTTATGATGTTCCTACATACGCTGCGTGTATTCTTTACAGGGTCTTATAAGAAACCACGTGAACTGAACTGGGTTGTCGGAGTCTTGATCTTTATGGTCATGCTTGGCCTAGGGTTCACAGGATATCTACTGCCATGGGATATGAAAGCACTGTTCGCTACGAAAGTAGGAATTGAAATTGCAGCTTCAGTCCCGTTCATCGGTGAATCGATTAAAGTACTTCTTGCTGGAGACACGACGATTCTCGGTGCACAAACATTAACACGTTTCTTCGCGATTCATGTATTCTTCTTACCAGCTGCTTTGCTTGGGTTGCTTGCAGCACACTTTATCATGATCAGAAGACAAGGTATTTCAGGACCTCTATAAAATACAACAGGGTCCAATGATTTTAAAAAGGAGGGGACATTATGCATCGCGGAAAAGGGATGAAATTTGTCGGAGATTCGCGCATTAAGGCTACTAACAAAATGCCGAACGTCCCGAAGGATTACTCAGAGTATCCGGGTAAAACAGAAGCTTTTTGGCCTAACTTCCTATTGAAAGAATGGCTGATTGGTGCTGTTTTCCTTATCGGGTATTTAATATTGACAGTTGCTCACCCGTCCCCGCTTGAACGTCAAGCGGATCCAACGGATACAATGTACATGCCGGTTCCGGACTGGTACTTCCTTTCAATGTACCAATTATTGAAGTATCAATTTGCTTCTGGACCATTTAATGTAATCGGTGCAATTGTTATGCCAGGACTTGCGTTCGGCGCATTGATGCTTGTACCATTTATGGATACGACGAAGGAACGACGTCCATTTAAACGCCCTCTTCCAACAGCATTTATGCTTCTGTCATTTGCAGCTTTGTTCTATTTGACTTGGGAATCATATGTGAACCATGACTGGGAAAAGCAAAAAATACAAGGTGCGATTGTTGAGGAAGTAGAATTTGACACTGAATCAGAAGGTTATCAGATTTACGCTGGAGCATCCTGTATCGGTTGTCACGGGGATGCATTCCAAGGTGGATTAGGTAAGCCGTTAGTAAATACCGGTCTTTCTACTGAGGAAGTTATCGATATCGCTCATGATGGTGTTGGAGATATGCCTCCTGGAACTTGGGAAGGCTCAGATGAAGATTTGCAAGTACTTGCCGAATTTATTTCAGGCTTGAAAAGCGAGTAATGTAAAAGAGTCAGGAAACTGACTCTTTTTTTCTATATATAATAAGTAATTTGGGAGAGGTACCTATGAGGTTAATACTACAGAAAATTTGGCTCGTTCTATCTCATAAATCATTTCTTTGGATACTGTTCTTTATAAACTTACTTGGCACAGTTTTTGGATATGATTGGTATATGTGGCAACTAGAAATAACGGAGCCGAAGTTCTGGGTTTTCGTACCGGACAGTCCAACTGCAAGCTTGTTTTTCACACTTGCAATCTTCGGCTGGCTTATCGGAAGGAATTTTAAACTCATTGAAGCACTTGCACTAATAACACTCGTTAAATATGGACTTTGGGCGGTTGTCATGAATATCCTGACGCTAATCGAGACAGGCGAAATTGGCTTGATGGGCTGGATGCTCATTGCATCACATTTTGGAATGGCAGTTCAAGGTGTGTTATACAGTCCTTTGTATAGATTTTCTTTCGTCCATATTGCGATTGCGGCTATTTGGACACTCCATAATGATGTCATTGATTATGTGTATGGACAGATGCCGATTTACCACGACCTAATGAAACATATGGAACACATCGGTTATTTTACATTCTGGCTATCCATTTCCTGTATTATGCTTGCTTTTGGGTTGTGGAAGAACAGGACAAAAGCTGTCATATGGTAATTGCAATCAGTTGCGGTTGAAGTGAGTTCATTATAGAATAGAACTTACAGAGAAATAGGGGAGGAAGCTGATTATGTTTTGGATTTACCTAGGTGCAATAATTTTATTGCCTCTTTATGCCCAATTCAAAGTGAAGAGAACATACAAAAAATATTCTAAAATACGTTCAACTTCAGGAATGACAGGTGCAGAAGTTGCCCGACTTATTCTTGATAATAATGGTTTGCAGGACGTGCAAGTCGTTAAGACAAATGGGTTTTTGAGTGACCATTATAACCCACTAACGAAAATCGTAGCGTTGTCACCACATAATTTCGATGAAGCATCTGTAGCGGGAACAGCAATTGCTGCCCACGAAGTAGGCCATGCTATACAGGATAAGGAAGCGTATGCATTTCTACGTTTTCGTCACCGTTTAGCACCAGTTGCAAATATTACTTCAAATGCGTCATGGGTTTTCATTATGATTGGTTTGTTTTTCTCGAGCATGAATTCCATGCTTGGAATTGGTATTGCCCTGTTGGCAGTCGGAGTACTGTTTCAAGTTGTTACATTGCCAGTGGAATTCAATGCCTCATCCCGTGCCATGAATGAGGTTGTCTCTCTTGGCATCATCCGTAATGAAGAAGAAGGACATGCGAAAAAAGTGTTGAGTGCAGCAGCGATGACATATGTTGCAGCAACAGCGGTTGCAGTAATGGAATTGGTGCGTTTACTCTTAATCTTTACGAACAGAGATTAATCATAAAAAGTCCGTCCCTCGTTTTTCGGGGGACGGACTTTTTGCTTTAATAGAAACCATTAAATATAGCACCGTGAGAGATTCCTATAATGTAGATTTTTCTTCTTGGCTTAATGTCTGACGTTTCAGTAGGCAGCGCGATGTGGTTAGTACCATCACACCGCCAATCTAGCGCTCTAGAGGGCGTTTTTGTTCATCTAGCGTAAAACCTTCGCCCATGACATCGTGAACATCGGTTAGAGAAACAAATGCGTGTGGATCCACGGATGTAATAATGTTTTTTAAACGAACAAGTTCATTTTTTCCAACAACACAATAAAGAATTTCTCTATCGGACTTTGTAAAATGACCGTAACCTCTAAAAACAGTGACACCGCGATCCATATCCGCTGTAATTTTTGTAGCGATTTCATCTTGTAATTCAGAAATAATGAATGCCCCTCTAGCTGCATAGGCACCTTCTTGAACAAAGTCAATGACTCTGGAACCAACAAATAGTGCAACGAGCGTATACATCATCGAGCGATGGTCGAGATAAACGGCCCAAGAAACCAAAATGACAAGCGCGTCGAATAAAAACATTGTCTTTCCCATACTCCAACCAATGTATTTATGGGCGAGACGTGCGATAATATCAACACCACCTGTTGTACCTCCATTCCTAAAGATGATTCCGAGTCCGACACCGATAAACACGCCTGCGAACAGGGAAACCAGGAACATATCATCTTTTAAATGGATATCAATCTGATAAATCATGAAAACTTTCAGGAAAATCGACACTGCGAAAGTTCCAATAACCGTATAAATAAATACTTTTTTACCTAACAATTTCCATCCGATAATGAACATTGGAATATTCAGGAGAAGATTCATTATTGCGGGATCCCAATCGAAAGCGAACAGTAGAATCAGTGTAATCCCAGTGAATCCTCCCTCAGCAAGTTCATTTTGAATGTTGAAGTGAACGAGTCCGAAGCTGAAAATTGCAGAACCGAGAATGATGAAAAAGATATTTTTGAACTTAATTCCTTGAAACATTTCGTGCACACCTTCCTTTTTAAAACGCTAGGGTTATTATCGTCTATAATTTTTATTTTGACAATACTGTTATTAATTAATACGATGGTAGTGGGAGTTGACGCAAATGGAACAATCACAAACAATGGAGAACTTACAACAAGAAGTGGATCTGTACATTAATAGCTTTGAAGAAGGTTACTTCCCACCGATGGAACTAGTTGCTCGGATGACTGAAGAGCTTGGAGAATTATCGCGAGAAGTGCAGCATGTATACGGCATGAAAAAGAAAAAATCCACTGAAGCGGTAAAGTCACTTGAAGAAGAAACTGGAGATTTGTTGTTTGTTCTAATTTGCTTCGCTAATTCACAAGGAATCAGTTTAGAAAAAGCACTTACGGATGTTCTCGAAAAATTCAAGAAACGGGACGCCGATCGCTGGACCAAAAAGGAGGAAATGATTTGACGATAAAAGTTGCAATCGCTGGGGCACGCGGCCGTTTAGGTAGCGCAGCATTAGTATCAATTATGAATACGCCTAATATGGAAGTCATTGCTATTCTGGATTATAAGTACGATGGACAATTTTTACATGGAACTGATGTAAATGAAGAGCCGGGAGGTATTCCAATTTATACTTCTCTTGAAGGATTGGCAAATACGAATAAGCCTGATGTACTCTTAGATGTTACTGATCCGGAAGCTGTTTTTAAAAATGTTCATGATGCAATAACCCTAGGAATCCGACCAGTCGTCGGCACATCCGGACTCTCTAAGGATAATATTGCCCTTTTAACAGAGTTGGCAGCCAACAATCAGACGGGAGGCATTATTGCCCCGAACTTTTCTATTGGAGCCGTGCTTATGATGAAGTTTTCGGCAATAGCAGCACGTTACTTGGGTGATGTCGAAATCCTAGAAATGCACCATGATAAAAAAGTCGACGCTCCTTCAGGAACTGCAGTGAAAACTGCCGAAATGATTAACGCGGTCAGAGAAGAACATATACAAGGACACCCTGATGAAAAAGAACATCAAGCCGGTGCACGCGGTGCAGATATAAAAGGCATGAAGATACATAGCATACGACTACCCGGGTTACTTGCACATCAGGAAGTATTGCTCGGCGGAGACGGCGAATTGCTTAGTATCCGCCATGATTCATTCAATAGGAATTCCTTCATGCCAGGAATTCTTATGGCCATACACAATGTCATGGAACGAAAAGACCTTGTCTATGGACTAGAGAATTTTATCGATTAATACTAGAAATATATAACTGTAAATCGGAAGGGGTGCTGTGATTGAAAAAATTGAAAGTAGGTGTCATCTGCTATCCATCCCTCGGGGGTTCCGGAGTAGTCGCGACTGAACTCGGTAAAATGATGGCGGAACGAGGCCACGAAATGCATTATATTACATCCAGCAAACCATTCCGTTTTCTGGACGCACATCCTAATATTCAATTTCATGAAGTTACAATTGATGGCTATTCGGTATTTAAATATCCTCCCTACGATATTGCGCTGGCCAACCGCATTGCAGAGGTGATTGAAACAGAAAAACTAGATCTTCTGCATGTTCATTATGCTGTACCCCATGCTATATCTGCGGCACTCGGCAAAGATATGGCAAATTCCACAATTGGTGTTATTACAACACTACATGGAACAGACGTAACGATTCTTGGCCATGATCCAGGACTTAAGAATACAGTTCGTTATGGAATTGATAAATCAACAATTACAACCACAGTTTCTGAGTCTCTCCGCCTTGAGACCTTAGAATTAATCAAACCGAAAAGAGATTTGATGACAATATATAATTTCATCGATGAAAACAAGTATCGGCCATTGGATCCCGGGGCTTTGAAAATTGACTTGGGAATCAAACCAGAAGAAAAAGTTATTATCCATATTTCAAATTTCCGGAAAATCAAACGGATTCCCGATATTATACACAGTTTTAAGGAAATAATGACAGAGATTGACGTAAAACTGATTTTGGTCGGGGATGGACCCGAGCGAATTGATATGGAAAAGCTTGTGATGGAGTTAGGTTTACAGGGAAATGTTATATTCACTGGAAAAAGGGATGATTTACCTGAGCTATTGGCAATCAGTGATTTAATGTTCCATTTATCGGAAAAGGAAGCTTTCGGTCTTGTACTATTGGAGGCACTTGCTTGTGGAGTTCCATCTATCGCAACAGATACGGGTGGAATTCCAGAAGTAATTAATGATGGTATCAATGGCTTTATTGTAAAAGTAGGAGACAGGCATGCAGCGGTTGAAAAAGCGCTCATGTTATTGAAAGACAGAGAATTGCATGCAACTTTCAGAGAAAATGGTTTGGCTACTGCATCTGATAAGTTCCATTCATCCACAATTGTCGACCAGTACGAAAATCTTTATTATGAAGTGGCGGGAAATAGATGACAGTTAATTTCGGATCTGCACCTAGCCGTGAGGTTATTCTTTCACTTGTAAGTGCGGGATATGAAGCTGTTTTTGTTGGAGGCGCAGTGCGCGATTCTTTGTTAGGTAAAAATCCAACAGATATCGACATTGCTACTTCTGCTGAACCTGCAGAAGTGAGAGCAGTATTTCCGATGACCGTAGATATAGGGACCAAACATGGAACTGTGCTTGTGCTGATGAAAGGTGAACCTATAGAAGTAACGACATACCGGACAGAAGGCTTATATACAGACCATCGCCGCCCTGATGAAGTACGTTTCGTAAAATCTTTAGCGGAAGATTTACGGCGCCGAGATTTCACGATGAATGCACTCGCAATGACAATTGATGGAGAACTGATTGATCTCTTCGGTGGCAAAGCGGATATGACGAAACGAATTATCCGGGCCGTAGGAAATGCTGCAGATCGATTTAAAGAGGACGCGCTTCGGATGTTCAGAGCAATTCGATTCACTGCTGTCCTAGATTTTGAAATCGAAGAAAAGACATTTGAAGCAATCCGTCTCAATGCTGAACAGATTCGATACATTTCTGTAGAACGGTTAAAATCTGAAATGGATAAATTATTTTCCGGCAATTATCCGATAAAAGCTTTTCTATGCATACAAGAAACAGGGATAGCTTCACATTTACCATTATTTCCGACAGACATAGAGAAACTAAATAAGACTGCACCTTTTGAAACGCCGAGTGAAGGCTGGGCTTGCTTTATGGTTGCGGGCAACTTCTCACCATCAGAAATCGTAAAAGCATATAAATTGTCGAACGTTGATAGGATGTTCCTTAGTTCAGTAAATGATGTATACGCAAATCGACTAAATCGACAATTTACTGTTGACGACTATTACTTAAATGATTTGTCAGTCCTTTTAACGACGGAAAAGATTTTTTCGACGTTCCATACTCACCAAGAAACAATTTTGGCTACAGAAATTAAACGAATGAAAGAATCGCTACCAATTCAGTCAATAAAAGCTCTTGCTGTCGATGGTCAAAAACTGATGGAATGGACAAATCAATCAGGAGGCAGATGGCTTGGTGAATGGATTGGGAAGATTGAAAAAGCTGTCCTACACGGTTCACTTGAAAATGAGCCCAATGACATAAAGGAATGGTTTCTAAATGAATTCACTGGTAAAAAATGAATTGTTAAAAAGGTTGTTTGACGCAGAAGGTGAACCCGTTTCTGGACAAGAGATTGCCGACCAGTTCGGGTTATCGAGGACCGCCATCTGGAAATATGTAAAAGAACTTGAAATAGAAGGTTACGAAATAGGGACAATTCGAAAAAAAGGTTATTATCTCATCAACTCACCAGACCGGGTGAACGAAGCAAATGTACAAAAACATTTGAATACTAAAAGTTTTGGTCGACACATCCATTACTTTGATACGTGTAAATCGACACAATTCATTGCACATGATGAAGAACAGAATGGTGCACTTAATGGAACTGTTGTTATATCTGAAGAACAGACTGCTGGGAGAGGCCGAATGGCTCGTCCGTGGAACTCTACAGCGGGCAAAGGTATCTGGATGAGTGTAATTACCAGGCCGACATTAACGCCGCAACAAGCGCCACAGATGACGTTAGTTGCGGCGGTTGCAGTTACGCGAGCCATTCAAGAAATGACAGGAATCGATCCAGATATTAAATGGCCGAATGACATTTTGATCAACGGTAAAAAAGTGACTGGAATATTAACTGAACTTCAGGCGGACCCTGATCAAGTAAAAGCAGTTATTCTAGGAATCGGTATGAATGTGAACCAAGAAAAAACGGATTTTCCGGAAGAACTGCAAGACATTGCGACATCCCTTAAAATAGTTACCGGTAAGTCGGTCGACCGAGCGCAACTTATTGCAAAAACCCTCGGATTTCTCGAACTCTACACAGACTTGTATGTTAAACACGGTTTTGGACCAATCAAGCTGTTATGGGAAGGCTATTCGAACACAACGGGGAAACAGATACGAGCTGTCATGTTGAATGAAACAATTGTAGGTACTGCACTTGGGATATCGGATGATGGGGTCTTAGAATTGAAGCTCAGTGACGGTACAATTCGAGGAATCTATTCAGCAGATATTGAAATCACAAAGTGATAGGTATACATTGAACTTTCAATTTGTTATAGTAAATCCAAAGGGCGGTATCTATTGTGAGCTGCACCACTTTTGAAATACGAATACCTAAAGTTCAATATGATCTGCCTTGATCTTAATGAAAAGACAGGGACGGAGGAAACCATCACATGATGATACAACCCTTCTGTCCATTTTTGGCACAGAGGGGTTTTTATATCCGGTTTCTTCTCAAAAGAGAGGGGAATAGTAAAATGAAGAGTACACTAAATTTTATTAAAATGAAAAAGACCAGTGAAAAGATTGTCATGTTGACGGCATACGATTACCCGTCAGCAAAGCTTGCGGAAGAGGCGGGAGTCGATATTATTCTTGTTGGTGATTCACTCGGAATGGTTGTACTTGGCTATGATTCAACCATCGCTGTAACAACAGAGGATATGATTCACCATGGCAAGGCAACTAGGAGGGGGGCAAAGGATACCTTCATCGTTGTTGATATGCCATTTGGGACGTATCATGGCTCTGCGGACAGTACGTTAACAGAAGCGGTCCGGATTTTCCAACAAACAAATGCAAATGCATTAAAGCTTGAAGGTGCAGGAAACGTAATTGAAACGATTCGGTTGCTCACTGGAACAGGAATTCCAATTGTTGCACATCTAGGCTTGTTGCCACAATCTGCATCGGTTGTCGGAGGTTATAAAGTGCAAGGGAAAACGGCTGAAGCCGCGAAAAAGCTTATCGATGACGCCCGTGCATGTGAAGAAGCTGGAGCATTCATGATTGTATTGGAATGTATTCCCTATCAGCTTGGTGAGGAAGTTTCAGCCGCTGTTTCAATCCCAGTAATCGGCATTGGTGCTGGAGCAGGAACAGACGGTCAGGTACTTGTATTCCATGATACTATTAAATACGGAAGTCACCATGTCCCTAAATTCGTGGAAACGTATGCAGATGCCGGAACGGTTATTCGTGACGGATTGAACAAGTACGTGACATCAGTAAAAGATGGTTCATTCCCTTCGGAACAACATCGTTTTACGATGGAGGAAGAAGAATTGGTTGCATTGTATGGTGGCAGTGGAGGTGACAAATGAAATGAATGTTGTTCGAACGATATCTGAATTACAAAGTTTGATTGATCGTAATGCACGTTCTGGCTCTACAGTCGGTTTTGTACCGACGATGGGTTTTTTGCATGACGGTCACTTATCGCTCGTGGAGCAGGCGAGAGGGCAAAATGACATCGTCGTCATGAGCATTTTCGTTAATCCTGCTCAGTTTGGTCCAGGGGAGGACTTTGATGCATATCCCCGTGATGCAGAAAGAGATGCTAGTTTAGCAAAAAAGGCAGGCGTGGACATTCTTTTCATGCCTACACCGGAAGAAATGTATCCACAAGATGGCGGCATTCGAATTCTGCCAGGTCCTCAGGCGAATACATTGTGCGGAGCATCTCGTCCAGGTCATTTTGACGGCGTTTTGAAAGTCGTCTTGAAGCTGTTCAATATCGTCGACCCTGACCGTTCCTATTTTGGTATGAAAGACGCCCAGCAACTTGCGATTATCGAGACGTTTGTACGGGACTTTAACTTAAGAACATCGATAGTTCGGGTTCCAATCGTCCGCGATCAGGATGGACTCGCGAAAAGTTCCAGAAATGTTAAATTGACTGCGACGGAACGTGCGCAAGCCCCAGTTATTTGGCAGGCACTCGAAAAAGCTGTTTCATTGTTTAAAGAGGGTGTGCCGAATGATGAAATTGAACGGATAACGGAAGCATATATTGTCAACAATAGCTCTGGCCTCGTGGATTACATATCTCTTTTGTCTTACCCAGCACTTACAGAATATGAACTCTCTGCAGACGAGGCAATTCTTGCCTGTGCAGTAAAGTTTGGAAATACAAGATTGATAGATAATATTATTATGTCAACAAAGGATGGTTGTCATGTTCAGAATGATGATGAACAGTAAATTACACCGTGCAACTGTAACAGAAGCAGATCTAAATTATGTAGGCAGTATAACTATCGACAGTGAGTTACTAGAGATTGCAGGAATGTTGCCAAATGAAAAAGTACATGTAGTTAACAACAATAATGGAGCACGGTTTGAAACGTATATTATTGCAGGGGAACGCGGAAGTGGTGTCATCTGTGTGAACGGAGCGGCAGCACGGCTTGTACAACGCGGTGACATCGTCATTATCCTGTCCTATGTTTATATGTCAGACGAAGAAGCAAGTACGCATGAGCCAACAGTTCTGATTATGGATGATAAAAACAAGGTAAAAGAAATTATTCGGGAAAAGCAGGGTATGGCCCTCTAATCTATAGGGCTCATTTGAAATCAGTTACTTGATTTCAAATGAGCTTTTTATGATTTTTTTTCAATCTGTTGGTGATTTGAACTAACTTAAAAGCCGGAATGTGATACAATCTGCATTAGTATGATAAACAGGAAGTTGATGATCGAATGCACAATAAAACCTATGCAGTCGTTGATTTAGAAACAACCGGTCATTCACCGGCAAAAGGGGATCGGATGATTCAAATCGCGGTTGTATTTATTAAAGAAGGAAAAATCGGCGATAAGTACGTCAGCTTTATAAACCCTGAACAAAAAATCCCTGCTTTCATCCGTAATTTGACAGGGATTTCTGATGAAGATGTGAAGGATGCACCATCTTTTGAAGAAATTGCAGCTGAAGTCGCCACTCTATTGGAAGGAACTGTATTTGTTGCGCATAATACGGATTTCGACCTATCCTTTCTTCAAAGCGAATTTGCAAGATGCGGAATCGCGATGTGGACAGGGAAGAAAATCGATACAGTAGAATTGTCCAAAGTCTTGATACCATCCGCTCCGAGTTACAGACTGCAGGATATTACCGAAGAACTAGGCATACCATTGGCGTCTGCACATCGCGCTGATGAGGATGCAGAAGCAACCGCGAAGTTATTTCTAATCTGCATGAAAAAGTTATTCGCATTGCCGGAGGATACACTAAATCTCTTACATCGCAGATCATTTCGATTAAAATCTGATCTTTCGACACTTTTTCATGAAGCGCTCAAAATTGCACGGACGAAAAGTACAGGCAATGAGTTTTCATTTTTCCGTGGTATACCCTATCGCAATGTGGTGATGCAACAACCTGAGAACTTTGTAAATCCGGTATATCCCGGTGACAATGAAAAAAAAATAGAGCAATTAAAAAAAGCTTACCCAGAGTTTGAACATAGAGATTCTCAAATTGGATTTATGGATGAAGTGTGGGATACCTTGTCTACACAAACTGAAATTATTGCAGAAGTTCCGACTGGGATTGGAAAGACGATTGGTTATCTAGTACCGGCAGCCATACATTCAATACGGACAGGGAAGCCAGTTGTTATTAGCACATACACGAATCATCTGGCTGATAAAATCATGGATGAGGAACTCAAGAAAGTACAATTAATTCTTGATTGCAATGTGACAGCGACATTACTTAAAGGAAGAGAGCAGTACATCTCACTTGGTAAATTCGAGGAACTTCTAAGAATTGCCGACGAATCGTACGATGAGACATTTACAATAATGCAAATCCTTGTCTGGCTTACAGAAACCGTAACAGGTGATTTGCAAGAGATTAATGTTTCTGGCGGTGGACAGTTATTTGTCGATCGAATTAGGAAGCGAACGAATAAGCTTGCGTGGGATGAACAAATTGCTGATTATCACTATAAACTACTCCAAGGGTCCGAACATTCGAATTTAATCATTACAAACCATGCAATGTTGCTGTCGGATTTGAATCGCGAACAAAGTATATTCATTTCACTAGCCGGAGTAGTTGTTGATGAAGCACATCAATTTGTACAAGCTGCAACCTTTATGAATGAAACAGTGTTTTCGTACACGAATTGGAAATATGTTCTTGGACAGCTTGCTTCAGAAACATCCGGACAATTGTTGCAGCAAATTGACAAGCTGAATAACAAATTTGGAACCGATGGCTTTCACAATAAAGAGTTGCTGGATTCCGCATTTATCAAATTCCTAACTTTGTTCGATCATGCGATTTCCACTTTGACTGGTTTCAATCCTCCAAGACGTAAAAGACATCAAGGAAACAGAGTCGTTTATTCACTCTCTGAATTGGAATATAATCAATCGCATTTTTCGAAAGTTGCTATAGCATTGTCTGATTACATTAGAAAAGCTGAATCTTTCACGCATGGTTTATCGAACCATTTAGATAATTTGACGCGTGATGAACAGGCTATTCTAGCGGAATGGAATTTCTGGGTACAAGAACTGACTATCAAAGCCGGTGAATGGGTAGAAGTTTTTCTTGACTACAACACGGAAGATTTCACTGTCTGGATGGAAAAAGATTTACGAAGTGTTCCAGGAAGCCTAACTGTTATTAAACGCTCATTGGATGGGTCTCAGCTGATTCAAAAGTTTACCAATAGGATGAAAAATGAACAGACTGGAATTGTATGGACTTCAGGTACACTTAGAGTTCCCGGAAATGACCGTTTCATATCTAGGCAACTTGGCATAGATGATTCGATTCCGCTTGTAACATTTGATGCGCCTGCCCATTTCTATGAAGGTGCAGAAATATTCATTGTTGAGGACATGCCTGATATCCAGCATGTCAGTCAATCTGATTATGTTGAAGCCGTTACAGATGCGGTGATTCAGACAGTAATGGCAACGGGTGGAAGGCTATTTGTTCTGTTTACATCTCAAGATATGTTAAGAAAAACATATGAACTTATTACAGAAAGTGAACAGTTAGAAGGCTATGCGCTATTTGCACAAGGGATAAGTTCGGGGAGTCGAATTAGGCTTTTGAAGTCTTTCAGACAGTTCAACAATTCTGTCCTTTTCGGGACCAATAGTTTCTGGGAGGGTGTCGACGTACCTGGGGATGCTCTAACAGCGGTGATTGTTGTAAGGCTTCCATTTTCATCACCGGAAGAACCTGTCTACAAAGCTCGAGCGGCCAGAATGACTGAAGCTGGATTAAACCCGTTCACGGAACATGCACTACCGGAAGCGGTTATGAGACTCCGTCAAGGCTTTGGGAGATTGATTCGATCATCTTCAGATAAAGGTTTTTTCATTATATTGGACAGACGGATTGAAACGAAAAAGTATGGTAAGCGATTCCTTGAAGCTTTTCCGGACGTGCCTGTGAAAAAAGTGTCGTTAGATCATATGGTTAATGAACTCGAAAATTGCTATAATGATTAGGTAGGTAATTAGTAGAAAATATTTCTTAAAGGTTCGGGACGTGAAGTAATATGTTGAACTGGATAAAATTCATCATTGTCTTCCTATTAATGTTAACAATCGTCATAACTGTCACTGTTTTTTATAATGCTGATAAGCCTTTTTCATCAGCAGAAAAGAAAGCCATCGAATCCGCGGTTCAATCGGGACAACTCGTTTCTGCAAGTTCAGCTACTGTCTTTAATGGTACTGTTCCGAGTGTAACTGTGTTTGGTGTAGACAAAGACGGGGTGGAAAAAGCTGTTTTCATCGACGGGAAATTGAAAGACCGCTATAAGGAAGTCAAGTTGTCTGAAGGAATTACAGCAGAAAAAGCAATCGCAAACGTAAAAGAAGAATTGGATGTAAAAAAGATTCTTCATGTCACGCTTGGAATTGAAGGAGACAATGCAGTTTGGGAAGTAGTATTCAAAAGTGAAAACGATAAACTGAATTATGTCTATGTCTTTTTTGAGAACGGACAATGGTGGAAACGCATTTTGAATCTCTAAAGGAGCGATTTAATTGACGAAATCATTAGCAGCGAGGGTAAATACGCTTACACCATCAACAACGCTTGCCATTACGGCGAAAGCGAAAGAAATGAAAGATTCAGGCATCGATGTCATTGGTCTTGGTGCGGGAGAACCGGACTACAATACGCCAGCTAATATTATTGAGGCAGCTTACACTTCCATGAAAGATGGAAAAACAAAGTACACACCCTCGGGTGGGTTACCAGCGCTCAAAGATGCAATCATCCAGAAGTTAAAGCAAGACCAACAGCTAAACTATACTGGGAAAGAAATCATGATTGGGATTGGCGCTAAACACGTATTGTATACGCTGTTCCAAGTTTTACTCGATCCAGGTGATGAAGTCATCATACCAACTCCTTATTGGGTCAGTTATCCCGAGCAGGTAAAGTTGGCAGGCGGAGTTCCGGTACATATTGAAGGGACAGCTGCGGCACAGTTTAAAGTAACCGCAGAACAAATTCGAGAATCAATTTCTTCTAAAACGAAGGCAGTAATCATCAATTCACCTGGGAATCCAACAGGTATGATTTATTCTAAAGAAGAATTGCTGCAAATTGCGGAAGTATGTAAAGAGAAAGATATCTGGATCATTTCGGATGAAATATATGAGAAACTCATTTATGGTGATGAAAAGCATATTTCAATAGCACAACTTTCTGATGATGCTAAAAGTCGTACACTTCTCATTAATGGTGTTTCGAAATCACACTCAATGACAGGGTGGCGTATAGGTTACGTCGCAGGGGATGAGGTAGTAGTAAGTGCCATGACGAGTTTAGCGAGTCACTCGACATCGAATCCTACGACGACTTCTCAATATGCTGCAATCGAGGCTTATAATGGTCCTCAAGATACAGTAGAAACAATGCGTGCAGATTTTGAATCGCGTATGGAACGGGTCTACCCGCAATTAGCGGCAATTCCTGGATTTAACGTGATTAAACCTCAAGGTGCTTTCTATCTACTACCTGAAGTATCTGAAGCGGTTAATAAAACAGGGTTTGCTAACGTTGATGAATTTGCAGAGGCATTATTGACGAAAGCAAATGTCGCTGTTATCCCGGGATCTGGTTTTGGATCACCTGATACAATTCGCTTGTCTTATGCAACATCAATCGAACTGTTGGAAGAAGCGATTCGACGAATTCGTGTATTTGTAGAAGTAAACTGGAAAGAATAAGATTAGAGATTAAATTCTTGGAGGTTAATATGAAAACAATCATGATTCATGAAATGCCTAACCATGCAGGCGAAACAGTTCGTATTGGTGGATGGCTAGCCAACAAACGTTCTAGCGGGAAGATTGCTTTTCTGCAACTTCGTGACGGTTCTGGATTCGTACAGGGAGTAGTCGTTAAAGAAGCGGTTGGCGAGGATCTATTTGCTAGAGCAAAGTCAATTACACAAGAAAGTTCACTTTATATTACAGCAGAAGTAACTGTGGACGAGCGTTCAACTTTCGGCTATGAGCTACAAGTGAAAGATATTGAAGTCATTCATGAAGCGGTAGATTATCCAATCACGCCGAAAGAGCATGGTACAGAATTTTTAATGGATCACCGCCATTTATGGCTCCGTTCACGTAAACAGCATGCAGTAATGAAAATTCGTGACGAAGTCATTCGTGCAACATATGAGTTTTTCCATATGAACGGATTTGTCAAAGTAGATCCACCGATATTGACAGGTTCTTCTCCAGAAGGCACATCCGAATTGTTCCAAACAAAATATTTTGATGAAGATGCATACCTTTCGCAATCAGGTCAACTGTATATGGAAGCTGCAGCGATGGCACTTGGAAAAGTATTCTCATTCGGTCCGACATTCCGTGCAGAAAAATCGAAAACACGTCGTCACTTAATCGAGTTTTGGATGATTGAACCTGAAATGGCTTTTGTCGAGTTTGATGAAAGCTTGATAGTACAGGAACAGTATGTGACGCATGTTATTCAATCAGTTTTGCAAAACTGTGCAATTGAATTAGAAAGACTAGGCCGCGATTTGTCTAAACTTGAAAAAATCCAAGCACCATTCCCTCGTATTTCATACGATGATGCTATCAAATTTTTGAATGAAAACGGATTTGATGATATTAAATGGGGAGAAGACTTTGGAGCGCCACACGAAACAGCAATTGCAGAAAGTTATGATTCACCTGTATTCATCACACATTACCCAATAGGCATTAAACCCTTCTACATGCAACCGCATCCTACAAGGGATGATGTTGTTTTGTGTGCTGATTTAATCGCTCCCGAAGGTTATGGAGAAATTATTGGCGGATCTGAACGTATTTATGACTATGAGCTGATGAAACAACGAATTAAAGAACACAACCTTGATGAATCTGCTTATGAATGGTATTTGGATCTTAGTAAATACGGAGCGGTTCCACATTCAGGATTTGGACTTGGACTTGAGCGTACAGTCGCATGGATTTCAGGTGTGGAACATGTTCGCGAAACGATTCCATTCCCACGTCTATTGAATAGATTGTACCCTTAAAACTTTTTGATTTTAATAGAAGAGAGGGGTTCGGTCATGCAACACGAAGAACGACTCCGGATTTGGATTGAGCAGGGAAATGTTAACATTTCCCAGCTTTTTTTTCACCATTATAAGAGTCTTGGAATAAAAGATTTGGACGCGATGCTAATCATGCATATGACGGCTTATAAATCAGAAGGGAATCATTTCCCAACACCTACAGATTTTACTAGTCGAATGGATTTGTCTGAAAACGAAGTATCCATGGTATTACAACGCCTGATGCAACGCGGTTTTCTCCAAATTGGTCAAAATGAGGATCAAAAAGGTGTATTGTATGAGACATTCTCTTTGCTACCACTCTGGAATCGTTTAGTTGATCATATTGAGCTTGCGACAAATGAGGTTGAGGAAGAGACCCATAAGAATGCAGAAGGAGAAATTTTTTCGCTATTTGAACAAGAATTTGGACGGTTTTTGTCACCAATGGAATGCGAATCAATAACGATGTGGCTTGATGATGATGGCCATACTGTTGAAATTATCCGTGCAGCATTAAAAGAAGCTGTTATTGCTCAAAAACTTAGTCTGCGGTATATCGATCGGATTCTTTTCGAGTGGAAGAAGAAAAATGTTAAAACAATGTCTGATGTTGAACGTCAAACAAAGTCTTTCCGAACTGTAGGACCGCGACCATCTCAGCAAAATGAAAAAACTGTTTCGGTAAAACGTGTTCCATTCTATAATTGGCTGGAAGAACGGGATTAGGTGGGATACCATGCTGACGAAAAAACAATGGGGATTTTGTCTGGAGCAATTCGGTGAAATGTTTCCAGACGCGCACTGTGAATTGGTGCATGACAATCCTTTTGAATTAACAATAGCGACGCTTCTATCTGCTCAATGTACGGACGTTTTAGTGAATCGAGTAACGGCGGAACTATTTAAAAAATATAAAACACCTGAGGACTATCTTGCGGTTGATGTCGAGGAACTGCAAGGGGATATCAGGTCAATCGGATTATTCCGGAATAAGGCAAAAAATATTCAAGCACTTAGCCAATTATTGATTGATAATTATGGTGGGGAGGTACCCCCGAATAGGGATGTCATGATGACGCTTCCAGGAGTGGGTCGTAAAACAGCAAATGTGGTCGTGTCAAATGCTTTTGGTATACCTGCTCTTGCTGTCGATACACATGTTGAACGTGTAGCGAAACGACTAGGAATGAATAGGTGGAAAGACTCGCCCCTTGCAGTTGAAGAAAAAATTATGCGGTGGACTCCGATTAATAAATGGACAGATACGCATCACCAAATAATTTTTTTTGGTAGATACCACTGCAAGGCGCAAAACCCTGGATGCAATGTTTGTCCGCTATTGCCGTTATGCAGAGAAGGAAAGAAAAGGATGAAAGAGAATGCTGAGTGAAGTAAACCCTATCGACAAAGAGCTGCTAACTCCCTATTTTGATAAATGGGAGACAGTTCGTGAAGAAATAGAGACTTTTTATCAACAAAAAGATCATCAAGCCGTAGAGTTAATGGAGTCGGCAATTGAGAATTACAATATCTTGCTTGAGCTAGGTGGAAGTAAGTTTGATGACCGTAAAGGAAAGGTTGTTTATACACTTTTACCTTTGAATGGTGAGGAACGTTTTGAGTTTGTAAAAGATAAAATAGCCAGTCATTATGCTTATATTCAATTGGATGCGCTCTTTACGGAAACAAAAAAGAAAACTGCAAGACTTTCAATACAAAAGAAATAAAAAACAGAACCTCAGATGTGTTTTGCATCTGAGGTTCTGTTTTTTTGTCTGGATTTCATGGCATTTCCACTATTGACTAATAACACATTTAAAGAAGTGTGATACATTTTTGATTATGGGTTACTATCGTTAGATGTGCCTTCTGTGCCTTCTGTGCCTTCTGTGCCTTCTGTGCCCTCTGTGCCCTCTGTACCCTCTGTACCAACATTTGGATCAGGGATCGTTCCATCATCAATAACAGAACCATCGCCTGTGCCATCTACATTATTGTTGTTCCCGTTATTTCCATTATTGTTGCCGTTATTCCCGTTATTGCCATTGTTATTATTGTTATTTCCGTTATTCTCGTTATTCTCATTGTTCCATTCTTCACCGTCAGGATTTTCAGTTTCTACTTCATCCTCATCCACTTCAGGTATGTCTTCAACAACATCTTCGATTTGCACTGTAGTAGATGCTGCGCCACTTTGCAAGTCACCGAGTTTGGCAATTACAGAGAATGTATATTTCCTGCCTGACTCTGCGCCAGAGAACGTGACAGAAGTATCTCCGGTTGTTGTCATTACCTGCATATCCCCACCATCTGCTCCTACTAATACGGTAAACTCGACGTTATCTTCTACCTCGCCAAAGTCAGAAGCATTATGGGCCCAGTTCAATTTAATAGAACTGGAGGCACTGTCATATTCAGCTGTTAGACTGTTTGGCGCTTCCAATTCGATGATTTTTTCTCTAGCAACTTCTACAGGGACAGTCCCGCGTACGAATAACTCCGTCCGTTTTAAGTTCCATGGTGTGGAGGAACTTGCTAGAATAAGTGGATCTGAACCATATTGAATTGTAGCCTCTTCAACGGAGGAGGGTTTTTTAAATTGTGCTGTATTTTTCCCAGAAGATATGGATGACATGACTTGTTTAAACAAATCTTGTGGGACATATCGTTCGCCTTCAAAACTCTTCATTGCAGAACGATCTTGATAACCGCCCCAAACTGCAATTGTATAGTCAGTCGTATAACCCGCAAACCAAGAATCTTGTGCTCCTTCTTTGTCCGAGAAGTTTGTTGTACCTGTTTTACCGGCTACATCTAGCCCTTGGATGGCTGCTCGTTTTCCAGTACCATTACCAGTGAAAACGTCTCGAAGGATATCTGTAATCATATAAGCTGTTGAATCTTTCATAACTTCAACAGGTTCGGGAGTCATGTTAAGATTAGTTACACCATCGCGATAAACAATTTTTTTAATGGAATGTGGCTTTGTGTAAATACCACCATTGCCGAACGGGGTATAAGCGCCCGCAATTTCAATTGTAGAAAACTCATCCGTTCCTCCTAGCGCATTCGAAGGGAATTCATTTTTGAAATTCAAACCGAGTTTAGCCGCGAAACCTACTGCTTTCTTTCGACCGACTTCCTCATAGGTTTTCACTGCGGGGACGTTCCGTGAAGTAGCTAGCGCTTCACGCATTGTAATTGTACCCTTGTATTTTCTATCCACATTACGAACGGGTTGTACAGGTTTGGAGTCTTTATAATTGTATGCTTCATCATGCATAGTCTGACCAGTAGACCAATTCAAATATTCAACTGCAGGACCATAATCAATAATCGGTTTTATAGCTGAACCTGGTTGACGTTTTTCAGCAGCGGCAAAGTTTAAAAGTCCTGTTGAGAAATTTCGACCTCCACCAATTGCCACGATTCCACCAGTTTTCGTATCTAGGACAGTTAACGCACCTTGCATTTTGTCATTAGCAAAGATGTCTGATTTGAGTGCATTTTCGACAGCCTGTTGAGCTTCCACATCTAATGTTGTATGAATTGTGACACCGTCTGAAAGTATGTCTTGCATTCCTGCATCTTCCAGTTCGGTTAATACAATATCGACAAATGCAGCATATTTTGTATTGTCATTAGCTTTCCTTTTCTCTTCAGCAAGAAGTGTGCCTGTTACAGGAATTGCTATTGCCGCTTCCATTTCTTCTTTAGAAATCTTATCATGCTGGTGCATTAGCCCAAGTACAATATCACGGCGTTTTTTGGCGCGTTCTGGATTTTTGTATGGATTGTATCCGTTTGGACTTTGCGGTAACCCTGCTAACATAGCGACTTCGTGTAATTCAAGTTCATTCAATTTTTTACCATAAAAATAGTTGGCAGCTGTTCCAAAACCATAATTATTTCCGGACATTAGGATTTTATTGAAATACATTTCAAAGATTTCTTCTTTTTCATATTTACGTTCAAGTTTATTGGCAAGCCATGCTTCTTGTGCTTTCCTTTTAAGGGTTTTTTCTGTGGATAGGAATGAGTTCTTAATGACCTGTTGTGTCAGGGTACTTGCACCTTGTGAACCGAATCCATTTCGGAAGTTTGCAATGACTGCTCCACCAAGTCGCCAAAAGTCCATTCCGTGGTGGGAATAGAATCGAACGTCTTCCGTAGCGAGAATGGCGTCTTCCATAATTTTTGGAATTTCGCTATAAGGAACAAATTCTCTTTTTTCTGTTCCGGACTTATAAATAACATTACCATTTTTATCCAAAATCTCAGATGATAGAGGGTCCTTCAAAAGATTTTCATCTAAATCGGGTGCCGAACTTGCATAAAAAGTGAACAGGCCAGCACCACCGATGAGTATGACAAATCCGACTGCAATAACTGCAAGAATTAACTTTTTAAAGATGCCCTTCTTTTGTTTCGGCTTTTTATCTTTCTTTTTTGTACGTTCTGCCTCCATGCTCTTTCGTCTAGCAGTTCTTGAATTTATATTTTCGCTCATATCTCTTCCTGCCTTTCAGTAGCTTCGTTAGGTGACGATAAAATATCCGACACCGCTTGTAAATATTCGATTCTAGGGTTGAAACTAGGGAAAACTTCTATCGCCATAGTTTCAAACTCTGTAAGTGTGATTGATTTTCTACCGCCTGTCTGCATTCTCTCCCAATACATTTCAAAATTATGATAGGGGACGATAAAATATCGGTCAAGCGAAGTGAACTTTATAATGAAAAATACAACTCCATTTTGTTTCGCAACAGATTTCATATGAACCACTTGGTGGTCATGGATATTTTGTAAAGGGAAGGAGGTTAGACTTTTTGTCTCCTTCGCTTCAAAATCGATATACTTCCCTTGCCACACTCCGTTAAAGTCTGTTGTAGACGGTGTCCGAAAGTAAGCTTCTGTGATGACAGCGGCGCTTCTTGCAGGGTAATTCACGTTTACGACTTGTATGGGCACAGGTTTTTTATGAATGACAGCAATACCGCGACTCAAATAGTATTCATTGGTTTCATTCAGTTCATCCTCTAACGACTTACCACGATTACTGAAAGAAAGATCGATTTTTTTTTGAGCTACGTTTCTTTGAACGGGTATATATTTCCTGCCGTTCGGATAGCGTATTGTCATAGATACCACCTCACATCTGACCATTATACCACAAGGATTAGACGGAATAGAAAAGGGAAAGTTGCAACCAAAAATATGGTTCAACAATAATTTCTTTCCAGTCAAGAAAGATTCATTGTACTGCAATTTGAGAAAAGTAGATATTTAGATGATTCTCTGAGAGAATTAAATGAGATGATGTAATAGGAGTAGTGCAATTGAAGTCTTATCATGTTTAATTGAAATTTTATAAAAAAAGGACTTGAGAGACCTTCAGGAATATATGTTCGTTGTTATTTGGTGAATCAGCTTCATATCTGATAAAATAGAAGGAATGCAAGGGAAGGATGAAAGAATTTGATAAATTTAATAGAGAAAACAGAAAAACTACTTTCTGTTTGTAAAGAATGTTTTGAAAGACTCACATATATGAGGGAACTCGACCGGGAACCTAACTTTTTTATAGAAGTGAAACCTTATGCGGATAAATACCATACACTGCTCGATGAATGGACGGAGGAAGTATCTCAATTTATCAAGACTGCAAAACCTAAATATGTTCATCCGATTCAAATTGAAACACTGAACGACTCAATGAAGCAATTCATCGTGCAATCATTTTATCAAAAGACCGGTAAAAAAAGATTTATCCTTTCTATCAATTCTGCAGAATATACATTGAAGACTATTTTGGACGCTCTGCATCTAGAGCAAGAAGGAGATAGGAAATGACAAAGAAAATTGCGGTTCACGAAGTACTAAGAATACTACGTTCTGATCCATCATTTTCGGATAATGTCATTCATTATAAAACGATAGCAAGTAAAGAAGCGAAGTACGCAGAATTTCCAGACAAACTTCATCCGTCAATCATTAAAGCACTTTCATCTAAAGGCATTGATAAGTTATACAGTCATCAAAGAGAAGCCTACGAACTGGCTTCGTCAGGAAAGTCGTTCACAGCCGTGACTCCGACTGCATCCGGAAAATCCTTATGTTATCATTTGCCTGTTATGGATTGTATCCTTGAAGATGATACTTCCAGGGCAATTTATCTGTTTCCGACAAAAGCGTTAGCGCAAGATCAGCTTGCGGATCTCCATGATCTAATAGAAGCAAGTGGGGAGACAATCCTCAGTTATACGTATGATGGCGATACTGCTCCTGGATTACGTTCAAAAGTCCGGAAGTCCGGACATATTGTACTGACTAATCCAGATATGCTCCACTCAGGAATCTTGCCTCATCACACAAAGTGGGTTTCATTATTCGAAAACTTAAAATACGTCATTATAGATGAGTTGCATACTTACAAAGGTGTCTTCGGCAGTCACGTAGCACATGTATTACGAAGACTGAAGCGTATTTGTAACTATTATGGAAGTGATCCGATATTTATCTGCACATCTGCTACAATCGCGAACCCGCAGGAATTAGCTGAGTCGCTCATAAACTCTGAGATGCAAGTGATCGTCAATAACGGGGCACCTGCTGGGAAGAAACATTTCGTCTTCTATAACCCACCAGTCGTCCATCCGACATTCGGTATCCGCAGAAGTGCAGTGCTTGAAGTGCGGGATATCGCCAAGCTCTTATACAATGAAGGCATCCAAACAATCATTTTTGCAAAAAGTAGGGTACGGGTCGAGATGCTTGTCACGTATATGAAAGCTTTAACGAAGAAGAAATTATTCGATGAAACGGTTATGGGGTATAGAGGGGGCTATCTACCTTCAGAACGTCGTAAAATTGAAAAAGGGCTTCGCGATGGTGATATTCGTACCGTAGTTAGCACGAATGCACTTGAGCTGGGCATTGACATCGGACAATTGCAAGCCTGTATTATGACCGGTTACCCGGGAAATATTGCAAGTGCATTTCAACAAGCGGGTCGTGCTGGGAGGCGGCAAGATGAAGCGCTTGTAATTTATGTTGCACAATCTTTAGCGCTTGATCAATACATTATTGAACATCCCGACTATCTTCTGGGACAAACGCCCGAAGAAGTACGAATACATCCGGATAATATGTTTATTTTAATGGACCACCTCAAATGTGCCTCATTCGAGCTACCCTTTTCATCTACAGAGACCTATGGTGAATTCGAAGTACAGGAATTGCTCGCATTCTTGGAAAGCGAAGGTATATTGATAAAAACCACAGACAAATGGCATTGGATGACAGACAGTTTTCCAGCTAGTGAAATCAGCCTTCGTTCTGCATCGCAGGAAAACGTTATCATTATTGATAAAACCTATCCAAAAGAAACAAAGGTAATTGGGGAGATGGATCGTTTCAGTGCGATGACTTTGCTCCACGAAGAAGCAATCTATATTCATCAGGGCACACAGTTTCAAGTTGAGGAACTCGATTGGGCGGAAAAGAAGGCATATGTTAGTGAAGTTGATGTCGATTACTTTACGGATGCAAATCTTGCAGTTGAACTGAAAGTGATGAATGAGGATAATGTAGAACAGTTCGGTGATAATCATGCAGCTTATGGTGACATTGCAGTTCTTGCGATTCCAACGATCTTTAAGAAAATCAGATTCGATACGCATGATAATATTGGTTCAGGTCCGATTTCGTTACCTGCGGAGGAATTGCATACATCGTCAACTTGGTTCACTTTCGATATTCCAAAAGGGTGGACGCGTGCTGGATTAACGGATGCAATGACGGGAGCGGCTTATGCCATCCAATCTTTTATCCCGTTATTCGTCAGATGCGATAAGACAGATGTACATGTAGTACCACAAGTAAAAGCCATTCATACTGGAATGCCGACGTTCTTCATATATGACAGTTATCCAGGGGGGATTGGTCTGAGTGAAAAAATCTTTGAACAGTGGGATTTACTGCTCCGCCAAGCGGCTAATCATGTATCTAGCTGTCGTTGTGAGTCTGGTTGTCCAGTTTGTATCGGTGCACAAGAAGCGGGAATGGGTATGAAAAAAGACGTTGGTTCTCTTCTACACACATTGGCGGGAGGAGAATCCAATGTCTTATGAACAGAAATTAATGCAAATGAAGAAACTATTGAAGAAAAAAGACCAGAGCAAGATTCTTGAGAATGATTCTGAAGTTGTAAAGAATGTTCCACAACCACCGCCTTATGAACAACAATGGCTTGATGCGGGTTTGACAAAGGTCGTAAATAAACACGGCATTGTCTATAAGCGTGTTATTGAATACAACACGGACTATCGGCACGGACATATTATTCTGGCTGGTTTAAAGTCAATGCTTGAAAAATGGGGGGATTCGGGTGAAGTACATCCGCTTTCTCCTGATTTTTCTAAGCCTCTATTGTTCTTTGATACAGAAACCACTGGGTTAAAAGGTGCTGGTACACTGATTTTTCTAATGGGTTTTATGGAACAGACAGTATCATCTTTTAAAATGACGCAGTATGTACTTCCAGGTCCAGATCACGAAACTGCATTTCTTTATGAAACGGGATTATGGAAAAAGCCGGTGACCCTCGTTACGTATAATGGAAAAAGTTTTGATATTCCAATGGTTGAAACAAGGTGGACGATGAACCGCAAAGAATTACCCCCGCTTATAAAGCATAAACAAATTGATTTATTGCACGGTTCTAGACGGATTTGGAAGGGTGAAATGGCTACATTCAGACTACCGGCCATAGAGGAAGAACAGCTCGGTTTTTTTCGCGAAGGAGATATGCCCGGACATATGGCACCAATCATCTATCAGGATGCAGTGAAAAATGGTCGTGCGGATCTTCTTATGAAAATTCTCGTCCATAATGAGTGGGATATACTTTCACTTGTTGCACTTTATATACGCTCTACAGATTTGCTATTGAAAATGGATATTCCTGAATCAGCTATAACGCATACGAATATTGGGAAATGGTTTGGTGATTTGAAGTCTCACGATCGAAGTAAACAAATCTTTGAGCGTGTGATAACAGAATATGGGGTACATCATCCCATGACACATTTTTACTTTGGCTTTATTTTGAAAAAGGAACAGGCTTATAAAGAGGCAGTTTCTTCATTTACGATAGCAGCGGCTAAACTTACTGGTCGTGAACGAATTATCGCATTGGAGGAATTAGCGAAGCTGTATGAGCATAAGCTGAAAGAGTTAAATAATGCATTGGACTCGACGCAGGAAGCCATCAGGTATTTGAAAGAGGCCACCATCTTAACAGAAAAATTTCGGATTCGTTCAGGAGATGATTTTTTGAAGAGGGAAATTAGAATAAACAGAAAATTATTTCCCGGGCAAGCGCACAAATCGACAGGGAACTATTAATCATCCTATTTAAAAAGACAAGGTCAGTCACTATATGGTATAATTGACCGTATATAAACAGAGACGGAAGGGCGATTTTCATGGATACTAAATTGGATTCAAAAACAATTCTTGAGAAAGAATTTAAAACGGGCCTTCGAGGCTACAACCAGGAAGAAGTCGATCTCTTCCTAGATGATGTTATTCATGATTATGAGGCTTTTAAAAAAACAATTATGGAGTTGCAACAAGAAAAGTCTAGGATGCAAAAAGAATTAGAGTCTGCTCAAAAACGACCTGCGGCTGGAAGCGCTGGCACAACTAACTTTGATTTGCTAAAGAGGATCTCAAATTTGGAGAAACATGTATTCGGAAGTAAGCTTTTCGATCAAGAATAATATATTAGCCTAATTAATTATTGTAAAAGACTTAAAAGTAAGGTATACTGTAGATATCATAGTGCAAATTTAGGTAATCGCTGCAACATCCTATGTTGTAGAGGAAAGTCCATGCTCACACGGATCTGAGATGACCGTAGTGTTCGTGCTCGGCGAAAGAATAAGCCGTGGCTTCGCGCATCGCGCGTTGACGGCGGGAATAAATCCTAAGTCTTCGGATATGGATGAGGTTCCCTGAACAGTGCCACAGTGACGTAGCTGATTCGGAAACGGGTCAGATGGAACGCGGTAAACCCCACGAGTGAGAAACCCAAACTATGGTAGGGGCACTCTTCCGAAGGAAATGAACTGAGGAAGAGACAAGCAATTTTTTGCTTGTAGATAGATGATTACCACCCTTAGTACGAGGCGCAAGCCGTTTGAGTACACGGGAACAAAACATGGCTTATCGAATTTCCTATGGTATTATTATTACAATGATTGCTCTCCTGAAACATGGGGAGCTTTTCTTTTGGAAAATTAATGAGTGAAAACGTTATGGTTGGAATTTATCTAGAGAAAGTCTTATCGCCTTTAAGTGGTGGTTTGAATGCGGAGAATACATCTAATTTTGATATGTATTTACGTTTTAAGGCTTCGGTAAATACAGTTGGATTTGTTAGGATGTTTAATGAGCAAGCTTATTTCAGAATCTAGTTATATTTTTAAGGAAATGCAATTAATTTGTTTTTTTATTAAAAAAGGTATGAATTTATGGGTATGATTGAAGGTATAGGATTGGAGTTGGAAACGCATGACTGAATTTAAATTAGTAGCAACCTCTGCAATGGGACTTGAATCACTTGTTGCGGATGAAGTAAAAGCACTTGGGTTTAAAACAACTTCAGAAAACGGTAAAATCTTTTTCCAAGGCGATGAATTGGCGATTGCGAAAACAAATCTGTGGCTTCGCGTAGCGGACCGTGTCCGAATAGTTGCGGGCGAGTTCCAAGCTACAACATTCGATGAACTTTTCGAACAGACGAAGGCAATTCCATGGGAACGTTTTCTGCCGGTCGACGCAGAATTCCCAGTTGCAGGTAAATCAGTAAAATCTACATTGTACAGTGTTCCTGATTGCCAAGCAATTGTGAAAAAAGCAATTGTAGAACGATTAAAAATTGCTTATAAAAGAATCGGCTTTTTTGATGAATCAGGTCCTTTATTCAAATTAGAAGTATCAATTTTAAAAGATAAAGTGACATTGACAATTGATTCAAGTGGAACAGGTTTGCATAAACGCGGTTACAGACTCGCGCAAGGTGATGCACCATTAAAAGAAACATTAGCAGCAGCACTTGTGAAAATTTCACGCTGGAATCCTGATCGGCCTTTCGTTGATCCGTTCTGCGGTTCAGGAACAATTGCGATAGAAGCCGCAATGATAGGGCAAAACATTGCACCGGGATACAACCGCGAGTTCCTAAGTGAAGAGTGGCCGTGGATCAACAAAAATATTTGGGATCAGGTTCGGGAAGAAGCGGAAGATGTCGCTAAATATGATCAGCCACTTGATATTACAGGGTCAGATTATGATCCGAGAATGATTAACGTCGCACGGGAAAACGCGGCGGGTGCTGGGTTTGCAGATTTGATCAAATGGCAGAAGTGTGATGTACGGGATTTGACTGTGGACGGCTTAAATGGCGTAATGGTCGGAAATCCACCATACGGTGAACGACTTGGTGAAGTTGAAGAAGCCGAAGAAATTACGCACGAACTTGGCCGAGTAATGAAAAATTATCCTTCGTGGTCAGTTTATATGTTGTCTTCATTAGAAAACTATGAAAAACTATACGGTCATCGAGCAACGAAAAAGAGAAAATTATTCAATGGTTTTATTAGAACTGACTTGTATCAATTCTGGGGACAACGTCAATAACTGATAATATGCGGAAGAGGGAAACTCCTCTTCCTTTTGCATGTAAATAGGAAGGGGTATACGATGAAAAGTAAGATGCCATTCCCGTTATCAAAAGAAAAATCGTTCTATGAATCCTTGAATGATTGGATAGGGGATACATTGTACGATGATCTAACTGAAAAAGGTTTTGAATGCAGGGATGAACAAATTTATATGGCTTTCCAAATTGAGCAGGCATTGAAGGAAAAGAAGGTATTGTTCGCTGAAGCAGGTGTAGGGACAGGGAAAACAATCGCTTATTTGCTCCCTGCAATTGCCTATGCTCGTTATACAGGTAAACCAGCCCTCATCTCATGTGCGGATGAAACTCTCATCGATCAGCTTGTAAAAGAAGACGGTGATATTCGTAAAATTAGTGAAGCACTTGGTCTTGATATAGATGTACGCCTTGCCAAATCACGAGATCAGTACCTCTGTCTAAAACGTTTAGAAGAAGCAGGTAATACGATTGATGAGGATTATATTGATGTCTTAGCTGATGGACTACCAGATTTCGTTTATGGTAATGCATCTTTACAATCAATAGGTCCTTATGGTGTGCGTTCAGATTATCCGGACATGAGTGATGAAGAATGGAAGACAGTGAATTTTCACCCCATCCAGCAATGTGCTGCATGTGATATCCGAAACCGATGCGGTCAAACTATTCACCGAAATCATTATCGTGAAGCTGTTGAACTAATTATCTGCTCACACGATTCATATATGGAACATATTTGGACGAAAGATTCTCGGAAACGTCAGGGACAGTTACCGTTATTGCCTGAAGTATCTATGATTGTATTCGATGAAGGCCATCTTCTTGAATATTCAGCACAGCGGGCATTGACATATGAAGTTCAAAACAGTACCCTATTAAATTTGCTAGAGCGAATAATGGTTGATCGTATAAGGGAAACAACTCTTCTACTCATGGAACGTTTAATTGATTCTCATGAAGCATTTTTTGCATTGCTGAATGTTCACGCGGATGAAACCGGTAATGAACGTAGAGCTATCGAAAAAGCACCGGCTCTTATTGAAATCGGTAAAGAGGTAGTGAAGATTTCAAATGCACTACTTGAAGAATTCGTTTTCGAAGGCGAATTGTATATAATTCCGGAATACGATTTAAGAATGGTCGAAGAATACCTAGATCAATATATCTACTCGATGGAACTCTTTACTTCTAATAATGACGCAGTAGACTGGCTTGAGAACCGTCAAGACGAATCGACGCTCGTTATTATGCCGCGTCTTGTAACAGATATATTAAGGGAAAAACTGTTTTCATCGAATACCCCGATTGTTTTTTCATCAGCAACTTTATCGGTTGGTGAAACGTTTAACTATTTAGCTGACGGGCTGGGCATTCATGACTACCTATCATTTTCTGTGGATTCACCATTTGATTATGATGAAGTAATGGAAGTGCTCGCAACAGATGTTGAAGCGGGTGGGAAAGCAAAACAAGCACTTGAACTTTTAAAAGATGGTAAACAAACACTAATTCTCTTTAAATCAGAGCGGGCAATGAATCAATTCAAGGAAAAAGTACCTGTGGAGTGGAAAAAAAGTATCGCATTCGAGGGAGAGAGGGAATTATCTTCAATCGTACGTGATTTTCAACAAAAAATAGTTCCTGTGTTATGCTCTTACCATTTATGGGAAGGACTTGATATTCCTCAAGATGCTTTAACGCGTGTCATTATATATGACTTGCCATTACCGCCTTCAGATCCATTGTTCGACGCGAGACGCCAGTATGCTGCTGATCCATTCCGTGAAGTAGATGTACCCTTCATGTTGCTTAGATTACGCCAGGGGGCGGGACGTCTTATACGTACATCGGATGATTCAGGGACAGTTCACCTTCTGCTTGAAGGAAAAGAACAAGAAATGAAAGCGGAAATTGAAGGTATTTTCCCAGTGAGAATGAAGATGACAAACTAAGATTTTAACCAGGGTTTTCAATGTATATCATATAAGGTTTTTCAATTAACAAACGAGGACGTCCAGTTGGGCGTCCTTTTTAGTTGATTGAAATAAGTAGGTCGATACAATGAATTGTCTAGATTGAGGGTAATAAATAAAGAGGGTTTAGAATATTACTTAGTGAATTTGAAGATATACTAGCAACGATATTCATTTGGAAAACTATATTTAACCAAATTATGATAGTATTGAGTCCAATATAGTAAAAGAGGGGGAATGAATTTGTCTACTGAAGAGAATTTTGTGGCGTTGTTAAAAAAAATGAGTGCATATTCGGAAGCGATTTCAATCATGTATTGGGATATGCGTACAGGAGCGCCGAAAAAAGGGATTTCAGCGAGATCGGAAGCTGTTGGCACCTTGTCTACGGAGCTATTCAAATTGAGTGTATCTGCAGAAATGAAGGGTTACCTCGAAGAACTTGGCAATAGAAAAGAAACGCTTAACCCGATATTATTAAAAACGGTTGAAGAAGTGAAAAAAGTCTACGACTTGAGTGAAAAAATCCCTGCAGAAGAATATCGTGAATTTGTTGTCCTGACTTCTCAATCAGAATCGGCTTGGGAAGAGGCAAAAGATAAATCCGATTTTGATATGTTCCTCCCATATCTTGAAAAAATTGTTGCAACTACGAAAAAGTTTATCGGCTATTGGGGCAATGAAGGTGATAATGCTTACAATATACTTCTTGATCAATACGAGCCGGGGATGACAACGGATATTATCGATGAGGTTTTTAACCAACTGAAGGAAACAATTGTGCCGTTGGTAAAGAAAATTTCAGAGTTGAATAATCAACCCGAAACGTCTTTTCTATTCAAACATTTCCCGAAAGAAAATCAGAAATCGTTCAGTCATGAGGTATTGAAACAACTTGGCTACGATTTTGAAGCGGGTCGTTTGGATGAAACCGTTCATCCATTTGCAACAGGCATAAATATCGGCGACGTCCGTATCACAACAAAATACGATGAAAATGATTTCCGATCTGCTGTGTTCGGGACGATTCATGAATGTGGGCATGCACTATATGAGCAAAATATTAGTATTGAATTAGAAGGTTTACCGGTTGCGGATGGAACTTCAATGGGAATCCATGAATCGCAATCGCTGTTTTATGAACAATTTGTTGGTCATAATGAAAACTTTTGGAAGTATAATTTCAATTTATTGAAAAGGGAATCTCCTGAACAGTTTGAAGATGTTGCGCTCGAAGACTTTCTACGTGCAATTAATGTTTCAAAACCGTCCCTTATTCGGATTGAAGCAGACGAATTGACCTATCCGCTTCATATTATGATTCGTTATGAAATCGAAAAAGGATTATTCAACGGCGATTACGAAGTGAAGGATCTACCGGGAATTTGGAATGATAAATACGAAGAGTACCTTGGAATCCGTCCCGAAAATAACGGTGAAGGTGTTTTGCAAGATGTCCATTGGGCCGGTGGATCGTTCGGTTATTTCCCTTCCTATGCGCTTGGTTATATGTATGCAGCACAGTTGAAAGTCGCAATGTTAAAAGATCTTCCTAATTTCGATGGGTTATGCGCTACAGGTGAATTCGGACCGATTCTTGAATGGTTGACGGAGCATGTCCATAAATTCGGTAAGATGAAAAAGCCACTTGACATTATCAGAGACACGACGGGTGAAGGATTAAACGCCAAATACCTGGCAGATTACCTGGAAGAGAAATATACAAGACTTTATAACTTATAACAGTAAGAGCAATCTCGAATGTTGGCAAACAACGCCAAATGGGATTGCTTTTATTCTAATAGACCTTATGCCAAGTTCACCTGTAAAATATAAAACTCATGCAAGGATAGAAAAAGTATTGGCAGAAAAATTTGTACATAATATCGACGTCGAAAATGGTATGATAAGAAGAGAAATTGACGAAGGGATCGAGACTTAAATGCCAGAATTGGATAAACTTATACAAGAATCAGCTGAATATGGACTTTTATTTAAAAAGAATGACGACGAAGACCGGTATAAAAAGACCGTGTTATTCGCTAAAAAACTAATTGATAAAGAATACACGATTGGATTTGCAGGACATTTTTCTGCCGGTAAGTCTTCAATGATCAATGCTTTGACAGGAGAAGACTTATTACCATCGAGCCCAATACCTACGAGCGCCAATATCGTCAAAATTAGTAAAACAGCCTCCGATTATGCTGTTATTCATATGACAGATGGCACAGCCGTAAAATATGGCGGTCACGGTTTTCCTGCAGCCATAAAATCGTTCAGTAAGGATGGAGTGGCGGTTTCTCTTGTTGAAATCGGTCACACGGATTCCAATTTACCAGAAGGAATCACTGTTATGGATACACCAGGCGTTGATTCGACTGATGACGCGCACCGTTTATCCACAGAGTCCGCTCTTCATCTAGCCGATTTGGTATTTTACACAATGGATTATAATCATGTGCAATCGGAATTGAATTTCCGTTTCACTAAAGAGTTAATGCGGTACAACGAGAACGTCTACTTAATCATTAACCAAATTGACAAACATCGAGATAGTGAATTGCCATTTGTAGATTTTAAAAAGTCAGTCGAGGATTCATTTAGCATGTGGGGTGTCATACCCAAAGGAATTTTTTATACTTCTTTGAAAGACTTAAAGCATCCATTCAATGATTTTAGTGATGTGTTATCCATTGTTGACAGTTCAATGGAAAACTCGCAAGAGAAACTCGTAAAAAATGCTAGGCAGATCCTATTGAAATTAAAGGATGAGCACAAACAATTTTTATCTGATGAAATTATAGAGCGGAAAAATAACTTTGCTGAGATCGTTACTGAAGATGAATGGGCTATGCAAGAGGAATTAGAGAAAGAAACTTCAGAGGCGAAGAAAATGCTAAACCTACTTTCGGGAGATGCATTTTCTAGCTCGTTTGAAACAGAGAGGAATGCCTTGCTGCAGGTTGCGGCAATTACTCCATACGAAACACGAGAACTGTTAAAAGCTTATTTGGAGTCATTGTCGTCTCGCTTTAAAGTCGGTATCCTATTTGGCGCAAAAAAAACCGCGGAAGAAAGAGAACGCCGAAAAATTGCTCTTGCTGATAATATGGGTAAACTCGTACACGCTCAGATTGAAGTTCATCTAAAAACACTTATGAAAAAGTCATTAAAAGACGCAGGTATTTTAACGGATGACAGATCACTTGAGATTGATAGAATCGACATGGAGATACCATTCGCTGATATTGAGAATGAATTCAATGTTTCGGATACAATTACAGGAGATACAGTGCTAAATTATGCGGAAAGGATGAAAACAACTATTCATACCGCTTTTCGCAGAATAACCGATGAATGGAAACATGTTATGGCTCAAATTGCATTGAAGAATGGAGATGAGCAATCGGGTAGTCTAGAGCAGAAAGTTTATCGTTTGAATGAGAAATTATATGCAATCAAACAAGTCAATGAGGTCGCAAACCAATTGGCAAAACTTGATTATGCAATGGACGCATCAGCCGAAGAGGTTGAAGTACTGCTCAAGCAGTGGAAAACAAAAGAAAAACTACAACTTATTGAATTTAACGAAGCCGAAGAAATAATAATAAGTGATGAAGTAGAAACCCCGTTTGAAAAAGACGAACAAAGTTATGAAGTAATGGATAATTCGGCATCTGTTGTCAGTCAAGCCAATCACATTGGAGATGCTGTTGAATCGATCCCAGGTTTTCTAGAAACTGCTAATTATTTACGGAAAAAAGCAGACAGACTAGATGGGCAAGAGTTTACGGTTGCACTTTTTGGTGCATTCAGCGCTGGAAAGTCATCTTTTTCCAATGCATTACTGGGAGAAAATATATTACCGGTTTCTCCAAATCCAACTACAGCAGCCATAAACAGGATTCGCCCAATTTCTCCAGGTAAAAAAGATAGAACGGCTGATATTCTACTGAAAACGCAAGAACGGATGATGGAAGACGTTTTACGTTCCTTCGAAGCGCTTGGTATCGTCGCGGTGTCTCTGGAAGATGCATTTCAAAATGCGGACGGTGCACTAAATTCGGAATTGACTGATGAAAGTTATCACATTCATAAAGCTTTTATTACCGCCTTCAAAAAAGGATACTCCATTTACAAAGAGATGCTTGGTACAGTCATTAATGTTGATCGGGAGGAATTCGTCAAATTTGTAGCAGAAGAAGACCGAAGCTGTTTTGTCGAATCAATTGACTTTTTCTATGACTGTGAATTGACTCGAAAAGGAATTACACTGGTTGACACACCAGGA
Organism: Sporosarcina sp. Y838; assembly: GCF_056786515.1. Taxonomy (NCBI): domain Bacteria; kingdom Bacillati; phylum Bacillota; class Bacilli; order Caryophanales; family Caryophanaceae; genus Sporosarcina; species Sporosarcina sp. Y838. The sequence continues at coordinate 40,970 of NZ_JBXCJD010000003.1, read as the reverse complement.
GCTGATTCTATCAATGCTCGCCATACGGATGTTGCATTTGAGTACATTCGAAACGCAGATGCAATTCTTTTCGTCACATACTATAACCATGCATTTGCAAGGGCAGACAGGGAATTCCTCGTTCAACTCGGACGAGTGAAAGATGCATTCGAACTCGACAAGATGTTTTTCATTGTGAATGCGATTGATTTAGCTTCCAATAAGGAAGAGGCAAATGAGGTCAAGAATTTCGTTGGTGATGAACTTAGGAAATTCGGTATTCGAAATCCGAGGGTTCATGGTATTTCTAGCTTGCAGGCACTTGAAGCGAAATTGGAAAATCAAATGGATGAGTTCATGGCGCCATTTGAAGTTGAATTCCATCATTTTCTTGAACATGAATTGAAGGGACTCGCGGTCCAAGCGCTCAAAGAAGAAGCGATGAAAACAATCGAACGCCTTTCTTCGCTGATAACGAGAACTGAGACGAACATGACAAGAAAAGCGGAAAGGTTAGCAGAATTGAACAAGCTTGAAGGAGAAATACGACAACATTGTGCATTAAAGTTTACGACAGTACTTACGAAATCTGCACATAATGAGCTGAGTGAACTCGTCTACTATATTTTACAACGTGTATTTTTGCGTTTCGGTGATTTCTTTAAAGAGGCATACAATCCATCCGTCTTCGTCAATAATTCGGCAGATCGGGCATTGAAGGGAGCGCTTGCTGAAACTGTTCAAATGATTGGATTTGATCTGACACAGGAACTGAAAGTGACTAATTTACGGATGCTCAATTTTATGAAAAAGCAGTTAAATGAACGCCAACGGATGGAATTTATCAAATTAAACGATATGGACAGATCGATTGCGCCATCACCGTATGAATCGCAAGATGCTGATATGTTATCATTTGATACACCATTCGAGGACCCGAACGTATATAACAGTGTGAACAGATTATTTAAAAATCCAAAATCCTTCTTTGAGCGTGGAGAAAGAGATATATTGAAAAACCGGCTTGAAGAGTTGCTGAAAACAGATGCATCTACGTACTTGGGGAAAGAAAAAGAACTCCTTGAAAAGTGGACTGATCAATGGATTGACAGTGAGGCGGAAGGACTTAGATTACACTTGCTCAAAGAAAGTCTGAATCAAATCACTTCCGAACGGACACTACTTCAAAGCACAGAGCAACTGGGCGTATGGCGTACTATTTACGAGGAAATACAAGTAGAGGAGCTGGTATGAGTGCCAAACGTTTTTGTTTCAGTAGAAGACATTAATTATGAATTGACGAAATGGGTAGACACCCGCTTTTCATTGAAAGATGCAACCGAAGGACAGCGGAAATTCGATGAAAATCATGTAGTAGGTGCAATTTACTGGAATCTTGAACATGATTTGTCTGATATGACGAAAATGGCAGGAAGGCATCCATTACCTGAGAAGGAAGCACTCACTAGGCTTTTCAGAGATAGTGGATTATCCATCGATGACCAAATCGTCGTTTACGATGATGGGGGAAGTCCATTTGCAGCACGAGCATGGTGGTTGTTACAATATGCAGGATTCAAAAAGTCATTTATTGTGCTTGAAGGTTTCGATGCGATAAAAGAGTCAGGCATTCCGGTAGATAATAATAGACCACAGCCACAACCGAGTTCCGTAATACCTGAATGGGACGAAGCAATCTATGCTCCCAGAAATTTTGTTGAAGAAACGGTCGCTGGTAAAACGGCTAATATCCTTCTAGATGCCCGATCAGCGGAGAGGTTCCGTGGCGAAACGGAACCTCTTGACCCAATTGCCGGCCGGATTCCGGGGGCAGTGAACTTTGACTGGGAACAACTAAAAGAATCGGGTATTTTCAAAATAGATGAAGCAGTTAAAATGGAATTGAACAAGGTTGTTGATTCGAACGACCAGGTAACTGTTTATTGTGGAAGCGGCGTAACGGCAGCACCACTATATGCCATGCTTAAACAGCAAGGTTATGAATTTGTCCGTTTGTATATTGGTAGCTACAGTGATTGGATTTCAAGCGTGGGGACGGAAGTTGAACGAGGATAAGTTATCCCTATGACAAAAGTATTTTAAATGAGTAAATGAAGTAGAACCGACCATTCTACACATTGAAGAAAGCTTATAAATCGATTAGCGAGTGGGCTGACACAGAAGGTTTTTAATTAAGGTGTATTAGTAAGATATGGAGGAAACAAATTTGTATTATGCATTACTTGGAGATATCCATTCATCAAAAGAAGATTTAGAAAAAGTACTCGCTGATATTGTAGTAAAATCACCTGAAGCAACTATTGTTGGCACAGGTGATTTGTATGAGTGCATAATTAGTAAAAGAGATATCACGGAAAAGAAATTTACGAAGCTTCAAGACGTAATGATTATTCCGGAGGGATTTACTGAGCTACTACCATTCCTCTCCGTCAGAGGAAATCAAGAAGAACGAATTGTTTTAATCACTGAAACAGAAAATCCCCTCAGAGAAAAATTAGCAACAATGCCAGAGAGCCTTGATATTCATCGCGCCAAAATCATCCATGGACATCAATGGAAGTGGAGTGGGGAGCCGCGTTTGCCTATCTTCAAGGAAGCAGATAAATCACTAGTTTTTTATGGACATAGCCACACATCCGGAATAATGCATAATGGAATTCACCAACAAATTAAATTTGACGTCCCTTATGATGTTAGCGGGGAAAATAATCTTGTAAATGTAGGAGCTGTAAAAGATGAACGCGAATGGGTCCTGTATGATTTGTTGAATAGTACAGTTACCTTTATGAAAGCATAATAAAAAGACTGAACAGAATCTGTTTAGTCTTTTTTGTGAATAGCTTCTCGCGCAAGTGCATCTGCGGCACGGTTTTCGGAATCGGGAATCCATTTGATGAAAAAGAAATCAAACTTATTAGCAATTTCCAGTATTTTCTTCAAGTACTCTTTATAGTTTTCATTTTTAACAAATTCTTTTTCAACGGCCATGACGACTACTTGTGAATCTGAACGCGCTGATACTACGCCGGATGTCAATTTAGCTGTCTCTTCCACTCCGCGTAATAGTGCTATAAACTCTGCGGTGTGATTATCTGTTGGATTAATGCGTTCAGATAACTTAATTAAATGACCTTCACCTTTTATAAAAATGCCGATTCCGCTTTCCCCAGGATTTCCCGCACTTGCACCATCAACGTATAATTCAATCATTTAGTAACACCTCGATCATCTAAGATAGTTGCACCAATTTACAAAGCGTATTAGAATTAATGAATCGTGTTTTTGGGAGGTTCTATAATGGATAAGACAATCATTATGAATGACATTGATGGAATTTTGGATACCTATTGCGAAGGCTGTTTCCTTAAAACACAACTGTCGAAAGACAAAGGGAAGCCAGGATCGCATAAGTTTTGTATTACCACGTGTACAATCGGTGAACAGCTTAAATTTCTAGGTCAGGAAATGAATAAAATAACAAAATAATATCCCGCTGGAAATTACATCAGCGGGATTTTGCATTCAATCATTCATCACCAAGTTTTAAGACATTCGCTGCCTGAGGACCACGGTTCCCTTCGATGATTTCGAAAGATACGGACTGTCCTTCATCAAGCGTTTTAAAGCCTTCAGATAGAATACCGGTAAAGTGGACGAACACATCTTCTCCGTCATCCGCTTCGATGAAACCATAACCTTTATCATTGCTGAACCATTTCACTTTTCCCTGGTACATGTACATTCCTCCTCGGCGATTCGATGTCCTATCCATCAAACGCATGGATGTATTTACTATACATGAATCGACATTGTGCGTCAATGAGATGCCTAATTATTCAGACATAATTTTATTTAAATATTAAATATATTACAGGAGTGGTTGAATGGAACAACTAATTGTGAAATGCAGGAATATTGTTAAGGGTATATATGACAGTTTTGATGCAAGTCATGACTTTGCACATATTGAACGTGTAATGAGAAATGCGGAAGAAATTATGATTCATGAACCGTCTGTTAATCAGGACGTTGTCCGTTTTGCTGTATTGTTACACGATATAGAAGATGCTAAATACAAAACGAATGAAAATCCTTCCGTTTTGGAAATTTTACAGTCCATTGGTGCTAATGCTGAACTATCTCAGAAAGTGGAGGATTGTATTGCTACTGTATCATTCAGTGGGGGGAATGCGAAAGATATCACATCCATCGAGGGGGCTATCGTGCGTGACGCAGATCGGCTTGACGCAATCGGAGCTATCGGGATTGCACGAACATTTGCGTTCGGCGGAGCAAGGGGAAGAAAGTTGTATGACACAGATGAAATCATACGTGAAAATATGTCGGAAGCAGAATATCGTAGCAAGGAAACAGCATCAGTTACACATTTTTACGAAAAGTTATTACTGTTAAAAGATTTGATGGTGACAATAGGAGGGAAAAGACTCGCACAACAGCGACATGACTATATGGTGGATTTTTTGAATCAGTTAGAAAGGGAAATCGGCAGCTGATGGTAGTATTTCGCCTCGTTATGAACATTGATACAAAAATATCTCATTGCATTAATATAGTAGAAATGATGAGGGGGAAAGCTGTTTATCGATACAGAGAGTCTAATCATGCGTTCCATTGAAACTGAAGAACATAATCAGCTATCTTTAAAGAAAAACTACCTGACACCAATGAGATTTGGCGGCCAGGTAGTTTCTATTGTTTTATGTGTGTCATTTTGTACTAGCTAACATTAAAATTCAAGATGTTTTGCAATGTAATCTTTTACATCAGTAATGGGCATACGTGTTTGTTCCATAGAGTCACGGTGACGAACAGTTACTTGACGATCTACTTCGGAATCAAAATCGTACGTAACGCAAAACGGTGTACCGATTTCATCTTGACGGCGATAGCGTTTACCGATAGATTGTGAATCATCGTATTGGACATTGAAATGCTTGCGTAGTTCGGCGTAAACTTCATCCGCACCATCCGCGAGTTTTTTTGACAAAGGCAAAACTGCAGCTTTAACAGGTGCTAATGCTGGGTGGAAACGGAGAACTGTCCGTTTGTCGTCGCCTTCCAGTTCCTCTTCAGCGAACGCATCGCAGAGGAACGCAAGTGTTACACGGTCTGCACCTAGAGAAGGTTCAATACAATAAGGAACGACCTTCTCGTTCGTTATAGGGTCGAGGTAGTGGAAATCTTCACCGGAATGTTCCATATGCCGTTTTAGGTCGAAGTCAGTACGGTTCGCAATGCCCCATAGTTCACCCCAGCCGAACGGGAATTTGTATTCGATGTCAACAGTCCCATTCGAGTAGTGGGAGAGTTCATCTTCATCATGTTCACGCAGACGCATATTGTCTTCTGTTAAACCAAGGTTCAATAACCACTGTTTTGAAAAATCGCGCCAGAACGCGTACCATTCCATGTCTTCACCGGGTTTACAGAAGAACTCAAGTTCCATCTGTTCAAACTCGCGCGTGCGGAATGTGAAATTCCCTGGTGTAATTTCGTTACGGAAGCTTTTTCCGATTTGTGCAATACCGAAAGGTAATTTCTTTCTCATCGAACGCTGAACGTTTTTAAAGTTCACGAAAATACCTTGTGCTGTTTCAGGACGTAGAAAAATTTCGTTTGCAGATGAATCAGTAACGCCTTGTGAAGTTTTGAACATCAAGTTGAATTGACGGATTTCTGTGTAATCCAAAGCACCGCAAGTAGGACAGGCAACTTTGTGTTCATTGATTAGCTCGGCCATTTTGTCGAACGACAGACCGTCGACAATCATTTCAATACCTTTCGCATCGAGTGCATCCTCGATTAGTTTGTCTGCACGGTGACGCGTGTTGCATTTTTTGCAGTCGATCATTGGGTCATTGAAGTTGCCGATATGACCAGATGCTTCCCAAACTTTAGGATTCATAAGAATAGCTGAGTCAAGACCGACGTTATACGGCGATTCTTGAATGAACTTTTGCCACCATGCTTTCTTGATGTTGTTCTTCAATTCGATACCAAGGGGACCGTAATCCCAAGTGTTTGCGAGCCCACCGTAAATATCTGATCCTGGGAAAACAAAACCTCTTTGCTTCGCTAAGTTAACTACTTGTTCCATTGACATAATTAATCCCTCCAATTAAAATAAGCACCCATCCCTGGACAATATGTCCAGGGACGAGTGCATGATAACCCGCGGTTCCACCCTAATTGACTGCGTAAACAGCCCACTTTAATAGTGCATTAGCTCCAGGTTGCCGTTTCACGTCGTTACGGGCTTCCACTGTCCCCGTTCGCTCTAATTTGACATTACTTATAAACCCATCTTCGCCTATTTAGTTCTCTTTCATATTAACATGGTTCCTCTTTCTTCGCAATAGCGGGCATCTTCGTATATAATAATCAAGGATAAACAATTGAACGCTTAGGGCGGTGACTTTTATGGAACTGAATAAGCGCCAGACGGAGATTTTTGAAATCGTTAAAGCTGATGGCCCGATTACTGGCGAGCAGATTGCAGAAAGGCTTAAGCTTGCGAGAGCAACAATCCGTCCTGACTTAGCTATCTTAACAATGGCTGGTTTTTTAGATGCTAGGCCCCGTGTAGGTTATTTCTATTCAGGAAAGAGACCCACTCAATCGGTGGCCGATAGTATGATTGGTATGAAGGTACGTGATTTTCAATCTATTCCAGTCGTTGTTGAAGAGAATATATCCGTCTATGACGCAATTTGCCAGATGTTCCTTGAAGATGTAGGAACTTTATTCGTTGTCGACGGATTTTCGCATCTTACAGGGGTTCTTTCAAGGAAGGACTTGTTACGGACAAGCCTGGGCAATAATGAATTAGAAAAAATACCGGTGCATGTTATTATGACCCGGATGCCAAACATTACGTACTGCGAAAAACAGGATATGCTTCTTCAGGTGGCAAAGAAAATGATAGATAAGCAAATAGACTCACTCCCAGTTGTTAATAAGAGCGGCGACGGACTTGAGGTTGTTGGCCGAATCACCAAAACGAATATTACCGCAGCCTTCCTTTCACTTGCGGATGACCATGAATTATGAGGGGGATACTATGAGAAGATTAACTTTATTCATCGTTTCCGACTCAGTCGGGGAAACGGCCGACCTTGTTGCAAAAGCTGCGGCAAGTCAATTCAAACAAGGACTTGAAACTATTTCGATAAAAAGATTTTCACATATTGATGATGAATCTCAACTTAATGAAATCGTTTATTTAGCGAAACAACAAAATGCGATTATTGTTTATACACTAGTAAAAAGTACGATGTGTCAGAAACTGAAAGAAGAATGTCATCTTAAAGGTATTCATTGCCTAGATTTACTTGGTCCAATTATTAAACGGATTGGTATAGAACTCGGCGAGAAACCTTTAGAGGAACCGGGACTTGTCCGTCAACTTGATGAAGACTATTTCAAACAAATTGAAGCGATTGAATTTGCCGTGAAATATGATGATGGTAGAGATCCACGGGGTATTTTAAGAGCCGATATTGTTCTCATTGGCGTTTCCAGAACTTCGAAAACACCTTTGTCACAGTATCTTGCACATAAAAGATATAAAGTTGCCAATATACCCTTAGTACCTGAAGTAGATCCGCCGGAAGAGTTGTATTCCATTGACCCAAACAAATGCTTCGGACTTGTCATATCGCCTAAAAAGCTGAACTTTATACGTAAGGAAAGACTCATCGCACTTGGTTTAAAAGATGATGCGAATTATGCGCGAGTTGATCGAATTGAAGCAGAAATCAATCATTTTAATAATGTCGTTTCGAAAATCGGCTGTACAGTAATTGATGTAACAAATCGGGCTGTTGAAGAAACAGCAAATGTTATACTAAACGAAATTACGAACCGCAACCGATAAAATCTGCAGAAGGACCACCTGTTTAAATAGGGCGGTTCTTCTTTTGCGGATGATTTAAAGTTTTTTTATCAAATATGAGCTTTGTAATAGGATAAAGTCATGCAATTAGTGTAATATGAAAGATTCCGAGTATAATCGAAAATAATTTGTCGAATATGAAGGATTTTTGAATACTATCTAGAATTTATACTTAGATAGAGTGGTTGGTGATAAGTTGACTAGAATACCAGAAGAGACTATAGAAACCGTTCGATCGAAGACTGATATTGTGGATTTAATAGGGGAATATGTTCAATTGACAAAAAGGGGAAAGAATTGGTTTGGACTGTGTCCGTTCCATGGTGAAAGTACACCTTCTTTTTCCGTGTCAGAAGATAAACAACTATTTCATTGTTTCGGATGTGGAGCCAGCGGTAATGCAATTACATTCGTTATGGATATGGAGAACAGTCCCTTCACTGAAGCTGTCGTAAAACTCGCTGAGCGTACAGGTATTGAAATTGATGCAGTAGTGAGCGAAGGATTCGGGGTCAAACCGAATAATGAATTTAAATCTATGATTGAAGCTCACGCTCTTGCAACAAATTTCTATAGTCACCTCTTACTAAACACTGTCGAAGGAGAGGCAGCATTAGAATATCTTGAAAAAAGAGGGTTTACGCGAGAGAATATCGAAAAATATGGAATCGGATGGTCGCTTAATGATAACGAAGCTTTATCAAGCCTTCTGAAACGTAAAAGTTTCAACATGATGGAAATGGAACGAGCGGGACTATGTATTATGAAAGATGATGGGACAGGCTACTTCGACAGATTCCGAGCACGTATTATGTTTCCTCTCCGTGATGACTTTGGAAACGTTGTGGCATTTTCCGGACGGACTATATCGGGTATGAAACAGGACGCTAAATACCTGAATAGTCCTGAAACACCAATATTCGAAAAAAGTCATATCTTATACAATTTTCACAATGCACGTCTTAACGTCCGGAAATCGGGTAAAGTAATACTGTTTGAAGGATTTATGGATACGATATCCGCAGATCGAGTTGGCGTGATGAATAGTGTTGCAGTAATGGGCACATCTTTGTCAGACACGCATCTTCTTAAATTAAAAAGAATTGCCAAAGATATTATCATCTGCTGTGACGGGGACGATGCCGGATGGGAAGCAGCCAAACGATTTGCTGGCATGGTTACACAAAAAGGAATGGACGTTCAAATCGCTTTATTGCCGGGGACAATGGACCCTGACGACTATATCACAGAGCATGGCGGTGAATCTTTCCGCGAAAAGATTATTGGCAATCCACATTCATTTATGTCATTTATAATGGCATATGCTAAGCGATCCAAGAACTTATCATATGAAAACGATGTATTGCAATATATCCATGAAGTGCTGGAAGAATTGGCGAAGCGTTCATCACCAGTAGAACGCGATCTCTATATCCGACAACTGTCAACTGTGACAGGTGTTTCTGTCGAGGCAATTAATCAGCAGTTTATAAAAATGGCAGGTAATCAGGCGAAAAGAGCTAAGACAGAACCGCAAGACAAAGAGATAATTCAACCACAGAATACGATTCCAATTCGAAAAAAGACAGGTACAGAACGTGCTGAGCGTTTATTGTTGTACCATCTCTTAAGTGACGTTGACTTATTCGACCGTTTACGTGAGGAAAAGGAAAATTTGTTCATTCGGGAAGGGTATATCGCCATCTTCATCCGGCTAGCCGGATTTTACGAACAACATGGAACACCTGACTTTCACAGATTTGCTGAGTCATTGGAAGACCGTGAACTCAGGAAAATTGTACTAGATTCCGCGATGGTGGAAAGAGATCCTGAACATGCCGAAGAAGAAATTTCTGATTGCATCACTCATTTGGAGAAGTACCGGATTAGTTTAGCAATTCAGTCTAAAATGCACGAATCAAAAGAAGCAGAAAAGATGAAGAATCATACCCGGGCGCTGGAGCTGGCCAGGGAAATTATACAGCTCCGGAAATCATTGACGGCATTGTAGTCGTATTCCGGTGTACTAAGGAGGAACGGGTTAGATGAGTAAAAAAGAGAAATCCGAAGATATGGAAATTGAATTGACTGTTGAAGAAGTGAAAGCAAACCTGTTGGAAGCCGGAAAGAAAACAGGTGAACTCACTCTCGATGAGGTTACAGAAAAGTTATCTGTTTTTGAAATGGAACCTGAACAGTTTGAAGAGTTCCTCGATTTGATTGAAGTGCAGGGCATTGAAATGGATCGTAAGGGTGACGAAGAAGCTGGAGATGGCAAAGCAGTGCCGGAAGAGAAATTCGATCTGAACGACCTTAGTGTACCGCCAGGTGTTAAAATCAACGACCCTGTGAGAATGTACTTGAAAGAAATCGGCCGTGTTGATTTATTGACGGGTGCAGAGGAAGTTGAACTCGCAATTCGAATTCTCGATGGTGATGAAGAAGCGAAGAAGCGACTTGCTGAAGCCAATCTTCGTCTTGTCGTCAGTATTGCAAAAAGATATGTGGGACGCGGGATGTTGTTCCTAGACTTAATACAAGAAGGTAATATGGGTCTTATAAAAGCAGTAGAGAAGTTTGATCATACGAAAGGTTTCAAATTTAGTACGTATGCAACATGGTGGATACGTCAGGCAATTACCCGCGCAATCGCAGACCAAGCCCGAACAATCCGAATTCCTGTACACATGGTTGAAACGATCAATAAATTGATTCGGGTTCAACGTCAATTGCTTCAAGATCTCGGTCGTGAACCGTCTCCAGAAGAAATTGGGGAAGAAATGGATTTGACTGCTGAAAAAGTACGTGAAATTCTAAAAATTGCACAAGAGCCTGTATCTTTGGAAACGCCAATCGGGGAAGAAGATGATTCTCATCTTGGTGACTTCATCGAAGACTCAGAGGCTCAATCTCCATCTGATCATGCTGCATATGAACTATTGAAAGAACAATTAGAAGATGTACTTGATACATTGACGGACAGGGAAGAGAATGTCCTTCGTCTACGATTCGGTCTCGACGATGGTCGTACAAGAACACTTGAAGAGGTTGGTAAAGTGTTCGGTGTTACACGTGAGCGAATTCGCCAGATTGAAGCTAAAGCACTTCGTAAACTGCGTCATCCTTCAAGAAGTAAACGTTTAAAAGATTTCTTAGAATAATAAACGGGCATCGGCATAACTATTGCCGGTGTTTTTTTTACTACTTACGAAGAAGTTGTAGAAATCTTACTAGGAGGTTATACAACCCTGAAGGTTTTATCTTTATCAGTGCTAGCAACTTCTAGTGCTTTTGTGTCTACACAGATAACAAGTAGCTGATTTTTTGCATTGGCTTCTCCCTACATTCATCAAGGAGCGATTATGACCATGAATCCACAGCGAAAAAGGATGATTATTTCTGAAATTAAGTATTGGAAAGAAAATAAGCTGTTGCCTGAGCATTACTGTGATTTCCTTATCACTCTGTACACCCAGGGTGAAGATGAAAATGAAATAAAAATTGTCGAAGGAGTACTACTTAAGGAAAAAAAGAAATTAAACCGAACAATTATTATGCTCACCATGTTAACGACTCTTATCAGCGTTTGCATGTTCGTTTTTAGCCATCATCCTATACTGACGCTATCTTTAGCAGCATTTGTAATCTTTCTATTTCTACTGTCTACACTACGTAAATCAACTGTCCAAATGCGGATTACTCCTTTACTATACATATTGGCTTCTTTCTTATTGTTGTTTATGTCCCTCAAGTTATGGATGGTCTTTTTCGAAGGAAATAGAATGCTTCTCATTGGGTTGCTCATTTTGAACTGCTCACTTTGGCTAATTGCCGGTCGTTTTCACAAATTAGCGTATTTGACGATATCTGGAATTGTAGGTTTGCTTTTAATCATCGGATTTCTAATCGTTTCGTTCTAACAATCCAACTAACTTTCAAGATTTGCTGTGAAAACAGAAAACAATTCGTTATAATTGGAATTGTAAGCGTTCACAAAAAAGGGGATGAAGATGTTGAATTTCGATTTGACTGAAGAACAACAGATGATTAGAAAAATGATTCGGGAGTTTGCGGATGAAGTTGTTGCACCCGGTGCAATTGATCGCGATCGGACTAAAGAGTTTCCAGTGGAAATTTTTAAGCAACTGTCTGATATGGGAATGATGGGCTTGCCGTTTTCGGAAGAATATGGAGGCGGAGGTTCTGACACGGTAAGTTTTGCCATTGTCACGGAGGAGCTTAGCCGCGCATGTGCATCGACGGGGATTACATACTCCGCGCACATATCACTGGGAGGAGCACCGCTCAACCTGTTCGGAACGGAAGAGCAGAAACATAAGTACTTGACGCCAATTTGTACTGGGGAATCTTTTGGTGCATTTGGTTTGACAGAATCTAATGCAGGATCCGATGCGGGGGGGACGCAAACGACTGCAAAATTGGACGGGGATGATTTTGTCATCAACGGTTCAAAAGTGTTCATCACAAATGCAAGCTACGCTAAGCACATTGCAATCACTGCCATTACAGGAAATAAAGGCGGGGAGAAAGAAATTAGTGCGATAATTGTGCCAACCGATGCAGAAGGTTTCACGGTTATCGATAATTATGAAAAAATGGGCCTTAATGCTTCGAATACGACGGAGTTGGTATTGGAAAACGTACGTGTCCCGAAAGAGAACCTTCTCGGCATCCAAGGTAACGGCTTCAGGCAGTTCTTGGTCACACTAGATGGCGGACGCATCGGGATCGGCGCTATGGCGTTAGGAATCGCTCAGGCGGCGTTTGATAGGGCACTGCGCTACTCGAAAGAACGTAAACAATTCGGGAAAGCACTTTCCGAATTTCAAATAACGCAATTCAAGTTGGCTGATATGGCAATGAAAATAGAACTGGCGCGTAATATGGTCTATAAAGCTGCTTGGTTGAAAGACCAGGGACGAGCTTTTTCAAAAGAGGCGTCGATGTGTAAATTATATGCCTCAGAAATCGCTATGGAAGTAGCAAGTGAAGCAATACAGATTCATGGTGGGTACGGCTATATGAAAGAGTACGAGGTCGAACGCTATTTGCGAGATGCAAAGCTTCTTGAAATTGGAGAAGGGACTTCAGAAGTCCAACGAATGGTCATTGCAAGACTAATCGGCTGTTAAGAACTTACCGGATTCCGAGAAGTTTGCTGATTTAAACTGAAATATTTGTCGAATTTGTCACAAAGGGCGAAAAGATCAGCAATAACTCTTTCAGTTTTCTATTAGATACAGTACAATAATAGTTGTGAACTGTATTCATTACAGAATAGATCCTGATAAAGGAGGGTAATTTAATGAGTAGAAATCCAATAGTACCTTATATCTTAATTTTCGCACTTGGAATTGGTCTAATTTTCTTCATGTCTCTTTACGGACTTGATCAGAAAAAAGAAATTGCTGAACAAGGTGAAGATGGGGCAACTGAAGAAGTCGCACCAGCAGACACAGCCGATTTTGATGCTGAAGCAGTTGCTCAAGGGAAATGTATCGGTTGTCACGGTGGAGATCTAACAGGTGGAATGGCACCAGCGTTGGCTGGAACTAGTCTATCTAAAGATGAACTTAAAGACGTGATATTACATGGTACTGACGGCGGAATGCCGGGCGGACTAGTTAAAGACGATGCCGAGCTAGATGCAATGGCGGATTACATTTTATCACTTAAATAATTCTTGAATTTGCAAGGAGCTGTCAGTCAGCAGAAGTTTTTGTTGACTGATGGCTCTTTCTATTTGTGTATCGTGTAAAATGGTTAATATCGTAGACACTATTTTAAGGAAGGATGTGGATGTAATGAATTCCGAACGATTATCGAACAGATTGATGTCGGTTGCTTCTTTCGTTAAGGAAGGAGCAGTTGTTGCGGATATCGGCAGTGATCATGCTTATTTGCCTTGTTTTCTAATCCATTCAAAGATGGCAAGAAAGGCAATTGCAGGTGAAGTAGCTAAAGGGCCATATGAATCCGCCGTTAGCAATGTACGGAGAGAAAATCTATTGGATGTTATTTCTATTCGTTTGGCAGATGGTTTATTTGCCATAGAGGAGAATGATGGGGTTGATACGGTGACGATAGCTGGAATGGGAGGCCCACTAATAGCCTCTATTTTAGAAAACGGCAAAGATCGCCTTTTTGATGTAAATCGAATCATCGCACAGCCCAACATATATGCGAGGGCAGTCCGTGAATGGGCAGTATCCAATGATTGGAAAGTTGTTGATGAACATATTTTAAAAGAAGATGGAAAAATATACGAAATTCTCGTGTTGGAAAAAGGTAGAACTACGTATAGTGAATTGGAAATGATGGCGGGACCCATCCTGCTCATATCTAAAACGGATGTATTCATTGAGAAATGGGAAATTGAGTTATCAGAATGGAATCGTGTGCTTGATTCGCTCGAAAATGCAACGGAAACAGATGCGGTTAGGGTGAAAAAAGAACAATTGAGAAGCCATATCGAATTAGTTGGGAAGGTGTTAACTAAATGAAAAAAGTGAACGGTAATGAAATTATAGAGCTTTTTGAAAACTGGTCTCCGAAACGTTTTGCGGTGGAAGGGGACCCGGTAGGCCTGCACATCGGACAGTTAAACCGGTTGGTAGAAAAAGTCCTCATCACACTGGATGTAAATGAGGAAGTTGTAGACGAAGCAATCCAAAGAGGCGCAAATCTTATCATTGCGCACCACCCACCGATTTACAGGCCATTAAAGAGACTTTTAACGGACACACCCCAAGGTAGAATGTTCGAAAAGTGTATTAAGAATGATATTTCCGTTTATGCGGCACATACTAATCTCGACATCGCACCTGGCGGAGTGAACGATATGTTAGCAAAAAAACTAGGCTTAGTTGACACGGAAATCGTTGAACCAACATCTGTTGAGTCATTATACAAACTAGTCGTCTTCAGTCCAGAGAGCCATGCGGATGCGATTAGGGATGTGTTGGCAAAGGCTGGTGCGGGTGCAATTGGGAATTATGCCGGATGCAGTTTCAGTTCACCCGGAATTGGCCGCTTCAGACCAAAAAAAGGGGCGGATCCATTTATTGGCGTAATCGGCCAAGGGGAAGAAGTTGAGGAAGTTAAGATCGAGGTTGTTGTGCCAGGACCACTCAAAAGTAAGGTGCTAAAGGCGATGCTTAATTCCCATCCTTACGAAGAGCCAGCGTATGACTTCTTTGAACTTGATCAGCCAGGGACCGAATATGGCCTAGGTAGAATTGGAAAACTACCAACAAAATTGACGCTTGCAGATTTTGCGGAACAAGTGAAAAGTATTTTTGCTGTGCCTGCACTTCGATTCGTTGGTGATCCAAAAAAAGAAATTCAAAAGGTAGCAGTTCTTGGCGGGGACGGTAACAAATATATAACTGCCGCTAAGTACAGTGGCGCAGATGTCCTTGTAACCGGAGACTTGAATTACCATATTGCTCATGATGCACAAGCGTTGAATTTAGCGGTTATAGACCCGGGTCATAATATTGAGAAGGTCATGATTGAAGGGGTTGCAGTTCACATGCAAAATGCGAGTAAAGAAGCTGGATACGATGTTACATATCTTCAATCAGAAATCATCACGGAGCCATTCATTTTCATGTAAAGAACAATAAAAACCGGCCTCTTACTACGGAGGCCGGTTTCTTTAGGTTGTTGCATATGGTTCAATTCGTATGACAGGTGTAGGATGTTTGATTTTCGGTAAAATTTTCTCCAGTGGAAATTTGCGTTCTGGAATTAGTGTAGATGGATCTTCTGGATTGAAGTTTTCCAAAAATGCAATCACTTCACGGACGACCAATGTTGGCGTCGAGGCACCAGCTGTGACACCAACAGTCTTGATACCTTCCAACCATTTTACATCAAGTTCGGAAACATCGGAAATCCGATATGAAGGTGTGTTAGCAATTTCAACGGAAACTTGTGTTAGACGGTTCGAATTATTACTTTTAGGATCCCCAACGACGATGAGAAGCTCAGATTCCCCTGCTTGTTGTGCAACAGCCTCTTGTCTAACTTGTGTAGCTAGGCAAATTTCTTTATGAACTTCGATATGTGGATATTTTTCCTTAAGTGCGTCCATAATGTGAACGACGTCCCATTGGCTCATGGTTGTCTGGTTTGTAACGAGCAATTTAGTAGTCTCGAGCTCCAGGTTATTCACATCTTCAATCGATTCAATTAAATGCACAGCATGGGGGGCCACGCCAATTGCACCTTCCGGCTCGGGATGATACTTCTTACCGATATAAACGATATCGTATCCTTCCGCAGTCTTTTCTCCGATTAAATCATGCGTTACAGTTACATCTGGACAAGTCGCATCAATCGAAACAAGGCCTTTTCTTTTCGCTAGTTCACGCACTTCAGGTGAAACACCGTGTGCAGTGAAGATTACTGTCCCTGTTTCGACTTTCTCGAGAATCTCCAAACGATTTTCTCCGTCGAGTGTTATGATGCCATCTGCTTCAAAGGCATCCGTAACATGTTTGTTATGAACAATCATTCCGAGTATATAAATGGGTCTCGGCAATGTTTTGTCGAGTGCCGCATTTCTTGCTATGATCATTGCATCGACAACCCCGTAACAGTAGCCTCTAGGGGTAATCTTTAATACTTTCATACAGACTCACTCCTCTAATAGGATCTACCACCATTATAGCGGAGTTGGGCTGCTGTTTCAAAATTATCGAATGGGCGGCTGAAATATTCGGGGGACAGATGGGCCGGGTGCGACATTCGCAACTGTTGCCCTTGTTGGTGTAGATGCCGTTCCGCCTGCGGGTGGGAGCGATTGAAAGCCTTTGTATAATCTCCACATCGCGGGCAAGTTTTGAACCATCGGCGCAAATTGCTGGACGACAGGTGCGAATTGCTGAGCAGTGTTTAGGAAACGATTAGCCGTTTGCATGTATTCCTCCATTTTTGATGGCCCTTGTTGCGAACCTGGGCCAGGCGTCGGACCGCCAAATGGATTGTTCGACGGACCATTCATGAATGGTTGTCTGTGTGCTTGTGGTGGTGCCACTCGAGGGGGCTGTCCGAAGCCCGATTGTCCCATTGGATGGGGTGGCGGTTGTTGTCGCGCAAATGGATAAAAGGACTCATACCTCATAATTATCTCCTTTCAATAAATCAGAATGAACTTTCACATTGTATACTATGCGAAAATCGCATACGGCGGAACGAAATCATGTTACAATAGGTGTACATTAGGAGGGTTACGAATGTCTAAATTTACAGATTATCAATTTAAACCGTTTATACGTGAAGCAATCGGGAGGCTCGGCTTTGAGAATCCGACACCGATTCAAAAGGAAATTATACCGCTTATCCTGAAAGGGACAAATGCGATTGGACAAGCACATACAGGGACAGGTAAATCACACAGTTTCCTCATTCCAATACTGGAACGGACAGATGTATCTGTTGATGAATTGCAAGCAGTCATCACCGCACCAACAAGAGAGCTTGCAACGCAACTGTTTAACGAGCTTGCTAAGATGACTGAAGGTACTGAAGTACGTACATCACTACTCATAGGTGGTACAGACAAGCAACGATCAATTGGGAAACTAAAATCAAATCCCCATATTATCGTTGGAACACCAGGGCGAATCAGTGATATGTCTGAAAATGGAGCTCTTGCTATCCATACTGCAAAAATTTTAGTTATCGATGAAGCGGATCTTGCATTTGATATGGGCTTTATCGAGGATATCGATAAGTTTGCATCGAAAATGCCCGCTAAATTGGAAATGTATGTTTTCTCTGCTACGATTCCAGAGAAATTAAAACCGTTCCTTACGAAATATATGGAGTCACCTGTTCATGTGAAAATTGGTGAACGTAAACCATTGACGGAAGGGATGCGCTATTCTCTCGTTCCTGTTCGCGGTATGAACAAAAGAAAGAAATTGTTGCAAGTAATGGAGGGAATTAATCCCTATTTGGCAATTATCTTTATGAATACAAGACAAAATGCTGAAGGACTTGCAACTTTCCTTGCAGAAAGCGGCATTAAAGTCGGAAGAATTCATGGAGATTTAACACCGCGCGAACGGACACGGATGATGAAACAGGTTCGTGATCTTGAATTCCAATATATAGTAGCGACAGATCTTGCAGCGCGCGGAATTGATATTCCGGGTGTCAGCCATGTAATCAACTTTGAACTTCCTGATGACCTTGAGTTTTTCATTCACCGCGTGGGTCGTACTGCACGAGCAGGGCTTAAGGGGACAGCAATTACATTATATGAACCTTCTGAGGACGACAAAGTAGTGAGAATTGAAAAGATGGGTATTCCTTTTGTCCATGAAGAAGTGAAAAATGGTGAATGGGTTGAAGTAAAAGAACGCCATTCAAGAAGAAATAGAGTTAAGGAAACAGACGATATTGACCGCAAAGCAATTTCGTTCGTACCAAAGCCATCGAAAGTAAAACCTGGCTATAAGAAGAAAATGGCTCAGCAAGTTGAAAGTTTTAAAAAGAGGGAAAGGAGATTGAAACGTAAAAAATGATAAATGATAAACCATTATTGCTTGGCTCCCATGTTTCGATGAGTGGTAGTAAAATGCTACTGGGCTCGAGTGAGGAAGCTGCAAGTTACGGAGCAACTACATTTATGATTTATACCGGTGCACCGCAAAATACGCGGAGAAAACCGATTGAGGATCTGAATATTGCAGCAGGTCATCTAAATATGGAGGAAAATGGACATTCTAATATCGTCGTCCATGCTCCGTACATCATCAACATAGCGAATACGTTTAAGCCTGAAACTTTCAGACTCGGTGTTGATTTTCTGCAAAGTGAAATTGAACGGACGGCTGCACTTGGCGTTGACCAAATTGTTTTACATCCAGGCGCACATGTCGGAGCAGGTGTAGATCTCGGAATTGCAAAAATCATCGAAGGATTAAATGAAGTACTTTCACAAGACTACCCAGTTCGCATAGCCCTCGAAACGATGGCGGGTAAGGGGACTGAGTGTGGCCGTAGTTTTGATGAAATAGCTGCAATTATCGATGGTGTGACACATAACGAACGTTTATCTGTTTGTTTCGATACCTGTCATGTCCATGACGCTGGGTATGATATCGTAAATGATTTCGAAGGTGTGCTAATGGAGTTCGATAAGATTGTTGGAATGGATAGAATTTCAGTCATTCACGTAAATGATAGTAAGAATGAGCGAGGGGCAATGAAAGACCGGCATGAAAATATCGGATTCGGTCATATCGGTTTCGAACCTCTTTCTTATATCGTGCACCACGAGGGATTCCAGACGGTGCCTAAAATTCTTGAAACTCCATTTGTAGGTGTTGATCCTAAAAAGAAAACTGCACCTTATAAATATGAAATAGAAATGTTTAAAGCGAAATCATTTCAGCCTGATGTAATTGATTTATTAAGAGTCTAATAAGAAAATCCCGCCTGCAAAGTTACAAAGTGCAGGCGGGATTTTAGTGTATAAGGGTGTTTACGTTTTTTCACTGGGTGGAGTCTAAATATTTCTTGAATAGTATTTCTGTTTTTTTATCACCTATAACGATTCTAACTTTATTAATGAACGTTTCAGGGACACCTGTGAATAGCCAATGAAATGAAATTTCATCCAGTAAAGGGCGAAGCGCCCTAATTTCTGATTTTGAAAGATCGATACCATATTGTCCTGCAATGACTTTGACTTCAGCATCGCTACGTGTCTTCACTTCATTTAATAGTTGAACATAATCCATTATTGATTCCTTCTTTCTTAAATGGTTGTATCCCCTCGTACAATAGTTTATAATTTGACGAGTGAATCGTAATGATTCCTGTTTCGTGAAAGGAATAGTAAAATGACAAATAACATTATTCAATTGGACGATGTCAGTTTCAGTTATGAGCAGGCAATCGCTCTTGATCAAATCTCTCTCGAAGTAGGAGAAGGGGAATTTTGGGCCTTGATAGGACCAAATGGGTCCGGTAAATCAACTCTTATCAATATTATTCTTGGTCTATTACAGCCATCCAGTGGTTCGGTAAAATTGTTTGGTGCAGATATAAATTCATTTAGACACCGGGAACGAATTGGTTATGTTTCACAGAAATCTAATTCATTCAATTCTGGTTTTCCAGCGACAGTCCGTGAAGTCGTGCGCAGCGGTTTGACTCGAAAAGTAGGATTGTTCAAGAGTTTTTCGAAAAAAGATGAGCACCGAACATTGGAAGCACTTCGCATCGTTGGAATGGATCGTTTTGTCAGTCGGAATATGGGTGAATTATCTGGTGGCCAACAGCAGCGTGTTTTTATAGCAAGAGCGCTTGCAGGGGAGCCGGATCTTCTTATTATGGATGAACCCACTGTTGGAATTGACCAACAGAATGTGGCATCGTTTTATTCTATGCTTAATAAACTAAACCGTGAGCATGGAATAGCAATCTTGCTTGTAACACATGAAATTGACCTCGTGACGGATCTCGCAACGCATGTAGCCTGTTTAAATCGGTCGATTCATTTTCATGGCAGACAATCAGATTATAAAAAAATGGAAGACGAAGACGTTTCAAGATGGTATGGCCACCCTGTTCGACGCGTTCACCAGCAAACGAATGAGGTAAAACGATGATTAATGATATTTTAGCCTATGAGTTTTTACAGAATGCATTCTTATCCGGATTAATCATCGGAGTTATTGCTCCTTTACTTGGCTTGTTTATCGTCGTCAAAAGGCTTTCACTCATCGCCGACGCACTTAGCCATGTTGCTCTTGCCGGAATCGCCGGAAGCCTTTACTTGAGCCAGCAAGTGCTGTTTTTCAGTGCATTGAATCCTGTTTACTTTGGGATTGCATCCGCTGTGGGCGGATCGTTGCTAATTGAAAAATTAAGAGGTGCATATCGTCATTATGAGGAACTAGCTATTCCGGTTATCATGTCTGCGGGAATAGGGGTCGGAGCAATTTTCATTTCATTATCGCAAGGGTTCGGCTCCGATTTAATCGGCTATTTATTCGGTTCCGTTTCGGCGGTTAGCAGACAGGACCTACTTGTTGTTGTCGTTATTGGAATCATCGTGGTATTATATATCCGTTTTCTGTATAAGGAATTATTCGTCTTATCATTCGATGCGGAGTATGCAAAGGTTTCAGGTATTAATTCACGGTATATCCAAATGATCCTCATGATTATAACAGCTCTTGTCATTGGGGCTTCTATGCGGATTGTTGGTATCTTATTAGTCTCATCGCTCATGACGATTCCTGTGGCATCGGCAATTCAGCTCGCAAAAAGCTTTAAGGGTGCGATGATCTATTCAATTATATTTGGGGAATTGGCTGTTATTATTGGACTTATTTCCGCGTATCACCTTGATATCGCCCCGGGGGGAACAATTGTCGTTACGTCAGTACTGGTTCTATTAGTCGTTCTTGTTTGGAAGAAAATACAGGGAGGGCGAAATGCCCATGCGGTTAAGGAGGAATTGGTATGACACTTGATGAGGCTTGGCGTCTTCTCCAGGAAAAACAGTTTAAACGAACAAAAAATAGAGATACCATATTACAGTTATTCTCTGAAAATGATCGTTATTTAACAGCTTTGGAAGTTAAAAACTTTATGGAAGACGATAATCCTGGAATTAGCTTTGATACAATTTATCGTAATTTATCAACCTTTTCAGAACTAGGTATACTAGAAGAAACCGAATTAAATGGAGACCGGCACTTCCGAATGCAGTGTGATCCGGGCGTTCATCATCATCACTTTATATGTACAACATGTGGAAAGACACGAAGCATAACACATTGCCCCATGGAAATGATTACCGTCAATTTACCTGACTATGAAGTGGAAGGGCATAAATTTGAGATATACGGAAAATGTCCATTATGTGTCATAAACTAGAAAACGGTGTGAATCTCTATTAATAGAGATCCACACCGTTTTTATATTCGATTTAAGCTATCAAAACCGGGAATAGCTGTTTGATAACATTATTTGCTTCTTGCCAGTCGTAAACTCGGATGACACCATCGGGAATGGGATTCCGATTATACGGTGTATCGAATAATATGACTGGAATATCAAGCTCTTCATGAATTTCAACTGCATTGTCATGCTTGTCTTCAAAAAATGCATGGACATCAAACTTTTTCGCTGTTGCAATTTTATTGTGACTACCGATGAGTTCGATATGATCGTAAGGAATATCCTGCAATTTGAACCAATCAAGTGTGGAATCATATACTTGATGACCCCTTGCAGAAATGTAATAAAGTTCGAACATTTCTTTCCAATCGGTCAAAACTTGTTTAGCGTATTTTTGCGCAGGAGAAGTTTCGTAAATGCCCGTTTCGGCTCCTTTATACCACTCGAAGAAGATTTTTTCATCAACCGGAAATGCTTTTGTCAGATCATATTCTTTTATATCATCTAGAACAAGATTGCATCCGAATTGCTCATTGATATGTGGCAGTAAAGAAGTAGGGCAAGTTACTGTACCGTCGATATCAATGCCGAAGCGAAGGTTTCTCATTCGACTTTCTCACCTTGTATGAGAAGTTCTTCTTGTCTTTTCTTTTCGAAATATTCTTCTGCGAGTTTGTCTATTTCAATTTTCAATTCTTCCACCATAGTTGCTTCTGGAACTTTTCGAACCGTTTTCCCTTTCATGAAGAGGAGACCTTCACCACGTGCTCCTGCAATTCCAATATCGGCTTCACGTGCTTCGCCGGGACCGTTTACTGCACAGCCGAGAACTGCAACTTTTAGTGGGGCTTTAATATGTGAAATATATTCCTCTACTTCATTTGCTATGGTAATGAGGTCGATTTCAATTCTTCCGCAGGTTGGACATGAAATAAGTGTTGCTGCATTGGAAGAAAGACCGAATATTTTTAGTAACTCGCGAGCTACTTTGATTTCTTGAACAGGATCAGCACTTAATGAGACTCGCATCGTGTTGCCGATGCCTGCGGATAAAAGTGTACCTAAACCGGCAGAGCTTTTAATAGACCCTGAAAATAGTGTTCCAGACTCCGTGATGCCCAGGTGTAATGGATAGTCGAATGCTGCCGCCGCTTTTTGATAGGCCTCGACCGCTAAATTTACATCTGAAGCTTTCAATGACACAATGATGTCGTGGAAATCGAGGTCTTCAAGAATTTTGATATGGTGCAAAGCGCTTTCTACCATACCATCAGCAGTTGGATACCCGTACTTTTCAAGAATTTTCTTTTCAAGTGAACCGGCATTAACACCGATTCGAATCGGAATGCCTTTTGCCTTTGCAGCGTTGACGACTGCTTCGACTTTGGCTTGTCTACCGATATTTCCAGGATTGATGCGAATCTTATCGGCACCTTGTTCAATCGCGATTAACGCCAACTTGTAATCGAAATGGATATCGACAACGAGAGGAATGTTAATCCGTTTTTTTATTTCACCGATTGAATAAGCTGCACGTTCGTCCGGACAGGCAACTCGTACGATTTGACACCCTGCTTCTTCCAAGCGCAAAATTTCTGCTACTGTCGCTTCAATGTCATGCGTTTTGGTAGTCGTCATACTTTGAATGAATAGCTCATCGCTCCCCCCGATAGTCAAATTACCGACTTTTACGGGACGTGTGTTCTTTCTATTTATCATTGCACTCATTTGTTTCTCTCCTTAGTTGGCAATTAGCCTTATAACTATAACTATTTTAGCAATCTTCATGCCAAAAAGACAAGGGACAACCCTTATCAATTAGAACCTGCACACTTCTCCGTTAGCAAGCTGGATAGTGGTAGAACAACTTTTTCTCCGCCAATAATCTGCTGGTTTTGAAGATGAGGATTAAAGGAATAGAAGGAAGACAACCTATCGATGAAACTGGATTCAGTATCCGGGTATAGTGCAAATAGCGTTTCAATAGTGTCCCCAGCAACTGTCGTAACAGTTATGGATGTACTTTTTTCTTCTTCACATTGTTTTTGTTCATTCTTAAAAGAAGCGAGTGGGATAGTGCCTTCCACTAGATCAATTCGGATGAAATGGAACGTTACAAAAAGTAAAACTGCGAGTAGTAGTATTCTCATGGAAATTCCCCCTTCCGCCACTATATGCACGTATGGGGGGAATATTCATCTAGTTATTTTTGGATAATACTTAGCCGCCGCTGCGATATATGCTAGATGAATAGAAAATGTGATTACTGTACTGAAGGTCTTTAGTGCAGGCAAGAAATCGAGTCCTATCGTCATAAGAATTGGTAAGGTAATCGCAATAGCAGAAGTTCTCCACATATGACGATACTCACCACGTCTTTTCATCAGTTTCAACACAATTATTCCTATTAATCCAAAAAGACTAACCCTGAGGAATATGTAGGAAGTGCTGATGACGAGTTGGAGCAGGAAGGCCATTGGATAGACCAGTCCGCCAATTGTTTCACCGTGTTCCAATTGTTCGGGTGAGGCCTCGAAGAGAACCTCGTTCCCTCCCAGGTAACGTATGAATGAGAGGGTTGTAAAAAGAGCAACAAAAATGAATATATAGCTGAACACCTTGCCAATCGGAAGTAAGCGGAATGCAGCTAGTTTTTTGGGTTCAAATAGGGATGCTTTAAATAGCTGGTGGAACTTCATTTTTTACCTCCTCCATCTATTCTAATTCTATCATTTTGTCCACAACAATATCTGACAGTATGATGACACTTCTAAAACTGATTGTAAAGGGATTGTAAAGTTTGGATTGCTTCTATTTACAATTCGATACAGCTATTCCCATAATAAGATGCACTATATAAAGTTAGATGGAGGTCGACTGCATAATGGAAGTTAACTGGCAGGAGATGTTGTTCCAGTTTCTTGGTGGACTCGGAATTTTCTTGTTCGCAATCAAGTATATGGGAGACGGACTTCAAAAAGCAGCCGGGGATAGGTTGCGTGCAATTCTTGATCGTTTCACGACGAACCCGTTCATGGGCGTATTGGTCGGAATTATTGTTACAGTCTTGATTCAGTCTAGTTCAGGTACGACTGTCATTACGGTGGGACTTGTCAGTGCCGGTTTCATGACACTTCGTCAAGCGATTGGCGTGATAATGGGTGCAAATATCGGGACAACGGTTACGGCTTTTATCATCGGATTAGATGTAGGGGCGTATGCACTTCCAATTATGGCTGTTGGTGCATTTCTAATCTTTTTCATTAGAAAGAGCTCAATTAGAAACTTGGGTGAAGTCATCTTTGGCTTTGGAGGTCTATTCCTGGGCCTTGAACTAATGAGTGGTGGTATGAAGCCTCTCAGGGAATTGGAAACATTCACGGATCTTATGGTTTCCATGAGTGACCAACCAATGTTAGGTGTCGTTGTTGGAACGGTATTTACACTAATTGTTCAAAGCTCGAGTGCTACGGTTGGGATTTTACAGGGTCTTTACGCTGAAAATCTTGTAGACATTCACGGAGCTCTGCCAATTCTATTTGGTGATAATATTGGAACGACAATAACAGCGGTTCTTGCGTCAATCGGCGCATCAGTAGCGGCAAAGCGTGCAGCTGCTACACATGTATTGTTTAATATTGTTGGGACAATTATCTTTATGTTGTTACTGGTACCTTTCACGGCATATATAGTGTGGTTATCAGATGTACTCGATCTTGAAAATAAAATGCAAATTGCTTTTGCGCACGGTACGTTCAATATTGTGAATACGATTATTCAGTTTCCTTTAATTGGAGCTTGGGCTTGGTTGGTTACAAAATTGATTCCCGGTGAAGATGTTACGATCGAGTACAAACCGAAACATCTGGACAGGCATTTTATAGAACAATCACCAGCTGTTGCAATTGGACAAGCGAAAGAAGAAATTATTCGAATGGGTGAATTTGGGGTGCGTGGTTTGCAAGAGTCTTTTGAGTATTTAAAGACAGGCAATAAAAAACATGCGGAGACGGCATATCAAATTGAAGATGCCATCAATAACCTTGATCGAAAAATTACAGACTATTTAGTTGAGATTACAACAGTAAGTATTTCGCCGGTAGAATCTGCACGTCACTTCATGCTTATGGATACTGTGCGTGATATTGAGCGGATAGGTGATCACTTCGAAAACATTGTAGAACTTATTGATTACCGCGATGTAAACCGAGTTAAACTGACAGCAGATGCAATGGATGACTTAACTGAAATGTTCACATTAACGATTGAAACAGTTCAAAAAGCCGTCGAATCACTTAACTCGAATGATGTTGATTTGGCCAGAATGGTGGCTGAAAAAGAGGTTCTCATTGATAGGATGGAACGGAAATTCAGAAAGAATCACATTTTAAGGCTAAATGAGGGTCGTTGTACAGCGCAATCGGGAATGGTGTTTGTAGATATTGTCTCTAATTTAGAGCGAGTCGGTGACCATGCTGTGAATATCGCGGAAGCAATTCTTGGAAACAGAGCATAATCGTTTTTAGGGGGATGAATTTATGGAGTTTGTAGGTTGGATTGTTGCGATTGCTATGTTTATTATTGCTTTTGCCGGACTCGTATATCCAATCATTCCGTCAGCCCTCTTTATAGTTGGAGGTTTCCTCCTATATGGATTTATCGATACATTTGACGGAATGACTATATGGTTTTGGATTATTCAAATGTTGTTCGTTATCTTGTTGTTCGGCGCAGATACATTGTCGAATCTCGTCGGTGTGAAAAAATTCGGTGGTTCTAAGGCTGGTATGTGGGGAAGTACAATCGGACTTTTAATTGGTCCTTTTGTTATTCCGGTTGCGGGTATTTTAATTGGCCCATTTCTAGGAGCAGTCATTGCAGAACTAGCCGTATCGCGCGCGGGAGTGAAGCAGGCGGTGAAAACAGGTATTGGTTCGCTAGTCGGATTTTTGACTTCAGTGGTGACAAAAGGGCTGGTTATGGTTATTATGATTATTGTATTTGTATTCTATGTTAGATAAAAAATGATGTAATAGTCCATTTTGTTTGAACGTTTTCAATAATTTTGCTAATGTTGAATGCGTAACGTATTTATGAATCTCTCGAGGAGGAATGTACAAATGGCTTACAAACTACCAGAACTACCTTATGCAGAAAATGCACTTGAACCACACTTTGACAAAGAAACGATGAAAATTCACCACACGAAACACCATAATGCATATGTGACGAACTTGAATAACGCACTAGAAGGAAATGAAGAACTTCTAAACAAATCAATCGAAGATCTAATTGCGAATCTTGATGCAGTTCCAGAAGACAAACGTACTGCTGTCCGCAACAATGGCGGAGGACATGCGAACCACTCACTATTCTGGGAACTACTTTCACCAGAAGGCGGCGGTAATCCTTCAGGTGCACTAGCGGAAGCGATAGATAAGAAATTCGGTAGTTTTGATGCATTCAAGGAAGAGTTTGCTAAAGCAGGAGCAACTCGTTTCGGATCTGGATGGGCTTGGCTTGTACTAAACGGCGGAGAGCTTGAAATCACGTCAACTCCAAACCAAGATTCACCAATCATGGAAGGCAAAACGCCTCTTCTTGGTCTTGACGTTTGGGAACACGCATATTACTTGAACTATCAAAACCGTCGTCCTGACTACATTTCAGCATTCTGGAATGTTGTTAATTGGGATGCGGTAGCAAAACGTTTCAGTAATTAATTTTTATTCTACTTAATTCTTCGATGAAAAGGAACCAAGCACACATCTTGTTCGTCAAGATGTGTGCTTTTCCATTTTTGAATGTTATAATTCAACATGGATAAACGAAGAAAGGAGGACAATATGAAAAAGAAGATAGGTAAGGCGGATCAAGCTAAAATACGCCAACGGAAACATATCGCTTTCCGGATGAACTTCCTATTCTTTTCTATTTTTATCCTGTTTTCAATGTTAATTTTCCGTCTTGGCTATTTACAAATCGTCAAAGGTGAAGATTATTCCCGTGCGCTGGAAAGAACGGAAGAAATCGCTGTTAATACAAGCGTACCTCGGGGCAGGTTATTTGATAGAATGGGGCATGTCCTAGTTGATAATGATCCGAAAAATGCCATTACATATACGAAGACGACATCTACCAGTTCGCTAGAAATGCTGAATATCGCTAAAAAACTATCCGAATTGATTGAACAAGATACAAAAAGGATAACAATGGGCGATAAAAGGGACTTTTGGATATTAAATCATCCCGAAGAAGCAGTTAAAAAAGTTTCTGAAAAAGAATTGATGACGCTTCAGAAGGATAGTTCACTTTCACGAATGGAAGTTCAGCGGAAGATAAATGGACTTACACGAGAACGAGTTACGAAAAAGGAAATAGATTCTTTCTCTGAAAAAGATCTTGAGGTGTTGGCGATTTACAGGGAAATGATGTCAGGTTATGCTTATTCTCCGCAAATCGTTAAAAGTGGAGATGTCTCGGAAGAGGAATTCGCAGTAGTGTCCGAGCGCCTTGGAGAATTGCCAGGTGTCGATACAACGACGGACTGGGAAAGAGTTAAGAAATCAGATAATACGATACTTGGATCAACTACAAGTCCGATAGAAGGTATTCCTAAATCAAGGGAAGATTACTTTTTGGCAAGGGATTACTCCAGGAATGACAGGGTTGGAAGAAGTTACATCGAACAATATTATGAAGAACTGCTAAAAGGACAGAAAACAATTGTGAAGAATATTAAAGACCGCAGCGGCCGTGTCGTCGAAACAAAGACAATAAACGAAGGCGAACCCGGTAAGGATTTAATATTAACGATTGATAGTGAACTGCAACAGGAACTCGAGAAAGTTGTGTCTGATAAACTTTTGGAATTGAAAAGGGGACCAAATTCGGGGGAACTGGAAAAGGCTTTCTTAGTTATGATGAATCCTAATAATGGCGAGGTTCTTTCACTTGTTGGAAAGCAAGTCGTTACTAATAAAGAAACAGGTAAGCTCGAAATTTGGGATTATGCATTTGGTACGTTCACTGCACTCCATGAAGCGGGTTCAACAATCAAGATGGCGACGCTTCTAACGGGGTATCAGGAAAATGTGGCACGTATCGGCGAAACGAAGATAGATGAACCAATTAGAATCGGTGGTTTTACAAAAAGATCACTGTTTAATCAAAACGGTAGGGTTGCTGTAAATGATATTGAAGCAATCGGTAGGTCTTCAAACGTATATATGTTCCGTATTGCATTGGCCTTGGCGAATTCTAACTATAGTTCTGAAGATTCGGCACGTATTAGAGCAAATGCATTTGACACGTTTCGACAATCATTCGCATCTTTCGGACTTGGAACAAAAACCGGTATTGACTTACCGGGTGAGTCAGGCGGCCTGATTGGCGATAGTAATTCAATAGGTATTTTAATGGATTTATCCATTGGGCAGTTCGATACTTATTCAACACTTCAGCTCGCCCAGTTTGTCTCTACGATCGCAAATGGCGGCTATCGGATAGCTCCTAAGGTACTTAAGGAGATTCGCGAACCTTCTGAAGATGGAAAAACTCTAGGCCCTCTTATTCAGGAGACGGACATTAAGGTTTTAAACAGAATAAAAAATACCGAAGCGGAGATCAACCAAGTGAAGCGCGGTATGCACTATGTCTATTACGGTCAAAACGGGACAGCCAGGAATCTCTTTGCCGGAAAAGATTATGATGCCGGTGGGAAGACGGGAACCGCACAAGCATTCAGTTCAGGAAAACCGACAATTAATTTATCACATGTCGGCTTTGCCCCTTTTGAAAACCCTGAAATTGCATATGCAATCATAATTCCTAACATATCGACAAATCAGAGAAGCTATCCATATGCGCAGAATGAAATTATTCAGCAAGCTGTGGACAAATATTTCACGCTGAAGGCAACAAGGGCTTCAGAAGGAATCACACCAAGCGTAACTCAACCAATCATCCAGGCACCTGAAGTGGAAACTGGTAAATAGAAAGAAAGTAGGGAAGCCAGAAAAATGGTTTCCCTACTATCTATTTTACAGTCGTTATTTCTTTAGCAATAGCATGGAAATCCATTGACGAATCTACTTTATGTTCACCAATCTGAATTTTACCCGTTAGCCCATTACCAGCAAGAAAGGCATCAAATATGGATGCATCTTCTATAATACCCATTCTTTCCAAATCAGCTGAGACGATTGCAGAATTCGAACCCGATTCAATCATTAAGATTGTCCTGATAGCAGTGTCTGTGGTTGGGGAGTTATTTTCAGTTACACCATCTTGCTGTTCTTTCGCTTTCTCCTCATTTTTTGCTAGGTCAGGCTCCTTAACTGTAGATATGGTTTGAGCGATAGCTAATTGTTCTTTTGTTTTGGCGAGTTCCTCTCGAAGTTCTACGACTTCACTTTGCGGTTGCTGTGCTTTGGAAGGAGTTATACGTTCGCTTTCGTTGATGAAATAGAGAATCCCACCGGCAAGAATACACGCGGTCCCGAGTATGCGTAGCATATCCTTTATCATGAAACCACACCTCTAGATTGCAATACTGCGATTACCTCTCCGTTTGTTAAGGAAGAGCGTTTAGCAATATCATTAACGGAATATCCTTGGGAATGTAAAGACAAGATTTGGTTAACGATGATTTCATGTACTGGCTTTGTTTGCTTTTTAGCTGTATTGCTTGAAGGTAGAGAACCGGCACCAATCATTAACTCTTCTTCGATAGTTTTAACTCTTTTTTTTAGGCTATTCGTTTCTTGGTGGAGACTAATTGAAACTTTCTCCAATTCGTCCGCATAGTGGGACGCAGAATTACCGATAAAAAATGATGCCAGTATACTTATAAGTCCAATAACAAGAAGAATTATCGGAATGTCCATTTCATCACTTCCTTTGCTTGCTTCTTTTGCTACCATTTTACCATATGCATTTCGTTATGGTAATTTCAATCTTTCTAGTGGACATATACTTCTGATGTGGTACACTTAATTAGTCGTATAAATCATGCTCATATAAAATTTTACATTCCTGATGAGTGGGAGGGACCAACAATGCGCGTAAATATTACACTTGCTTGCACAGAATGCGGTGAGCGCAATTATATTTCAAAGAAAAACAAGCGTAACAATCCAGAACGGATTGAAATGAAAAAATACTGCTCACGTGAAAAGAAACAAACTTTGCATCGTGAAACGAAATAATCGCTCAGACCAAAACCTTCATCGGTTTTGGTCTTTTCATTTCAGAACTGGGGGTAAGAAAATTGAGTAAAGATTTTTTGAGGAGACAAATGCTAGTTACATTGAATAATATGAGCAACGCAGATCACAAAAAGAAGTCGTTGGAAATTACTCAAAAAGTACTTGAATCGGATGAATTTCAAAGTGCGGGCACAATCGGGATAACGATTTCTCGTTATCCCGAAGTGGACACACGTGCGCTTATCGAAGCGGCTTGGAAAACTGGGAAACGAATTGCTGTACCTAAATGTTTGCATGCAACCCGTGAAATGGATTTTCGTTCTATAACTACGTTCAACAGTTTAGAAACGGTCTATGTCAATCTTTTGGAACCAATTATCGAAGAAACGGTTCCTGTTGCAAAACATGAAATTGATTTGCAAATTGTACCCGGCGTAATTTTTTCCGATGAGGGTTACAGAATTGGTTTTGGTGGGGGTTATTATGACCGTTACATGAGCGATTTTAAAGGTGCTACATTATCATTGGCATTTTTATGTCAGACAGGTCAAGAGGTCCCTATTGAATCCCACGATGTTCCTGTCAATAAAATTTTTACCGAAGAAAAGGTTATCATCAGCCAAAATGGAGGAGACTGTGAGTGAAAGACTTTTATGGGGTCCTCCAATTACTAAAGCGATTTGGCATATATGTCTATACAGGAAATAAAATTGATGATATTGATTTTGTACAATCCGAAGTAAAGGACTTATACGAAAGTGGACTCCTGATGAAGGAAGACTACTTGAAAGCTATCCTCATATTACGTCAAGAAGCAGCTAAATTATGAAATAGGGACTGGGAATATCATTCTCATGGACTTTTTTTCAACGTATTGTGAAACTATTGCTCAGTTACAACGTCTAAAATGTAGTAAGATTAAGAACGACTTGTTTTTATATCATTTTTTTTGAAAGGAAGAGAAGGAATGAAAAAAATAGTATGGCCTAAACATTCCGTACTCATCGTCGCAATTGTCGCAACATGGTTAACAACATATTTCGGTTATATTACAAGTTTTAATATGAAAATCGATAATATGATGCAGGAATTCATTCTGTTTTTGAATCCTCTTAGTTTTCTTCTATTCGTATATGGTATTGCGCTATTCATCAAGAGTACGAAAAGACGTAACTTCTATTTACTTACAGTAAGTATGTTAACTTCAATTATTATGTTTAGTAATGCAGTTTTTTATAGATTCTTTAATGACTTCATTACTGTACCTGTTCTATTTCAAACGAGTAACTTCAGTGATCTTACATCATCGGTTACTGCCAATATTCATGCAACGGATATATTTTTTTTCACGGACGTGCTAATCATCTTGTTGGCAATCCGCTTTATTCCGAAAAATAATAGCGTTGAACAACGGAGTAAAATTGCACGCAAACTTTACTTTGTCATGTCAGCTGCAATTATGATGGTGAATTTGGGCCTTGCCGAAATGGAAAGACCACAATTATTAACACGTAGTTTTGATAGAGAACTTCTCGTGAAAAATATCGGAACGTATAACTACCATATTTATGATTTGTTTATTCAGTCCAAGACCCACGCTCAACGTGCGCTTGCAGATGGCAGTGAACTTGTCGAAGTAAGTAACTATATTAATGCGAACTACGCTGCTCCCGATCCAGAGATGTTTGGTGCTGCGGAAGGTCGTAATGTAATTGCCATCTCTCTAGAGTCCTTACAGTCGTTTGTCATTAATGAAGAGATGGATGGACATGTCATTACACCATTTTTAAACGAATTATCGAAGGATCCTGATACATTCTATTTTCCTGAGTTTTATCATAACACCGGTTTAGGAAAGACGTCGGATTCAGAGTTCATTCTTGAAAATTCACTTTACCCTAGAAATGGTAGCGCAGTATTCTTCACGAATAGTGGAAATACGTACAATTCAATGGCTGAAAGACTTGGCGAAGAAGATTACTTCACAAATGTAATGCATGCAAATAATCGGAGTTTCTGGAATAGAGATATCATGTATAACTCTCTAGGAATCGATAAATTCTATGATTTAGAAAGTTACAGTGTGGGTGAGGGGCAAGCAGTCAACTGGGGTATGAAAGACATACCATTCTTAGAACAGTCAGTGGACATTATGAAAGATATGCCGCAGCCTTTCTATTCGAGATTGCTTACATTAACTAACCACCATCCATTCACATTGGATGAAGAAGATAAACTTATTCCAGAGTATACATCCAATTCAGCCACATTGAATAGATATTTCCAAGCCGTGCGATATATGGATGAGGCTATCAAAGTTCTCTTCGATGACTTGAAAGCAAACGGTTTGTATGATAATTCAATTATCGTCATGTATGGCGATCATTACGGCATTTCCGAAAATCATAATAAGGCAATGGGAATGTACTTGGACAAAGAGATTACACCTTTTGATAATGCGAAACTGCAAAGGGTTCCACTGTATATCCATATTCCGGGTCATGGAAAAGGAAAAACAGTTGACCAAGTTTCATCACAAGTAGACTTGAAACCTACAATTCTTCACTTAATGGGTATAGATACCAAGGATGATATGCAACTTGGTGCTGACATCTTCTCTCCAAGTCATGAACCATTTACAATTTTCCGTGATGGACGTTTTGTAACTGATAAAAATGTCTACACGCAAGAGGTTTGTTATGATAGTGAAACCGAAGAGGAAACTGATATAAGCGAGTGTGAGCCGTTTATTGAACGTGCTATGACTGAGCTTAATTATTCGGATATGATTATTAACGGAGACTTACTTAGATTTAAAGATGAACAGACAAATTTACCTGCAGTAAATAGTAAAGAATAAAAGTGAATTGGATCTGCACGGAACTCTCCGTGCAGCCTTTTTTTAACCTAAATACGGAAAAGGGGGAGACGCGGTGAGAAAAAGGTTATTCATCTTTTGTGTAGCACTCCTGTTGGTAACAGGATGTACAGAAGAGACTGATGAAATCATTGAAAACTCAAAAGACCTTGAAGAAAATGCGTTTAAAGAAGTGAAAGAAAAAGAAATTAGTAAGACATTAACAGCTGACTCCGCAAAGTTCCATTTTGTAGTGGATTGGTTAACAGAGACCAAGATTGTCTATGTCGAAAAGGAAAATGGGCTTTATCTATTGAAAACATTTGATTTGGAATCAGGTCAATCAGATATTGTTTATGAAGAAAGTTCTATAATTATTGATGTTCTAATCCACCCTTCTAAGAATTATTTTTTACTACATACTAGCGATAATTCCACGTCTGCAATAATTAAGATAGTCAGTATGGATGGCGCGATACATGATGAAATTAAAGTTGCATCCACAGAGCTGGAAATTGAATGGAACGATATCGATCCATCACTCATCCTTTTCACAGCTTTTCATGAAGATTGGACATTCGATTTGCTATTATATAATGGGGAAAAGAAATCTCTAGAACTTTTAGCGATAGAAGATCCTTTTCCGAAATGGCTTGGCAAAGACAAGGTTGCAGTCAGTCAAATTGAGGGGCACATACTTGATGGAGGAGAAATACATATTTTTGAGCCCGCCACTGAAAAATGGGACCAATTAGAGGTGGATGAAGTCGTTTATTTTGATACATATGAAGAGTCACTGCTTGTTGTTACAGTGAATGAGGAGACAGATGCGCATTACTCCATTATGGACAAGGACGGAAAGATTCGTTCTGAATGGATGATGCCTGTTATTAGTAATTATTCGGAATGGGTTATCCCTAAAGTTGAATGGATTTCAAAGGATACCGTATTGCTTTCTTCTCCTGTAGAGGGGGGGCAACTTGATGAACTCCTTTCACCCTATCGACTAATACGAGTAACTGAAGGACGTCAAGATGTTGTAGCTGATGAAATCGCATCTGGCCTTCTTCGTTGTTCACCTTCGGGAGAAAAATGTTTAACAGGCAATTCCTCGGAAAATTTGATTGATGTAGTTTCCGCGGTTGAGAATTTGTGGCTAAATTTTACTGAATGATAGAACACTGAGACTGGGCGTCTGCTAAAGCACGACCCGGATGGATTTGTGAATTGACTATATTTTGAGAAGTTAATAGTTCTATTCAAAAAAAGACTCTCCTGCGAATTAACGCAGGAGAGTCTTTTTGTTCTAATTATGCAGTAGGTGGGAACCCTTGAAAAACAAGTGTAGCAATTGTGAAGCCGCCGAAAATAACTGCAGCTCCAAGATTAAATAAAATACTTAAAGCGTTTCGTTGCTTGAATGCTTGGACTGTACCAACAACCGCTAAGATTGCGATGAGTCCAAAAATGACCATCAATAAGTTCATAGGGATGACACTCCTTTCAACAATAAAAAATGAATGCCGATTTAGCGATATTCCTCTTCTATTGTACTGTTTCCAAACATTTTTGTCGAGGTATATAAGTGACGATTATTTGAAATTGTATTTCATCTTGCGTAATATGTTTTGAAGGAGGTGGAGGCCATGCTTAAAATCAATACATACTCGCTTGGACCGATACAGACAAATTGTTACATCATAAGTGATGAAGCGGGTAATTGCCTAATCATAGATCCTGGTGAAGAAAGTGGACGGCTTATTAATAAGATAAAAAGCAAGGAACTAACCCCGATTGCGGTTCTTCTGACTCATGGGCACTTCGATCATATCGGAGCAGTTGAGAGTATTAGAGATCGCTATAACATTCCAGTCTATATTCATGAAGAGGAGCAAGATTGGCTCCTGGATCCAAAACTGAATGGATCTGCCAAATATCCACAACTACCGGATATATATTGCAAAAAAGCAGATGAAATTATTTTCAATGAAGGAATAATGTCTATTGGACCATTTACCTTTGAGGCAAGGCATACACCTGGCCATTCTCCAGGAAGTGTTTCGTACGTCTTTACATCATCTCGCTTCGCGATTGTAGGAGATACATTATTCAAGCAAGGTGTTGGTAGGACGGATTTACCTGGAGGAAATACGGGAGTTTTACTTACATCTATTCATGACAAGTTATTATCTTTAGATGATGATTTTGTAATTTACCCTGGACATGGAGCTCCAACTAATCCCGGGGATGAAAAAGACTCAAACCCTTTTTTGAACGGATTTTAAGCGAATGATTCATTTAAAACAAAAAAACAGCCAGAAATAGGCTGTTTTTTTGTATGTACTATTAGTGGCCAGCGCCAGGTACGTGAATAAACGTTGAGTAGTAGCTGAAACCAACCATAAACACCATCAGATAAGCTCCGAATAGGTACATGTACATACGCTCTGTCAGGTTCAAATATCCAAGTAGTAGGAAGAACCCTGTGTTCGCAACAAAAAGAAGTGCGGCTGGCAGCATGTCTCCAATATAAAACATTACTGCGAAAATACCAGTCCAGAAGCCCATCAACTTAAACATGTTATCCATGTGCGTCCCTCCTTAATAAAACATTACAATAAGCTCCCATTCATTATAAAGGATAACAACTGCAGATGTAAACTCCAATCGTTCTTTCATTGTGACAAAGACGTGTATAAGCTGTATTTTTATGAAAAATGAGATTTACTAGGTAAAAAAAGGCCAAATATGAAATATCCCTTCTTTTCCGCGATACACAATTCGACTTTGAAGGAAAGTATTCCAATCTGCAATTCGAAATCGTATAATATGACATAGGTTGAATGCAGATTATTCAACCTATTAAGCATTTAAATACCGTTGCATTTAAAAAAGAAAGAGGGGTGTTTAATGATTAGAAATGACAACGTAGTAGAACAGAAAAGTTTTCAACTCTTAGAAAAAGCGATTAAATATGAAGCTTCAGATATCCACCTTATCCCCACGAAGGAAGGATATGATATATCCTTCAAAAAAGATTTGAAACTGGACCGGTCTGGAACAATTCCCCCACAGTTAGCGGGCCGTATGATTTCATTTTACAAATTTTTGTCCTCACTCGACATCAGCGATAAACGTAAACCCCAAAGTGGTTCATTTCACAAACAATTCCAAGGAGAAAATTTTTCTTTTCGCGTATCAACAATCCCTTCAATTCAAATGAAAGAAAGTGTTGTCATTCGGCTGCAAAGGCATGACCGGATTGTTTCCATCGACGAGCTCTGTATGGAGAAAGAATGGGCAGATAAATTGCGTCAGGCGATGTCTGAGCCGCAGGGACTGCTTCTATTGACCGGTCCGACTGGAAGTGGAAAGACGACTACTATCTATTCTTTAACGGCCCATTGTGTAAATAATCTTGAGCGACATGTGATTACATTGGAAGATCCTGTTGAAAATAATCATTCACATCTTCTACAAATTCAAGTAAATGAGCGTTCCGGCATGACATACTCCGCTGGCCTTAAAGCGATATTGCGCCATTCACCTGATGTGATCATGATAGGTGAAATTCGAGACAGTGAAACCGCTAAAATCGCAGTTCAAGCAGCATTGACCGGTCATTTGGTATTAACTACTGTTCACTCCAAGGATCCTGTCGGTTGTTTTTATAGGATGATGGATTTTGGTGTTTGTAATCCTTTTCGATGTTTGACATAGCATCTTAGAGATTGAGATAACTTTTTAGGGATTGAGACGAGAAATGCTCATATCCCTTGATACCACAAAGGTTAGTTTCATTCGCGTGAGACGACCTGATTTTTGCGGAAATTACAAAAAAATTATGTCAGAGAGATAGATATAGGATTTTGTAAAGTCGCAGAGATTGACATAGCATTCACCTCTGTACAATCAGAAAGACAAAAACCTCATCGTTCTATAACACAATACGGTTCAAGCAGTCGTTAAACTGCACAGGGCGTTCGTATATAGGTTTCTTCAATGCATTCAGATCCGTTCGTAGTCAACTGAAACAGCGCGCCCTAACGACCTTAAAACGCTCTATCTTTTGATATTGCTAGGAATTTGGGAATTACCGTAGAGAATTTATTTATACCATTAGAGTATAGGGGAAAAGATTGGTAAACCAAATCGAAAGAATAGTTGAACTAGGATAAATAATTTATTCATGTTAATATAATTACAATAATAGGATGTAAAAAGTTGGGGAAATATTGGGAGGTTTATTTATGAAAAGAAAATCAGTTCTTATTCTTGGTTTTGTAGGAGTTCTCGCACTATCAATTGGTTTTACGAAAGACTTGCAAGGCACAAAGGTATTTGCACAAAATGAACAACCAAAAGTAGAAGTTGGACAAACAGGCATTAATAGCGGAGATCAAAACAAAGTAATAACAAGAGAGGTACAAGAAACTAGAGAAAGTATGTTAGCTGAAGAAGCTGAAGGAAAAGATGTTTCTACAGTTATAACAGCGAAAGAGCAAGAAATGGCAGAAAATATGTCAGCTCAACAAGGGTTTGTTCCACAAGAAAAAGAGACTGGTTTCTATTTTGAAAAAGAGAAAAAAAATTAAGTTTACTTGTTAAACTAGTGGGTGCTTAAGTCCAACAACAGGAGCTTCTTAGGGAGCTCTTTTTTTATATTCAACAAACGGGCAGGTTAGTTGAAGAAGTTCAGAAGAAGATTGGAGAAATTAACTAATAGGGGGGATACAAATAGTTTCTAGCAAAGATATTATCTTGCGCAATAGCTGCTGACAGGAGATTCACTATGCTGTTTTAACGGTTATACCATATACAATTATCAAGTTATTTTCTATACAAAAGAAAATAACTTGTAGATAAGGTTTTGAATATTTTTTGTTTTACATAAATCCCTAAAGGATTCTGATAATATTATAAGTGAGGTCTATTACAAAGGGGGAATATAATTGAAACGATTTATTATACTTTTAGGTTTTATATCTCTTTTTATACTTTTAACTGCTTGCTCTTCTAAACCATCCGTTGAACTTGTGAGTGCAAGTGTAGATATTGTTAATGATATCAATCGGGTTGGTGCCATAGGTATAACTGAAGGCGATAAAAAGGGGCAGGAACTTGTGCCAACCGCATTGTACTATGAGTTTACAATTAAAAATATTGGAAATAAAAAAATTGGAGATCCAGCTAACAAGGGTTTAGATATAAAAATTGAGCCTAATGACGATTTAGTTGCTTCATCCAAAGCAATAATTGGTTTTAATATTTTTAATCCATCCGAATATGACGAAAGTGGAATGGGTTACGGTGAAACCTATGAATCAGTTATTAAGCTTGATCAAGAGGGGAAATTTACTCTTCACTATGATTTAGGTGTAAGCGAAGAAAATCCCAACGTTCGATTTCTTGTACCATCAAAGGAACAATTAAAGAAAATTAATGATAATGCTTTAGATGCCACTTTAATCGTATTTTTTGAAGATAAAGAAATAGCTCGTTTTGATTTGAGAGAGAAATAATTAAATTAGCTATTTTATATTCGGGAAAGTAAACGTTAATGTAAAAGGATCGGTGCTATAGCTAACAGGTTCTCTTTTTGGGGACAAAAAGTTTGAGGCTTCCGATTATGCTACTGAAATGGGGTGACCTTTTTGTTATTGGTCTAACGGATGCTTTAGTTGAATAACAGGGGCTTCTTAGGGGCTCTTTATTCTTATTGAACTAACGGGGCAGTTTAGTTGAACAAAAATTGTTGAGTAGTAGGAAGTTGAGTACAATTTATATATGATTTTCATAAAAAATGATTATAGTTGGGAGTCCTTTATGAAAAAGTATGAAAAAATGTTAGTAGCCTTTAATGTTGAGGAATTTAATTGTTTTGCTAATCAAGGGGAATGGCTTTATATCGCAAATAAACGAGATACAAAAAAGAGCCTATTTCGTTTGCCTAAATATAAATATTTCTTTGTAGCATTAAACAGTCAACGCACACCATCAGAGTATGGGGTAGTAAAAAGAATTGAAGGTTATATTACAGCAGCACAATTAGCCGAATTAGATTATCAAAGTAGAAAGAAAGATATATCTCTTATTGATGAAACTATATTAAACGAATATGAATTATTTCTAGAAAAGGTTAACGCTCAACCTGAACATACTCCTATGGCAGTGACTTGGCACGAAAAAGTATTACCAAAAAAGGAGAAGAAGTTAAGAGTACACAAAGTTTTCTTTACAGGTTTGACTAAAGAAGAAAAAGCAGAGCTATTTGAATTTTAACAAGTAATTAGAAATCTTTGTTTCACTAACGGGTGCAAGAGTTGAAGATGGAGGGTTGCTGCGGCAATCCTTTTCCTTATTCGACTAACGGGGCAGGTTAGTTCAAGAAGGATGATATAATAATTTTCATATAAAGATGGAAAATGAGAACTATCGGAGGGGAAAGTTTAACTTGGACAAAACTCAAGTAATGGTTTACTTCAGCTTGTATGGAGATGAGTTTCCAATTGATTATGTGACCGAAACATTGGAAATTGAACCTACAGAAACCTATAAAAAGGGTGATACCATCGTAAGACCCTTTAATCAAGAAGTTACTTCAACGAAAACCCATTATCGATTAGAAACAGCTTGGGAACTAAGTACAGGTTATCAAGATTCCTTTGATGTGAAAGTGCAAATGGACCAAATCTTAGGACAGTTAAAAAATAAAGCAGCTTTAATAAATCAGTTGAAAACGGAGTATGAACTGGAATGCCATTTCTCAATTGTTATAATAATGGAAAATGGATATACACCTGGTTTGCATATTGATAACGAACAGATTGAATTTGCAAATAGTATAAAAGCTGAATTTGATATAGATTTGTATGCGAACCCTTATGATGAAAATTTTGATGACTAAAAAAGGCAATCCTTATTCAAGTAACGGGTGCTTTCGTATTATAAGGTTAACCAGTTTTTACTGGTTGACCTTATTTTTATAGGATTTAATATATCAGTAGCCATGGTAGGACGTACGGGTGCGTGGGAC